>JBDRNZ010000001.1:0-73204 GCA_043810515.1 Candidatus Peregrinibacteria bacterium
GGATCGCAGATCCACCCGCCTGTCGGCCCGCCCGAAGGCGTTTGCTGCGGGGGAGGCGTGAAACAGCTGTCGAAGACCGGATCAGAAACGTCGATGTAGTCTTCTACCAGATCGTTGTACGTCTGGCCGCCGATCACCGCATCGAAAGAAATCTCGAAAACGTGGTCGGTCGGGATGTCTGTGCAGGAAATGACGTAGGGGCCGTTGAGGTACGTGCCGGTATGGGCGCCGACATAGGTGGAGGACTGGTTTTGCTGGGTCACGTGGCACAGCGCCTGATCTTCCGGTTTGAGAATGGACATCGGAAGGCTGCTGATGTTCAGGGCCGAGCCGCCGAGATTGTTCAGAAAGCACGTGACCGAGAAGACCGTATTTCCGGCCTGGCAGCTGACGCTTGAGAGATCGGGAAAGCAGGCCATGGTGATGTTGATCCCCTCGCTGCCAACCGACGGCGGCGGCGTATAGCTGGGACTGCCAGAACCGGGATTGCCGCTGCCGGAAGCGGGATTGGAGTTGTTGTCGCCGGAGCTGTTGTTGTTGGTTCCGCTGTTGTTGACACAGGCATGGAGGTCCTGGTCGCAGTAACAGCCGGAAGCGCAGACCACGTTGTTGCAGTAGCAGGGCGACAGAGCGGCCGCCATCAACGCGTACTCGCCGCGCTTGACCTTGCGGTCGGGCGGATAGCCGGTCTGGTTGCTGTTGAGTGCGCCGTAGTAGTAGAGGGTCTCGACGTAGGGGTAGCCCCAGTGGGACTTGGGAATGTTGCTGAAGTGGCCGGAGGAGGGATTCTTGATCTGGATGACGCCGCTTGCGAAGGCGGATATCACCAGCATCTTCGCGGCCTCGACGAGGTTCGCATCGTTGTTGGGGTAGAAGTAGGCGTTGGCAGTGTCAAGCACGCCCCACTTGGTCGCGCAGAGCACGAGAGGGTAGTACCAGTCACCTGTCCCGACATCCGCGTACGGATTGCTGCCGTTGCAGTTGAACATCAGTCCGAACAGGTACATGGACACTTTGAGCGCTTCCGCCCGTGTGATGTAGTCGTTGGAATGCAGACCTCCGTCCGTCTTCCCGTCGACAGCGCACTCGCTGTAGAGATACGCTGCGGCTTCGACAATGCTCGAGGACATCGAAGCGTGGTCCGTGAACTGGTGGTTCGACGGCCTGTTGCAGTTGGTGTTGAGCGGACAGTCCGGCAGGTTGCCGCAGCCCGCCTCGGCCCAGCCGTTCTCCGGATCGCTACCTCCGCCGAACTCTCCCTGAGTTCCGAAAGGCGGACTCTCTCCGGGGATCTCCGCCCATGAGAGCCCCGAGCCGGAGCCCGGAAGAAGGAGCTCATCCTGGCAGCCTTCCGTCAGGACGGCCGCCAGCGACATGAAGATCAGGCACCACTTCTTGCTCATGACAATTCTCCTTTTTTTTCGCACCGTTTGAAAAACCCAAAACTTATATCTAGAACGAGATGTCAAGGAACATCTCGTGAATTATTCTTCTCAAATATTCACGGGAATAAGCCGGATTCCGGGGACACGAAGGCATCATTCCTGATCCTTGAGCCCACTTCGGAATCTTCGTTGCAGAAAAATTTTACTGATGAATTTCAGAATAAATTAACAAAAACCCCACCTCCCAAAAAGTTTGTTTTAACCAACCCGAAACATCCCCCTTTTTCTGTTGACGAGAACTTTTCAACACAAAAAATTGCAAGGTAGCCGAAAAGGAGTTATAAATATATCAACAAATATCCTTAACCAAAGGAAAGTATGAAAACGAAATTACTCGTGTTAGCGGGCTTTGTGCTTGCAATCGCAGGATGCAGCTCGACAAGCACCGAATCAAGCCTGGCTGATTGTGAAGCAATGGATGCCGGAGCCGCTCAGAATGAATGTTACTGGGAACTTGCTATGTCATCAGCCGATGTAACGGTTTGCGACTGGCTTCCACTGGAAAATCCGGACAATCCTGAACACAACGGTACGACTTGCAGAGACGAATTGAATAAATAAATCCCGTTTTTTAGATAAAACTAAAACGCGATCATCATTTGAGACATATCGTCTATTTCTGATGCGATGCTGTTTGGACCGTTAATATCCAGGTTATACCCGTCAAAAGCGTTTGGTACAAAAAAGCTTAAGCTGTCCACACCGTCACGCGTATAGTGGACTCTTATACCGCGCACTCCATAGACGTGTACCTTTCGCAGATTGAAAGAATCTGAGGCCAGGCCTGTTTCTTCAGCAAAAGCAGTTACGAGATTCTCTTCCGGCAGTTCCGGAATAATGCAGTCAAAACAAAAACCATCTTCGCTGTCCGTGGATATATAGGAAATTTCCGGACTTACGGCATCGCCGTCAAAAGAAACAGTCACTTTTCCCTCTTCCGCTGTTCCCGAAACAACCGGCATTCCCCATTCTTCTTTGTAGCAGAATTTTAAGGTAGAATCCGGAACCTCATAAAGAACGCTGTTACCAAAACAGTCAGCGCTTGTTAATTCCGGCATTTCTGGAGGAGCAACGGTAGTTGTCGTTGAAGTGCTGCACGCTGTAAGGAACAGCGACAAGCCCATCATTACCAAAGCAATTTTTTTCATATAATGAAAATTAAAAAATAAATATTTTACTTAACCACAAATCCCACTATCCTTCCCGGAACATAAATTTCCTTCACGACTTTTCCCGCGGACAGATATTTCATCACATTTGCATTCTCCCGCGCAAGTTTCAAAGCTTCCTCTTTTACCGCGTCTATTGAAATTTCTATTTCCCCGCGGACTTTTCCGTTTACCTGCACTCCGATTTTAATACTTTCATCAATCACAAGTTTTTTATCAAATTCCGGCCATCCGCAGTCAATAACACTGTATTTTTCACCGATGATCTCCCAGCATTCCTCTGCAAGATGTGGTGCCAGCGGTGCGATAAGCGAAACCAAAACCTTTTTAGCGCCTTTATCGATTCCGTTTTTCACCGCAAAATTTAAAAATCCCATAAACGCCGCGACAGCGGTATTAAAATGCATTTTTTCAATATCGCCGGTAATTTTTTTGATAAGTTTGTGCAGATTTTTCTCCAGAACTGCGGAATCCAAAATCTTTCCGGAATCGTTCTTTATAAGATTCCAGAACTTGTCGACAAACCGCGCGATGCCGGTTATGCCGCTGTCATTCCAGTCGCCACCGTCGGTAAAAGGCCCCATAAACATGAGATACATCCTAAAAACATCACTTCCATATTTTTCGACGAAAGAATCCGGACTCACGACATTTCCTTTTGATTTACTCATTTTTGCACCATCTTTCGTGATCATTCCCTGATGCACAAGTTTTGTGAAAGGCTCTTTAAAATCAATAAATCCAAGATCGTTCAGCACCATATTTATGAATCTCGCGTACAAAAGATGCATGCACGCGTGTTCCGGCCCGCCGATATACATGTCTACCGGAAGCCATTTTTTTGTGATTTTTTTGTCGAATGGTTTGTCGGTTAGTGTGTTTGATGGGTAACGCAAAAAATACCAGCTGCTGCATACAAAAGTGTCCATTGTGTCCGCTTCGCGCACGGCCTTGCCGCCGCATTTCGGGCATTTGCAGTTCAAAAACTTCTCATGACTCGCGAGAGGGGACTTCCCATCATTGCGCGGCTTCAAATCAACATTTTCAGGCAGCTTAACAGGAAGGTCTTTCTCGTCCACCGCAACTTCACCGCATTTTTCACAATAAACAATCGGAATCGGCGCGCCCCAATATCTCTGCCTGCTCACAAGCCAGTCGCGCAGTTTATAATTTATCGTGGCTCGGCCATGATGAGTTCCTTCAATCCATTTTATCATTTCAGGTAGTGCTTTTCGGTTATTCATTCCGCTGAAACCTCCGGAATTAAACAAAATCCCGTCAGCCGTGTACGCGCCTTCAAAGTCGGCAGGGTCAATTTCCTCGCCATTCTCGGAGATCACAAATTTTAAAGGAATATTATATTTCCTAGCGAACTCAAAATCGCGCTCATCATGCGCATCGGCCATCACAACGCCCGTGCCGTACATCAGCACGAAATTCGCCATATACACTGGGATTTTTTCGTTCGTGGCCGGATTTATTACATATTTGCCAAGAAAACAGCCGATCTTATCTTTTCCGCCCTCGGAAGTTCTTTCTATAAGTGTTTGTTTGTTAATTGTGTTTCTGGCCTTTTTTACCTCGGCTTCGTATTTTGTTCCTTTCACAAATTCATCGACCAGAGGATGCTCCGGCGCGATAACCATAAAAGTGACGCTATAAATAGTGTCCGGCCTTGTCGTGTAGCAGATCAGCAGGTCACTGCCATCCTCAAGCGGGAAATCAATTTCACATCCGTGGCTTTTGCCTATCCAGTTTTCCTGCATCGCAATCGTTTTTTCCGGCCAGTCGAGACTTTCATAATCAAGCAGTTTCTCGGCATAATCGCTTATTTTGAAAAACCACTGACTCAGGTCTTTTTTTGTAATTTCGCTGTGGCATCTTTCGCATGTGCCGTCCTGAACCTGCTCGTTTGCAAGAACGGTCTTGCAGCTCGGACACCAATTCACGGGCGCCATTTTTTTATATGCCAGGCCGTTTTTGTAAAGCTGGAGAAAAATCCATTGTGTCCATTTGTAATATTCCGGATCCGAAGTTGTAACGGATTTATCCCAGTCGTACATTGCGCCCATCGCGCCAAGCTGTTTTTTCATGTACGCGACATTTTTTGAAATGCTTTCGGCAGGCGGAACGCCTGTTTTTATCGCGTAATTTTCGGCCGGCAAACCAAAGCTGTCAAAGCCCATCGGTTCAAATACATTGTGTCCTCTCATTCTCATATATCTGCCCCAGCTGTCTGCCTGCCCGAAATTGTACCAGTGTCCGACATGCAGCTTGTCTCCCGAAGGATACGGAAACATCACGAGATTGTAATATTTCTCGCGCTTCCCGTCGTTTAAATCCGCTTTATAAAGACCGGTTTTCGACCATTTCTTCTGCCATTTTTTTTCGGTCTCGCCCGCCTGATATCGTGGCATAGTAAAAGTTACAAGCGAGCACGATTTTACCCCCGTTTATATAATTTTGTCCACCATCAGCCTGGAGTCGGGATAAATATGTTTAATCCACGCCGGACCGGGGTCGTTGTCAGTATTTTTATTCAATTCCTCAACCTGTTCCGTCAGATCTTTCGCGGAAAAAATAATCTCAATAACTTTATTTTTTTTGTTGAGAACGGGATAGGCGCTGAGCATTACAAGCAGCTCACCGTCATTTCCTGAAATTCTGTACGGACCGATACCTTCAAGTTTTTCACCTTCGCTTATAAGTTTGGAATGACTCGAAACAAATTCCGCCATATCTTTGCTGTTTATATGGTCAAACAGCGAGTGTCCGGTAAGAGCATCGCATTTTACAGACAGCATTGAGCAAAAGTCCGCGCTCGCGTATTTTACTTTTCCTTCAACATCAATCACGACCATTGGAGCGTCCTTGTCGCTCAAATATTCTCTGTAGGCCGCTTCCAGACTGGCCTCAGCAATGGAGGATTCATTCACGTGAACAGCATCCGTTTGTATCGTTGTAGTTTGAATTCCGCCGGTTTCAAGAAAAAACAGCATAAACATAAACGATACTGCAAATATAGCTATAGCCGAGATAGCAATCTTTTTGTTTTGTGAAAGTGTAAGCATGCGTAATTTATGATTTGTTTTATTATAACACAAAACCGCCAAAGCGTCAATGTGCGACTTGGGCAGGACAAGCCAAAAAGTGGTATAATTCTTTTGAAAAAATAACCAATTTTCTATGGAAAACAAAAACGTGGATGTTTCGGCCATATTGGCCATTCTCAAAAAAATACCTTTATTTAAGGATCTTGATGAAAATTCCCACAGAGAAATTATCCAGAAAATAGTTCTCATGTATTATCCCGCAAATTACATGCTTTTTAAGGAAGGGGACGAGGGAGACGCCCTTTATATAGTAAAGAAAGGCATGGTCGAGATTTTTCATTCCGCGCCGGAAGGGGAATTGCCCAAGACTGTTGCGCAGATAAATGCTGACGGATTTTTTGGCGAAATGGCTCTGGTTTCCGATGAACACAGAAATGCTTCCGCAAAAACGCTCGCGGACAGCGAAATATTTATTCTCTCAAAAGACGATTTTAAGAAACTTCTTGCGACAAACACGACACTCGCGGAGCAGATAAGCGCAACAATGGTTTCAAGAATAAATGAAAATACCAAGCCTAACTGATAAATAATGATACTGGTTTATCTTATACTCGCGCATCTTGCAGGCGATTTTATATTTCAGCCGAAATCTCTTGTTAAATGGAAGATGAGAAGCAAAAAAGGGCTTCTAGTACACGTTTTTATTCATTTTGTAATAATACTGCTGGTGCTTATACCATATCTGCTGAAAGGATTTTTATGGCCGCTTGCGGTCGCATTCGCAATAAGCACGACACATTTTTTCATTGATCTTGCGAAAATAACCTATATAAAACGTCATACGTCAGGACCGAAGCCTTTCTTTCTCGATCAGGCAGCGCACCTTGCGGTTATTTTTCTGATTTTCATTCTGATAACAGCGATAGCGCCTTAAAGATTTGCATGCTCGCCTTCGGTATCCTTATCTTCCTTGTTTTCCTCTTCTTTCTGTTCCTCTTCCGGAAGTCCTCTTGCTGTATGAATTTTTTGGGATGTCAATTCAAGAAAAGTGAAAGTCCATACGGTATATGAAAAAATATCGACAATTCCATTAAGATAAGCCGCAATAATCAGCGCAACAAACCCCACGAGTCCCCCAACGATTACACTGGTCACCGGAAGCGTAACCGTGGCGATATATCCTGTAATAAGCACGATCAGCGCGGGAATCAGAAAAACAAGTATTACCTGAATTACGATTCTGATGCCGATAATCAACATTAGAATTGTTACGAGAAATGTATGTTTAAGGTTCATTACCACAAGTTTCGCGCTCTTTTTCATGGATTCAAAAACACCATCATCATCAACCACGATAAAAAAGTCCGCATAAGTGAAAAGAATCGTCAAAACAAGACTTATGATTACGAAAATTATAAAAACGGGCAAAAACAGCTTGAATATAACAGGTCCGAGATTCCTCAAAACAAAAGCCATTTCAATAATTATGGAAAAAAACGCAAAGGTTTTTATCAGCAAATGATATTCAAGAAGCGGCAAGAAAGACATTATCCCATGCCTAAGACCCGTGCCAACACCAGCCGGCTGATTGTTCCTGTTTCTTGCAATCATCTGAATTGAGGACGCTTTCGCGAGGGTCGGAAATAACAGATAAACAATTGCAAAAATTGCCGCAACAATTACAAGCGGAACTGTTAGGGACACATGATCCCGTATAAATGTCCATATAAAAGCAGCGACCTCGTGCAGAAAACTTTCGTCGGAATCATCGAACAAATAGGATTTTTTAAAGGCGAAAAACTGATATGCAAGATAGCCGACGCTAAATGTTGTTGTGAATAAAGCAGGAAGAAAGCCAAACCATAATATAAGTTTTTTATTTTTCTGAGTATAAAGCCAGGATTCCGCAATTATCTTCCGATAGTTCATAAGAAGTATTTTACTGTAGGGCTTGCTAAAGTCAACAGACGCAATTATATTTTACACATGATCACGGAATCAAAAATTGAAAAAATTAAAAGCAGAAAAGCTCCTTTTACATGGATATCAATAACTAATCCGGACACGCGGGCCACGGCTTATTTGAAAAAAACATATAAATTTCATCACCTCGACCTGGAGGATTGTTTGTCGAAAGAAAGCGAAAGGTCAAAAATCGACGAATATGAAAATTATCTTTTCATAGTCCTGCACATACCTGTCGTACAGGGTCGGAAAAAAACAGTAAAATCATCAGAAATATATATTTTCATAGGACAGAATTTTGTTGTGACGATCCACAGAAACGATCCGATCATAGAAAAACTTTTCGAAACCTGCAAAAAAAAGAAAAAAATCAGGGAAAATTACATGGACAAGGGAAGCGGATATTTTCTTTACATGATTATTGATGACCTTTTTGAATCGGGATTTCCAACTCTGGACGATCTCGGAAAACAACTGAATGAACTTGAGGTAGATGTTTTTGAAAGCGATTATTCGAAGGACAGACTCAAGGATATTTTAATGTTGAAAAAAGACATTATCAATTTCAGACGCATAATCATGCCGCAGCGTGCGATAATTGCCCAGCTCGAGCACAAAAACAAGAAATTTCTGCCTGAAAATCTGGATGTTTATTTCGATGATATAGTGGATAAAATAGAGAAAATCTGGAACAGACTGGAAAACCTGCAGGAACTGGCGGTTTCTCTTCAGGATACAAACGAATCGATTCTGTCCCACAATACAAATAATGTCATAAAAATCCTGACTATTTTTTCGGTAATTATGCTTCCGCTGACCTTTATTACAGGGTTTTATGGAATGAATATAATAAACCTGCCGCTTGCGGAGCATCCGCTGGCTTTTCCTGTAATAACAGGTATTTTAATAGGAATAGTGGTGACGATGATAAGCTATTTTAGATATAAAAGGTGGATATAAGCCGATTTTCACTCTTGCCAAAAATCAGATTTTTGTGTAAACTTACGCCTGCAAATTTTTTTCCCAAAAATACTATATTATGGAACGAACCAAAAAAAAGAAAGTAATGACAAAATACGGAACCCATGAAAAAGACACGGGTTCGTCACAGGTGCAGGTTGCAATCCTTACGGAAAGGATAAACGATCTTTCAAAACACCTTGAAACGCATCCGAAGGATGACCATTCAAGAAAAGGCCTTTTGAAATTGGTGGGAAAAAGGAGAAAACATCTGAATTATCTGAAAATGCACAAAAAAGATAATTACGAAAAGCTTCTTGGAGAACTTAAGCTGAGAAAATTAAAATAGCGCTCTTTTAAATATTTTTCCGCCGGCCACAGGAGGAAACTCTTAAGTAACAGGCTTGAAAGAACTAAGAAAGTTTAGTTCTTTAAATCTTGTCACTTGAGACGGTTTTGGTTCCTGTTTACCGGCTGTAATTCCTAACAATTAAGTAAACTATGGAACCAAAAATTGCGAAAATGACCCTCGCGGGACGGGAATTTAGTATCACGAACTCCCCGATTTCTTCCTACGCAAACGGTTATGCGACGGTATCACTGGGAGATACTGTAATTATGGCGAATGCGTTGATTTCCGAAAAAGGAAAAGAAGGCGCGGATTTTTTCCCGATGACGGTGGATTATGAGGAGAATATGTATGCCGCCGGAAAAATCAAAGGCAGCCGTTTTATCAAACGTGAAGGTCGTCCTTCCGAAAATGCCATTTTGATATCGCGTATGATAGACAGGCCGATACGTCCGCTTTTTCCGAAAGGAGCGACAAATGAAGTTCAGATTATCTGCACGGCTTTGTCAGCTGATCTGGAAGTGGAACCGAGTACAACCGCTTTAAACGCCGCATCCGTGGCGCTGATGTTAACCGGCGCGCCGTTTGATGGCCCTATTGGAGCTGTGCGAATGGGATACAAAGATGAAAAATTGATTGTAAATCCAACATATAAGGAATGTGACGAAGGAAAATTGAACCTTGTTGTAGCTGGAACTATTGATGCAATCACAATGGTTGAGGCATCCGCCGATGAAGTAAGCGAGGACATTATAATTCAGGCGCTCGACATGGCCCACAAGCATATAAAAGAGATATGCCAGCTTCAGCTTGATTACGTCAAACAGTTCGAAATTGATAAAATGGAAATGACCGTAGTGAAACCTTCAGCGGAAACTGTTGAAAAAGTAAAAGAATTCGTTACGGACGACATGCTCGCGAAAATTAAAGGAAAAACAAAAAAAGATGTAAAGGCGGAGCTCCACAAACTCGAAGAAGCTCTTCTTGAGCATTTTGCGGCTGAAATCGAAAATGAAAGTTTGTCCGAACGCGAACTGAAAGAAGTTCTCAATAACCTTTTAGAGACCGGCATGAGAAAAAGAGTTCTTGAAAAAGAGGAACGTATTGACGGCAGAAAACTCGATGAAATACGTCCGATTACGGTGATAATGGATGTTTTACCCAGAACTCACGGCTCCGCAATTTTCCAGCGCGGCGAAACAATGGCTTTGACGGTCACAACGCTTGGCGGCCCCGGCGATGCTCAGATGATAGACACGATGGATAGGGACATTACTAAGAGATACATGCATCATTATCATTTTCCGCCATTTGCAACGGGCGACATAAAACCGCTCCGCGGCCCCGGCCGACGTGAAATCGGTCATGGAGATCTTGCGGAACGTGCGCTCAAGCCCGTTCTTCCAACGGAAGAGGAATTTCCATACACGATGTGGCTCGTTTCCGAAATCGTAAGATGTAACGGATCAAGCTCTATGGCTTCCGTATGCGGATCAACGCTCTCACTAATGTGCGCGGGCGTGCCGATAACGCGTCCGGTTGCCGGAATCGCGATGGGTCTTATCACGGACAAAGAAAATACTTCAAATTATAAAATTTTAAGTGACATCCAGGGACTGGAGGATTTTGCAGGAGACATGGATTTCAAAGTTACAGGAACAGCTGACGGAATCACCGCGCTTCAGATGGACATAAAAGTGAAGGGACTTTCTCTCTCTATCATGAGGGAAGCTCTTTCAAAAGCCAAAGAAGGACGGGATTTTATCATGGCGAAAATGCTTGAAGTCATCCCCGAGCCAAGAAAAGAGCTTTCAAAATACGCGCCGCTTATTATGACCATCAAGATTCATCCCGACATGATCAGGGTTGTTATCGGCAAAGGCGGCGAAACCATTCAGGAAATCACCGCAAAATGCAATGTTGAAATCGACATAAACGATGATGGAATAGTCACAATCACCGCTCCCGACCAGGAAAGCGGCAAAAAGGCCGTGGACTGGGTCAAAAGAATCACATACGTTCCAAAGGCCGGTGAAGTTTTTGAAGGAAAGGTGACCCGTATCCTTGATTTCGGAGCGATGGTCGAATTTCTTCCCGGAAAAGAAGGACTTGTACACGTTTCACAATTGGCAAAAGAAAGAGTGAACAAGGTCGAAGATGTAGTTACCGAAGGCGACATTTTGAAAGTAAAATTGATGGAAGTTGATAGAATGGGAAGATATAATCTTTCACACAAGGCCACTCTTGAAGGAGCCGCAGCTCAGCCACAGATGCCATCAAGCAGCCAGATCGGCGGTGAAAAAGGCAAAAAGGTGGACGGCACTTCCTCCGTAAGGGAAGTCTAAAACCAGCCTTAAAAATTCAGCGGGTATCGTATAACGGCATTACATCGCCTTGCCATGGCGAAGACACGGGTTCAATTCCCGTTACCCGCTCCATTAATTTATGCCCAGATCGTAAAGATCTTTTAGATAAGGTCCATATAAATGAGTGCCGCCCTTCTTGCCTTTGTCGGAACGCTTTTTTATTAACCATTTTGCGAAGAGCCTGCACAGATCATCATCACCGACATAAAATCCCACGCCTCTCTGGCTTACAAACGCTTTTAAAAAAACCTTTATAAGAGGGCTCAAACCAATCCCAAATTGGCCATAACATTTATCCTGAGCCATTTGATACAGTCCGGCATCCATGCGAACAGTTAATTGCTTTTGTTTATTCATAAATTTTAAGGTTAAGGAAAGATATATCCATTACGCTTTCCCTGTCCGAAAGTACAGCAAAAAGACAGCAAAATGGACAAGGCCGCAAATTAACAACCGTAATCCAAAAACAAAGGAGCCGGGAGCAGAATTGACGCCCCGTCACTTTTATTGTATAATACAATCAAAGCAAAAACAAAAACAAAATGTCAAAAAAAGTTACAAATCTCTTTCTCGTAGCCATTTTTACATTTTTAATGGTGGGGTTTGGCGCGGGACTTGGAAAAGTTATGCACACTCAGGTTATAAGTACCGATGAGAAACCGCGCATTTCCGAACTTTACAAATTCGAGATTGTCGAGCAGGAAAGCGAGGTTATTCATGTTAAGCCGGGGGGGACAAAAGAACTCAAGGTTATTCTGAAAAATACCGGCAAAGCCCAGTGGGATCTTGCGGAAAATTCCGAAAACAGATTTGTTTTGGGAACTTATCTGCCCCGCGAACGGGAAAGTGCTTTTTACAGTGCCGGCCTGGATAAATGGAAAAATTCGTCACAGATTTATATTGAAGATGAAAATGGAAAAACAGTCATAGCTCCGGACGAAACGACAACATTCAAATTCGAGATAAAAGCGCCGGCTGCCGCAGGTTTTTACAGAGAAAATTTTGCGCCGGTGGTCACCGGAATAAAAGGTCTCAACAACGCCATACTGACTTTCGACATCGTCGTTGATGGGGATTTTGCCAAAAACTACGATTATGAAATTGTTGAAAAAACCGAAAAGGAAAGCCTGCCTTTAAACGGCACGGCGGAAATCAGCATGAAATTAAAAAACACAGGAAGTGTGCCGTGGTACGGCGACGGCCCGTTCCCGATAAAACTTGCCGCGACGGACACCCAGACCGCGGAATTATTCTCACCGGAAGGCGGGATGATCGGAGCGCTTGAGGTTTTGCCCGGAGAAACAGCCAATTTTACATTTAAAATTTTATCTCCGGTAGCAGCCGGTACTTACGAAATGCGCCTGCAGCTCGCGGCTGAAAACCTTTTTGTGTTTGAATCAAGTCCTTTGATTTGGAACATAAATGTTGCCGCAAAACGCGTGGCGCTGACTTTTGATGACGGATACGGCGATATAAACGGTTTTCTGGACGTGCTGAAGGAACAGGATGTAAAAGCAACTTTCTTTATGCTCGGATGTGTGGCCCAGAACAGACCGGAGGAAATGAAAAGAATTGTTGAGGAGGGTCATCTTCTGGCGAGCCACAGTTATAATCATCCGGATTTTAGAACGCTTGGCGCGGACACGATCCGCTGGCAGCTGAACACCACGAGGGACATCATGAAAGAAATAACGGGACTCGATGTGTATCCGTATTTCCGTTACCCGTACGGCGCGCGCAATGCCAGCACGGACGCGGTTTTGGCACAGGACGGCTGGAAATATTTCCATTGGACAAACGGTACCGGCGACTGGAAATTTCATGAAAATTCAGCGGCCGGCCGTCAGCACATTTATCATTACGCAACATCAAATCCTCCGGATCAGGCTATTGTCCTGATGCATGTTATAAGCCGGTCAACCCTCGCGGTTCTGCCAAACATAATCGAATGGTATCGCAATCACGGCTACTCTTTTGTCACAGTCGACGAACTTTAAAGAATTTACTATTCGAAAAGTTTGGGCTATTATCAACACCGTCTTTTAAAAAAATAAATTTTTATATATGGACGATAAAAAAGGCGGATGCTGCTAATAAAAATTTTATGAATAAAAAACCTTACACACTACCGGCTTTGCCGTACGATTTTAACGCACTCGAGCCATACATTTCGGCGCAGCAGCTTCAAATTCATCACGATAAACACCATCAGGGCTACGTAAACGGAGCGAATGCAGTTTTTGAAAAACTCGAAACCGCGCGCAAAGAAGGAGCGGAGCTTGATATGAAATCCGTATTGAAAAATCTGTCTTTCAATGTGGGCGGACATATTCTCCATTCTCTTTTTTGGGCGAATATGGCGCCGGCAGGAAATGGTGGTGGCGGCGAGCCGCAGGGAGCTCTGGCAGAAAGCATTACCACTGAATTCGGAAGTTTTGCACGTTTCAAGACAGAATTTTCCGCAGCCGCGGCAAGCGTCGAAGGATCCGGCTGGGCCGCGCTTTTTCTCGACAAAATGACAAACCGCCCAGTCATCATGCAGATTGAAAAACATAATGTAAACATCGCGCCCGGTTTACCTTTGCTTTTGGTGATCGACGTTTGGGAACATGCCTACTATCTCGATTACAAAAATGAAAGAGGAAAATTTATCGAAGCCTTCTGGAATATCGTGAACTGGGAGGAGGTCGGGAAAAGTCTTGAACTTCACGGTTGACATCATTATTAAAATATACTATAATGTAAGTGTTAAAGGTTTTCGAAAAACAAAAACAAAAGATCATTTACATCATCGGCCAAAAATTTTCTCCGGAGCGAGCTGTGCTCGCAAAGATTACAAGACTCCAGCTTCTATCTCACGATTCTTGTTGTGAGTAGTGTACTCTTTCTGAGCGCAGCTCCCTCTGGAGAAGTATCTGTCTGCTTTTGCAGACAACATACTCGCAGTAGTTATGCGTTGTGAGACTCATAACTAAAAGCATTTCTATCTGTAAACGGGGCGGTGCCCGCTTGCGGTATAAATGATGTGAGTTTCTCTTCAAAGGGATAGTATCTTCCTGAGTATGCTTTGCATGGATAGATCGCAAGATCCATTCAGTAAGCTTTGTGTACTGTTCTCGTCGTAATATGGCGGTGACGTCGTATTGTTATGAGGGTGGCGGATTCGACTTCGGTCGGGCTGTCATGGAATCTCAAATCTCGTCCTTATAGTCTTGTTTTTTTCAGGTTCTTTAAGAAGAGGTACTTATGCAGTCGGGTTTTTTGCCCGGAGTGTGTCTTGGTATTTCTCCAGGGTAGCACCTCTTGCCACCCGCGATTCGTGGCTTTTTTTTGTGTTTTCGGATACAATCAACGACCGCAAATATATTATTTATGAAAATTGCAGTGCTCGTTTCAGGAGGTGTGGACAGCGCGGTCGCGCTTAGAATTTTAAAAGATCAGGGACACGATCTCACTGCATTTTATCTGAAAATCTGGCTTGAGGATGAATTGTCTTTTCTTGGGAATTGTCCATGGGAGGAGGATTTAAAATTTGTCCGCAAAATTTGCAAAGACATAAATGTTCCGCTGAAAATTATTCCGCTTCAGAAGGAATATTTTGAAACGGTTGTGGAATATACAATCTCGGAGGTTTCGGCCGGCAGAACGCCGAATCCCGATATTATGTGCAACAGCCGGATCAAGTTCGGGCTTTTTTTGGACAAAATTGATAAAAGTTACGAAAAGGTGTCAACCGGCCATTACGCGCAGATCGAAGAACACGATGGTATTTTTTTTCTGAAATGTTCTCCGGATCCTATGAAAGACCAAACATATTTTCTTTCAAATCTGAATCAGGAACAGCTTTGCAAACTTATTTTTCCGATCGGCCATCTCACAAAAAAATCAGTCAGAAAACTTGCGGCGGATTTCGATCTTCCCAACAAAGACAGAAAAGACAGCCAGGGAATTTGTTTTCTCGGAAAAATTCCATATGCCCAGTTTGTTAAACATTATCTTGGTGAAAAGCCCGGGGATATTATCGAATTTGAAACGGGCCGCCGTCTCGGAGAACACGAAGGCTATTGGTATTACACGATAGGGCAGAGGAAAGGCATAAAACTTTCCGGCGGCCCTTACTTTGTCGTAAAAAAAGACATTCCCAAAAACATAATTTACGTTTCGGCCAGTTACCACGCACCCGACAAAAAAAGAAACCTGCTCACGGTAGAAAATTTCAACTGGTTTGCCGACAGAGCACCGGCGCGCAAAAACCTGAAAGTCAAACTCCGCCACGGTCCCTATTTCCACAACGCCGCCTTAAACTTCATTTCCGAAAACAAAGCAGAGGTCACTCTCGATTCAGACGATCAGGGCATCGCGCCGGGCCAGTTCGCGGCCTTCTACGACGGCGAAATATGCCTCGGCTCCGCCACGATTGCCGACCGCAAACTTTAAGCTGTCATATATTCCTTTATCAGCTTCGCGGCTTTCTGAAGATTTGAAAAAGTCAGATTTGGAAGAGAACCGCGCGCGTAAGTCCGATAATCCTTCTTTTTTCTTTCCTCCTCGGAGAAAAACAGATTCGCGGGAATAAGCACAACGCCTTTTTCGGCCAGCCCGACAAAAAGCTCCTCGGCCTCAAGTCCGGCTCTCGTATTTCCGGGAATATCCATAAGATCAAAACACGAATAATAAAGATTTTTGTTGTACGGCATGCCCAGAATTTCATAAAAAGTTTCCATATTCACGCGGATTCTTTTTAAGTATTCGGCTCTGTCTTCATCCCCGAAAATCATGTGCGAAATTCCCAGAAACTGCGAAGGCCCCGTCACGAAAGTCACATGCTGAAACTCACCGCGTATTCCGCCCGGCGCTTTCGCGAAAATCAGCAGCTGCATCAGGTCGGAAGCGATATCCAGTTTTCCTTTGAGAATATTTTCCGGAATATATTTCTGGGCTTCTTTTGAAATGACAAATTCCCCGAAACGCAGTCCCGTGCTTCGCTCAATTTTGCTCCTTCCGCAAATCACGATACTTCTGTTCCGCGCGAAACTCATAATATTTTTCTTTCTTTCCATAAAGAAATCGCTGTAAACCTCATCAGAAACGATCAAGGCGTTTCGTTCCTCAGCAAACTTCGCTATTTTCTGTAAGAATTCCTCATCATTCATAAAACCTGTCGGATTGTTTGGATCAATAAGACAAATCAATTTCAGGTTTTCCGGCGCGTTTTTCAAAATTTCATCTATATCTCCGACAACCTTGCCCGTCGCCGGATCAACCGGAATAGAAAAAGCCTTCAGCCCGCGGTTTTCAAGAATCGTATTGTACGGCGCATAAACCGGCGAATTCAGCATCACATAATCGCCTTTGCTCAGAAAATCCACGTTTTCATCGCACAAAACCTTGAAAATCGTCCCGATGCCGTGCGAAACGCCCTGCAAAAAAATCAGATCTTTGTAATCAAGCCCAAGCCCGAGTTTTTTATTATAATGATCGGCCACCACAAGCCTTGCAAGAGTTTCGCCCTGCGGATCAAGATAACTTCCACCGGTCGCCGCCGAATATTTGAAAATCTCAAAAATAATTTTGTGTTTATCCCACTCAAGCCCCTGCTCCTTCGCGTATTTCTCAATTCTTGTAAGAAAAAAATAAAAATCCTTCGTCAGCCTCTCCGCCTTTTTTTCATTGTATGTTTTTCTTGCGTGATCCTGAATTTTTTCCCACAAAGTCTCAAAATCATCATGATTATCGGAAACAAAATGCTCGCCCGGATTATTTAAAATCTGATCAATCTCAAGCAGAAAAGCATAAAACTCGCGTCCGTGAACCGAAGGCGAAAACCCGTAACCCGGGTCACCTCTCGAAAGATCCACTATATTTTCCTCACCATTTTTCTCTATAGCTACCTCGCGCAAAACCCTGAAAATCCTGAAAGGATTGTCCAGACTTAGGTCAAAACCCCATTTGTTGTCGCGCAATTTCATTTTGGTAATTAAAATCTGCCAAACTCTATCAAAAAATTGATGAAACGGCAAAAATGTATTAACATTCCCATGCGCACATTCTCAATATGAAAATAAAAATAACATTTGCACTGATAATAATTGCTCTCGGGGTGGGGGCATTTTGGCTCTTCAAAGTCACCGGAGATAGCGCACCTATTCCACCACCGATCGAAAAATTTCCTATCTCAATAACTATGAAAATCTCAAGTCCGGCTTTTAATTTTAATGAAGCCATCCCGTCAAAATACACATGCGACGGCGAAAGCATCTCTCCGCCTCTGCAAGTAAGCGAACTTCCGGAAAATACAAAAAGCCTAGCGCTGGTTGTAGACGATCCTGATGCCCTATCAGGCACATGGATTCACTGGCTCGTCTGGAATATCGATCCGCAAACAACCGAAATAAAAGAGAATTCCGTTCCGCAAGGAGCAGTTCAGGGCACGACAAGTTCCGGAAAAACGGCCTATGGGCCTCCATGTCCGCCTTCGGGAACGCACAGGTATAATTTCAGGATTTATGCGCTGGACTCAACGCTGGATCTCACACCTTCCGCCAACATCAGTGATTTTTACGATGCCATAAAACCGCACATCCTCAATTCGGCTGAACTAATGGGCGTTTACAGTAGAGAATAATTTACATTCCCTCAATTGTCACATCGCCGTTTATAACGCATTGGCACGCAAGCCTGTATTGACCATCGTCCATGCTCATTACGGAAAGAGTTTGCTTTTCCTTTTCCGCCATCGGGGTGAGATTTTCTTTTCCTTCAATAATTTTGACGATGCACGTTCCGCACATGCCATCTTCGCATCCGTAAGCGATGGGCCAGCCGTTTTTTCTGGTGACGTCCATTAACGGAGTTCCAACTTCAACTTCGGCTTCCGCGCCTGTATTTTGAAATTTTACTTTTGGCATGGTAAGAGAATATCATAATAATATGAGAATAAAAACACCGCAGGTAAAAATAGGGAGCATAAAGATCGGTGGGAATAATCCGGTTGCAATCCAGTCTATGACAAACACCGATACCGCTGATGCACTTGCTACAGCTTTGCAGTGTATGGAATTGGCTGACGCGGGATCTGAAATTATCCGTATTTCTGTGAATGGGGAATCGGCCGCCGCGGCCGTGCCGGAAATAAGAAAAATTCTGGATGCAAGAGGCTACAAATCCCTCCCCTTAATTGGCGATTTTCATTTTAACGGCCATGAGCTTCTGGCTGCCTTTCCACTCTGCGCAAAAACGCTTGATAAATACCGCATAAATCCCGGAAACGTGGATTACGGCACCGCTGGCACTAAAAATTTCCAAAAAATAATCCGTCTCGCAATAAAATACAAAAAACCTGTGAGAATAGGAATAAACCGCGGTTCAATACCCGGCTCCAAGTCTCTGACATCTCTAGCCGCCCTCGCGCTTTCCTCGGCGAAACTTGCTGAAAAAACAGGACTCCCGCAAAACCGAATCGTTCTCAGTATAAAAACATCTGATCTGCAGGATCTCATCGCAGTTCACGAAATTCTTGTCAAAAAAATGAAAAAACAACGACATTTTTACGCCCTTCATATCGGGCTTACGGAAGCCGGAAGCAGCATGCAGGGAATCGTTTCAAGCACAGCGGCTCTTGCCATTATTCTGCAAAAAGGAATAGGGGACACGATCCGCATTTCGCTCACGCCTGCTCCCGGCCAGCCACGCACACGGGAGGTGGAAGCCTGCAAAACACTGCTACAGTCCCTAAATCTCAGAAATTTTTCACCGAAAATCATAAGCTGTCCCGGCTGCGGAAGAACCGACAATGCGTTTTTTCAGAAACTCGCGCAGGAAATAAATTCGCACATAAACATCCATCTTTCCGTCTGGCTCAAAAAATACCCCAAAATCGCACAGCTTAAAATTGCTGTAATGGGCTGCGTCGTAAACGGCCCCGGCGAGTCACGCCACGCTGATATTTCCATTTCCCTTCCCGGGAAAAACGAATCTCACCTGGCAACAGTCTTCATCAAAGGAAAATTTCTGAAAAATCTTGCCGGCAACAACATTCCAAAAGAGTTCATAAAAATTCTGGAAAACTATATAATGAAAACCGCCCATAAAATCTCAAAATGATTCTCTCGGACAAAACCATCAAATCTATGCTCGAAACAGGCATTCTCACGATTGACCCGATAGATGAGCACTCCATCCAGCCCGCGTCCGTCGACTGCAGGCTTGGAAGCCATTTTCTGATAATGGAGGAAAATCAGATGTCGCTCCTTACACTCGATTCGGAAATCCATTACCGCGAAATGGAAAGTGACAGCATCACTATCCCGCCGCACTCTTTTATTCTTGCAACAACCCGCGAGTACGTGAAGCTCCCGCACGATCTTACTGCTTTTGTGGAAGGGCGGAGCTCGATTGGAAGAATGGGTCTTTTTATACAAAACGCCGGCTGGGTTGATCCGGGATTTGAGGGGAAAATCACGCTGGAGCTTTATAACGCCAGCTCCCTTCCGATAAAACTTCAGTCCGGAAAACGCGTATGCCAGCTTGTTTTCTGCAAAATGGACCAAAAAGCGCAGTCTCCCTACAAAGGCAAGTATCAGGGGCAGACTCAATCGGTTGGCAGCAGAATTTTCATGGATAAAGACAAAATATAAATTTGAAAAAATGAAACAATATCTCGAACTAGTACGTGAAGTCATGGAAAACGGAGTTGAGCGTCATGACAGAACCGGCACCGGCACGATTTCGATTTTCGGCGCACAGAAAAAATACGACCTGCGCGAAGGCTTTCCGATGGTGACAACAAAAAAAGTCAGCTACGCCGGGATTTTGCGGGAACTTTTATGGTTTTTGAAAGGCTCCACAAACATAAACGACGGCCTAAAGGAGTACACACCGATTTGGAATCCATGGGCCGACGAAAACGGCGAGCTTGGACCGGTTTACGGCTATCAATGGAGAAAATGGGAAAAATTTGACTGGAATGAGGCCAAAAAAAGCTATGAAAAAGGGCATATTGATCAGGTGAAACAGGCAATCGACATGATCAAAAACAATCCGTATTCCAGAAGAATACTTGTGACCGCCTGGAATGTTGCGGACATCGATAAGATGGCTCTGCCGCCCTGCCATATGTTTTTCCAGTTTTACGTCGCCGGCGATAGTCTCGACCTGCAGATGTATCAGCGCAGCGCCGACATCGCGCTCGGCGTACCTTATAATATCGCGAGTTACTCGACTCTGCTTCAGATGGTCGCGCAGGAGTGCAACCTCAAGCCAAGATATTTTGTGCATACTTTGGGCGACGCGCACATTTATCTGAATCACATTGACGGCCTGAAGCGCCAGCTCGAACGCACTCCTCACCCTCTTCCTCACTTAAAAATTGCCAAAAAACCTTTTGACGAATTGAAATTTGAGGATTTTGAACTCACGGGCTACGAACACGACGATTTTATAAAATTTGAAATAGCGGTATGAACAAACACAAAGTCTACATTATAGTCGCCGTCGAGAAGAATTTTGGAATAGGGAAGG
The DNA here is from genome assembly GCA_043810515.1 of Candidatus Peregrinibacteria bacterium. GTDB lineage: Bacteria > Patescibacteriota > Gracilibacteria > UBA1369 > LOWO2-01-FULL-3 > WJKQ01. Next base: position 20,827 of record JBDRNZ010000001.1, read on the forward strand.
AAGGCGGCATTCCATGGCATTTCAAAAAAGAAATGAAATTTTTCAAAGAAACCACGACAAAAACCGCCGATCCCGATAAACAAAACATTGTCATAATGGGCCGCACCACCTGGGAATCCTTAACTCCCAAATTTAAACCTCTCGCAAACCGCAAAAACATAGTCTTAACGACAAATCCCGATTACAAAGCTCACGGCGCGGAAATTTGCGATTCGCTCTCAAAAGCGATTGATTCGGCGGACGACAGCATTGAAACAATTTTCATAATCGGCGGCACAAGCGTATACAATGAAGCCATAAAAAATTCAAAAACAGACGGCATTTACATCACAAAGCTCGACGCCCCATACGACTGCGACACTTTTTTTCCGCAAATTCCTGAAGAATTCAAAAAGCATACATCCCTCGGGAAAGACGAGGAAGACGGCGTGAATTTCGAATATTTACTCTACGAAAAGTAATTATTTCGCCAGAGCGCCCTCAATAATACTTTCAAACTCGGAATAGGGAAACGCCCCAACAACGAGCTCGCCGTTTATAACAAATGACGGCGTGCCGCTTATGCCAACACTTTGTCCGGCGGCTATATCGCTTTCAATTTCATCTTTATATTTATCACTCGCAATACACGAATTGTACTTCGTCATATTTGCGCCGACCTTTTTTGCCAATGCTGCCAGATCATCTTTTATAGAACTTTCATCGCCGCTCAATATCGAATTGTCGTCAAAAATCGCGTCATGCATCGCGAAAAACATCTCATTCCCGCCCTGTTCACGAACACATTCCGTAGCCAAAGCTGCCGGATACGCCCCCGCGTGAAAGCCTAAAGGAAAATGTTTAAAAACTATTTTTACCTTACCGCTTTCAACATAATTTGTCTTTATATCCTGATATGCCGCTGAATAAAACTTTTCGCAGTAAGGACACTGAAATTCCGAAAATTCAACGATCGTAACAGGCGCATTCTCATCGCCAAGTACAGCGTCATCGTCATTAATAATTTTTTCCATATCTACAACCGGAGTTTCAGCATTAGCAGCAGAATCATCTGCCACAGCCTGATCCGGCGCACTCACAAATTCATTAAGCCCGGCAATAACCGCCGCCTTGATATCATCATTTGATGCGGTTCTCAAACCATTAAAAACCAAACCTCCCGCCACCAGCACCGCGCCCACAATTATCGCTGCAATTATTCCTTTATTATTCATAATGTAAAAATTAATGATAGTGCGAAAACTATAGTAAACTCACACCCAAAAGTAAACCGTTTTCCTACAAGCCTCCAGTAAAAAGAAGTCTGTCAACTTGACAAAAATCAAAACATCTCTATAATTAGCTTCTATTATCATAAACAGACCAAAAACAGGTTGAAATGCGACTAATTAAACTGTAACATTCGACTAGTCAAACAGTACTATAAAGAGGAAAAAGGGCGCTTTAATCATTGCAACGTACAACTTTACATATTTATTCAAAATTCTAACCAAAAAATAATGAGAAAATATGCTCTAATGTTGAAATCAGGCCTTTCAAGGCTTGCAATTGGCGTTTTACTGACGCAATTGATATTCATGGGTTCAATCTCAGCGATGCAGGCAACTGTATTTGCCGCACCTGCCGGTGAATACATCGCAAACCTCATGATCACGCCTTCCACCTTCGATCCAGCATCTGAAAGCTCAGAAATAACTTTTGATCTGCTTCAGGACGCGGTAGTTACTGTTTATGTAATGGACGGTGATTTTAACAGGGTTGCGACCATGACAGAGGATGAAGACATGCTGGCAGGAAGCAAAAGCTATACATGGTACGGAACTGATACAAACAATCCTACGAACGATCCTTTGCCAAACGGAGATTACACTGTTTTCGTTTTCGCACTTGAACATACAGGCGGAAGTTTAACGGTAAGAGAATCTCAGACGGTTGACGCGACCCTAGCTGCCCCTATTCAAAGCACATATACCTTGGATGTTGATGACCTCACGGACATTGTTACGGGAGATATAAGACCGACTGAAATTGAGATAGCATACGAAGAACCGGGCGGAGATATCGGATATGATAATGTGAAAATAAAATTGACGGTTGATTCAGCGCCTGGTGATTTTGACCTGACAATGGTATCACCTGACGACGGTACACTTTATCATCTTGAAGATGTCGGATACTACGGACCGACAGTCGGATTTACACTGGACGCGCTGTACCACAATATATTGCCGGTCGCGGCTGTATTTTATGCGGAAGGCGACTATGTGCTGACTTTCGCGCTTGTTGATATGGATAATACTGAGAATGTAATCGTTTCAAGACAAGAAACATTCTCTGTGACTGAGGCTGAGGAAGTACCGCCTGAACCCGTTTTGAGCACATATGCCATCGATCTGAATCCTGCGGACGACGAGCCTGTATACATTGAAAATGAATACGACGCAACGATAGATATCGCGAACATTGAACCCGCTGGAGACACAGGCTATGACAATGTAAAAGTTAAGGTAACGGTAAATGATACGCCGAGTGAAACGCCGACGGTTGATCTTGGCGAACTCGAACTTATGGTTGATCCATATGAAGGTGGAACTCCTTACGATCTTACCGAAGCTGGAAATGAATATTGGGGACCCGCTGATGGATTTGCAGTTACACCAGCTTACACGAATGCGATCCCTCTCAAGGTAACATTCCACTCTGGAGGAATTTATGAAATCCTTGTGGAATTGGTTGATATGAATAACAGTGAGGCTGTAATAACGTCATCAACGATGTATTACAGAGCGAGCAACGCAGAGCTCACAGCTCCTATATACAGTACTTATACGATTGACGTTGCGGACCAGGGCGATATTACTGTTGGAACATCTGTACCTGACGTAAATATGACTTTTGGAAATGAAGAACCTGCCGGCGACACCGGATATGAACATGTTAAAGTAAAATTCACGGAAGTAACTGCTCCTGGCACTTATTCCGTTTCAGCACATTCCGCCGATGATGACAGCGTTTACAGCCTAAATGAAGCCGGATATTGGGGCCCTGCTGCTGACGGATTTAGCATGGAGCCGGCTGATTACAGCCAGACAGTCCCTCTAACATTTGTTTTCAATACAGAAGGCACATACAGCTTTACATTTGAACTTGTAGATCTTGATAATGAAGAAGCGGTAATCGCTTCGACAACAGAAACATACACAATTGTTCCGGTTCCTCCGGTTGATGACGACGGCGGAAATTCCGGAGGGGGAGGAGGCGGAGGATCTCCTATAAGACCACGACCACCTGTAAATAATCCGACCACTCCGTCTGAAGGATCAGTTATTCTGCAGTCTGAAGACGTAGTTGGCCCATTCTGCGATACTGACAATCATTGGGCGGCAGATTACATTGATGAATTAAGATTAATGGGAATTGTCCAGGGAACAGGAGAATGCAACTTTAACCCTGATGGTACATTCACAAGAGCCGAAGCAACAAAAGTATCACTTGGAGTTTTTGGAATATCACTTATGTCGCTGACTGTTGATGTAAAACCTTTCCCGGACGTAAATGTAACTCACTGGGCTGCTCCATACCTTGCCACAGGAAAATCATACATGATAGTAAACGGCTATGGAGACGGTTTGTTCAGACCTGACCAGGGAATAACCCGCGCCGAAGCGCTCAGAATTATTCTTGAATCATCCGGTGTAAGCATATCCGAAGGATCTCTGCCTTATTCTGACATAGAGTCTTACGCATGGTACGGAAAATACGTTTCCACAGGAACAGAGCTCGGTCTTGTTGAAGGCTACGCTGACGGAACGTTCAGACCTTACCAGCTTGTAACCCGCGCCGAATTCGCAAAAATGGCAGTTATGATGCTGGACATGATTTAAAACTTCAAAAATTCTATATAAAAAACCACTCAACCGTAAGGAAGGGTGGTTTTTTTCGTGCATGAGGGTTTAAAAAACCTCTGAAAAATGCTATAATTAGGACAAATAAAAACAAAAACATGAAAAAGAAAAATAAAGCTATCTCTCTGCTTGTGGGAATATTACTCGCGGGAGGAATAATGGCTATTGTGTTTAACAGACTTGAAAATTCAAACGAGCAGTCAATAGCCGAACTGAATCAGCTCAACTTAAAGTACGGACTTACTTCATTGGAAACATTAGAAAGCAACGGTACGGCACGTTACATAAGCTCGATTTTTCAGGCTGATTCGTTAAAGACGGACACGGTGGACCTGCTTAAGCCCGAAAAAGACATCATACTTAAACTCGACAAGCCGGCTCAGTCCGGCGATGAAGATTTGCGAAATATAGTTTTTCTCGAACTTCACAGCTTTGCGGACATAGAAAAGATAGCGGAAGAATATGAAAATCTCGATGTTGTCCAGTATGCTGAGCCGGATTTTGGAATAGAACTGTCAGCTGGTACGGAAAAAACAATTCCTCAAACCAAAGCGGATATAAATTTGCAGAACGAACCGGACACATCCGACAAAGAAATTACGGTTGCGGTAATCGATTCCGGTGTGGATAGCGATCATCCTGATTTGAAAGACAGGCTGAAAAAAGGCTGGAATACGATAAGTAACTCCCGCGATGTTGAGGATGAAGCGGGACACGGCACCCATATTACCGGAATAGTTCTTGCGAATTCTTCCGCGGTAAAAGTAATGCCGTTAAAGTTTACGAATGGAATGGAGGGTAAAATGAAAAACCTGATAAAAGCCATAAAATATGCGGCTGATAACGGTGCTGACGTAATAAATCTAAGCCTCGGAATAGAACAGTATTCAAAAACCTTGAAAGAAGCTATAGATTACGCAGAAAAAAAAGACGTAATTGTCGTTGCGGCGGCCGGAAATTATAAAAGTGAAGACAAATACTATCCTGCCGCACTCGAAAACGTGATCAGCGTTGCCGGCCTTCAGAAAGACGGAAAAAAGCTGTACATCAGCAATTACGGCGAATGGGTCGATTTTTCCACAACCGCCCAGGACATCTACAGCACCTACCCAAATGACGGTTATGGATACGGAACGGGCACTTCCCAGGCCGCACCTGTCATAAGCGCGGTTATAGCCGATGAAATTATAAAATTCTCACAAGAAAACGGCGAAGAGCCTGACTTTGACGATATTTATGATTACCTTAAAGAAATTTCCACCAAAGCGGTAGGCAAGTACGCAGACAAACTTGGAGGCCGAATTCCAAACAGCTATGACAAGTAGATCGGAGCAGACCGGAAAAATAAAGATTGATTTAATACAACCTTATCTTTAAAATCTTTTTGTAAACTTTTAATTTTTACGCCGGGGTAGCTCAGTGGTAGAGCAATGGATTGAAAATCCATGTGTCGGCAGTTCAATCCTGCCCCCCGGCACCAGAAACCCCTAATTCGAATATTTCTTCAGCTGTTTGTCGAAAAATTCTTTCAGTTCCTTGGCCGTAAAAATACCCTCATTTGTAACGATTTTTGAGAATAGTTCCGTCGGAACGCGATCATGGGAGTATTTTATGCGTTCGTATTCAATCGGCTTATAAAAATGTTTTTTCATGTTTTTATGAATAAATACGCCGCCGGCACGTTCTTTTGATTTCCACAGACTGAATTTCATAGTGTTTATAAACATGTACGCCGGAATGTGGGCTACATGGAATTCGGAAATAACACTGTGAGTACCCGGAGCCATAACAAAATCCATCGTATCTTTGAGGGTTAAAGCTCCAAAAAACAACAGATCAATCTGTTTATGAATATGTGAAAGCATATATGACGGAACAACCTGAAAAGGTATGCCGGCACTGTACATTCTCTCGATATTATCGTGTGTTTTATAAAAATCCTGTTCCGCAATGATCACTTTAAAATGCTTCCCCATGCCCTTGTAATGAACCAATATATCCTGAACAGAATGGCTATGGTCATGAATTAAGATAGTTTTCCCTTCAACATCTATTTTTTCGGCATACTGTCGGAGCTGTTCATCCTTCTTTCTGCCTTCTTTGAGGATTTCTTTGATTCTTTTTTCAACGGTCCTTTTCCATTTTTTCTCTACCATTTCGGAACACAGAACACTTTTAAACTCCTTGCTGAGTTTGACAAAATGATAATTCAAAATTCCGAATTTAGGCTCTGTATTGGAGATAACTTCAACAAGTTCCTCAAACTGGGCGCAAAAATCAGAAGGGGTTTTTGATTTAAATGCCTTTGTAGCCTCAATCAAAGCATTAAGAATCAGTGTAGCTACATCACGAGTGCCTATTTCAGCCTCAAGTTCCCTTAATAATTGCGAAAAAATATCAATTCTGGATTCCATATTTATTATGTTCTAAAAAACAGATAAACGCTGCAGATAGCAAGAACGCCCAGAGTCACGGGCAGCCCGAATTTGAGATATTCAATAAACGTAATATGTTCTCCTTCCTTCCTGGCCAGATCGACAGAGATTACATTTGCCGATGCGCCAATCAACGTTCCGTTGCCGCCCAGACAGGCGCCCAGTGAAAGGGCCCACCACAAAATCGAGGTATCCGTGCCCGGCAACTGTGTCTGTATGCCCATAATGACGGGAATCATCACTGTAACAAAAGGAATGTTATCGAGAATCATCGAAACAATGCCCGAAACCCATAAAATTAACAGCGAAAGATAAAATATATTGGATGTGGAATTGGCGATAACAAGGCTCAGCTGCTGGAGAAGTCCTGTTTTTTCAATAGCGGCAACCATAATAAAAAGTCCGGCAAAGAAAAATAGAGTGGTCCATTCAACAGATCGGAAAGCCTCATGAATATTGCTTCTTTTTGAGGTTATAAGTGCCAGCACAACTGCCGCCGTAAACGCGATCACATAGTTTGGAAGCCCGATATAGCTTTGCATCAAAAATCCCACAATGGTAAGGATCAGAACGGCTATGACCTTTATAACAAAATCCTTATGAAGGGTTTTTTTGACGAATTTATTCTTAATTTTTTTGATGATTACATTTGCAACGAAAAGCTCAACAAGATCCTTTGAAATCGGTTTTAATTTTTTCCAGCGCAAAACTATAAAAACCAGAAAGACAAAGATGCTCGCCAGAAGTATCGGGAACCACAGATTTGTGACAAAGGCCAGGAAATTAAGCCCCGTGGCACCACCTATGATGATATTCGGCGGATCACCGATAAGAGTCAAAGTTCCGCCGATATTTGAAAATATTATTTCCGCGAAGATATACGGCTTCGGATCTTTTCCCATTCCTCTGACGAGTTCAATAGTCAAAGGAACTATAAGGATCACAGTTGTTACATTATCCAAAAAAGCGGAAAAAACCGCCGTCAGTAAAGAGAAAAACAGAAAAATCGCAAGGGGATTCCCTTTTGTAAGCGCGGCGATTTTTACGTTCAGCCATTCGAAAATACCGCTTTTTGATGCGATATTCACAAGAATCATCATTGCAAGCAAAAGAAGAATTGTTTCGAATTCTATAGCCTCAATAGCTTCTTCCGGCGAAAGTATACCGAGAATAACCATCGCAAGAGCCCCGATAAGCGCAATGAGGGATTTGTCAAAAACCTCGAAAACAATCAGGCCAAAAGCTAAAACGAAGATTCCAATAGCTAAATATGCATCCATAAATATGCTCAAAATAAATTTCTAGAGAATTCTACTCCTGGAATTGTTAATGTCCAGGAAAAAGCAAGTGGAAAAAGTGGCCGGTTTTTGAAAAATGGGATAATATGAAAACACAAAACTTTGTAACCACTCTTATATGCAGGTAACATTCTTCCAGAAGAATCTTTCCAAGCAGGAGGAGAGCGCTTTTGCCGACTACGTGAATCAGAAAACGGATGCGTTTGAAGGTCTGTTAAAGAAGTTTGCACCAGAGGCACAGCTGCTCAAAGCCTCGATTGAAAAATTTGACAAGCACGACGCCTACGAAGTGGAGTTTTACCTTACGTTGCCGATAAAATCTATGATTGCTCAGGAAGCGAGCCACACTATCAGAAAAGCAGTCGATCTTGCGGCGGACAGGCTTACGATTCAGATAAAAAAACACAAAGCTCACCTTACAAAAAATCGAACGCACAAATCAATCCGTCAGGTTGAAGCGATGGAAAAGGAGAAAGTTTATTAAAGTCGCTACGCATACAACAAAAAGCGAAGCCAGGATATCCTAAGGCTTCGCTTTAATGTTTTATATTTGCTGATTACTCTGCGTCTTCAGCAGTTTCGTCGACAGCTTCATCAGAAGCACTGTCGTCAGTGACAGCTGCATCCACAGCGGCGTCTGTCATTTCAGGCTCAACAACTGTTTCATCAGTAGTTGTGTCGGTTGCCTCTTCATCGCTCTTATCAAGCATGGAACATCCTGCGAATAGCAGAGTCATGCTGACCAGAGTCAATGTCAGGAATAGCTTTTTCATAAAATATTTACGTTAAAAAATACATATGTGTTAGCTACACGAAGCCCAGTATAGTTATTTTAGAAAAATTGTAAAGCAAAAATTGCTTGTTTCGGCCAAAAATAATACAATGATCACCATGAATAATAAATCCTTGATCGAAGGTGAAAAAATCGCAAGGAACTCGATCATTAAGCTGGTGGGGCTGGGAGCTATAAAACTCATAGCCGGTATAATAACCGGAATGCACGTTATGATCGCGGACTCGATAAGCACTTTTGCTGATACGCTAGGTGTTTTCGCGTCATACTTCGGCCTTAGAATGTCGCGAAAAAGTGCCACGCAGGGGTTCGAATATGGCTTTTATAAGATAGAAACATTTGCGGCTTTGCTAATTTCAGTCGGAACAATTTACGCGGGATACGCGATTTTAAAGGATGGCATAACAACTTTTTACTCTCCGTCTCAGGGGGAATATCGATATTTCGCCATTACGGCAACGATTCTGGCAATCATCCATTCGGCAAAACTTGCCAAAAAACTCGAAATTGCCGGTAAAAAGGTTAATTCATTGTCTTTGATGGCAAATGCAAAGGATAAAAAAATGGACGTTTTTGCAGGTTTTATAATCCTTGTTTCAATAATTGCAAATTACAAACAAATACCCTACATAGAAGGAGTGGTCACTATATTAATAGCGATATTGATCCTCAAAGTCGGCTTTTCCAGCAGCAAGGAATCATTATTTTTCCTGCTGGATTATTGGGACGACCCGCGTCTTATAAAAAGGATACGCATGGTTTTTGCGAAAGAGAAGGATCTGGTGCGCGGAGTCAAAAAACTTCGTCTTCGCCGTGCGGGAACATTTATCTTTGGAGAAGCATTTATTGAGGTGGATCCATACAGCGGAATCGAGGATTTAAGGGAGGAACTGGAAATTTTGAAAAGAAATATTCTTGAACTGAATCCTTACATCAAGGATTTTTCCATTTACACGCATATTTCAAAAGTAAATAAAGTAAAAATAGGCTTTCCTGTAAAAAAAGGAAAAGCTCTCTCCGCGCGTCTTGCATCGAATTTAAGGCAGACAAAAGCATACGTTTTCGCTGACATCCGCAAAGGAAAGGTAAAGGCGTGGCATACGATTTCGCTGAAACCCGAGCTTAAAACCCCCGTAAAACTGGCTGAATTCCTAAAGAATCAAAAAGCCAAAATAATAATCAACAGCAGACTCAATTCATTGATATATTATAATCTGAGAAAAGTTCATCACATTCTGATCTACCCCAATTTTTCCGACGCAAAAACGGTGGAACAAGCGTTAAAATTATTATTGATTGATATTTAATGATTTGTGTACCTGTTAAGAAAAGGGAAATCAATCTACTTTTGAAAAATCTCAAATCCGCCGGAAAGCTGGGCGACATCGTTGAGATATGGTTTGACAGGCTTGAAAACCTTGATGATTCGAACTTAAAAAAAATCTTTGCACGCAAACACACTCCGTTCATTTATAAACTTGAAAATCCTTCAAATATTAAAAAAATACTTCCGTACGGCGTGGAATTTATCGATCTGGACATCTCGACCAAGCCCGAAATAATCAGATTGATTCGAAAAACAAGCCCTTCAACAAAAATCATCATGTCCTTTCACGACTTTAAGGCAACGCCGCCCTCTCAGGTTCTGAAAAAAATTGCAAAAAAGATGATTGAGGCCGGTGCGGATATTGTTAAAATCGCAGCTTATGCGAAAACTTTCCAAAACAGCCTGACAATGCTCGAATTTCTCTCGCATTTGTCGGAAAAAAACATAAAAGCGATTTGTCTCTGCATGGGAAAAGAGGGAAGAATAACAAGAGCCACTGGACACCTCTTTGGAAATTATCTAATGTATGCTCCGGTCCGTCTTTCCGATAGAACTGCGGAAGGGCAGATAACCGCCGAAAAATTAAAAAAGATAATATGGCTCTAAAAATTGGAATAGTAGGCCTGCCGAATGTTGGAAAATCAACGCTTTTCAATGCCTTGACGCGAACCAGGCTGGCCGAAGCCAAAAATTATCCGTTTTGCACCATCGAACCGAACGTCGGAGTTGTAGAAGTACCGGATCCGAGGCTCGATAAACTCGCGCAGACATCAAGCTCGGAAAAAGTAATTCCGGCCGCCATAGAATTCGTGGACATAGCGGGTCTGGTTGAGGGCGCGCATAAGGGAGAGGGGCTTGGTAATAAATTTTTGTCGAACATAAGAGAATGTGATGCCATAGGGCACGTGGTCAGAGCTTTTGAAGAGCCGAATGTGACGCACGTACACAGTCATATTGATCCAAAATTTGACAGGGAAATTATAGAATCGGAACTGCTTTTGGCCGATATTCAAACGCTTGAAAAACGGCTGGAAAAAGCTATATCGGATGCGAAATCAGGCGAAGCTGAGAAAAAAGAGTACGCAACTCTTTTGGGATATGTTATGGATAATCTCAAAAAAGGCGTGCTCGCCCACGACATTTCGTTGTCGGAAGAGGAAAAGGGACTGCTCAAAGACCTTCATCTTCTGACAATGAAGCCACATCTTTATATAATAAATCTGCACGAAAGCGCCGTTGGCGACGTTGATAAACAGAAATTTGCGGAAATGATAGGAGTTGATAATCCTGAAAAAATAATACCGATCTGTGCAAAAGTGGAGGAGGAGCTCGGCGATTTCGACAGCGTCGAGGCCGCCGAATATCTGAAAACGCTCGGACTTAAGGAAACCGGCTTAAACGCGCTAATCCGCGCAGCCTACGACAACCTCGGCCTGATTACGTTTTTTACATCCGGCGCCCAGGAAACCCGCGCCTGGACCGTCAACAAAGGACACTTTGCTCCAAAAGCGGCCGGCCGCATCCACACCGACTTCGAAAAAGGATTTATAAAAGCCGAAGTCATTAATTGGGATGATTTTGTCAGTTCGGGCGGCGAAACAAAAGCTAAAGAAAAAGGGCTTATCCGACTTGAAGGAAAAGATTACGAAGTCAAAGACGGTGACGTGATGCATTTCAAGTTTTCAACCTAGCTTATTTTTTTGAAAGTTAAAAAACTTTTGCCAAGAAACAGATAAAGAATCAAAACTTCAATTAAAATCGCCAGCCAGCTCAATTGAAAATTAAAGTAAAAATGTTCAAAAAGAAGCATTGAAACGGCAAGAACCGGAAGCCCGAAAACTATAATCCAGAAAAGTTTCTTTTTCCGCACAAACGGAAGATAATTTTTCACTATGTGGGTCGTGAAAAGAACAAGAAAAAAAATCACAAACAGCCCCGAATATATGACCACATCGGAAAAAATGCCGTTATCACCGATAACTCCCGTTTGTATAAGCCACCTGAATATTAACGGGTGAAAAATCCACGCAAAAATTGTAAAGGCCACGAGGGCGTATGAAATATACATCGCGCGGTTGGGAATTCTGTAAACGTACAAAATGCCGTCAATCTGCTCAAGCTCATCAAAGATATGTCCGACATTTTCAATATCACTCACAAAAACCTGCACATTAAAATACGCCTCCTTTTGTTTGGAATGGCTCCAGCCTTTAAGATACGTCATATCGATGGAATGTTTGTAAAAAACCTCCGAAACATCTCTGAGCAATCCAAAACGGTTCCTTGCTGCAACCTTTACGTTAACCTTTACGCCACGCTCCGAAGTGTCGCCTTGTTTCTTGATTGCTTTTGCGACATCTACCGCACGTATGTCGCCTTCCGCGATGTAAACATACAATTCCTCATAACCGCTGAACGTTTTTCTGAAGTTTTTAGTGAGCTGGGCGGAAATTTTTTTGAACGGAGTGTTCCCGATAAGTCCAAGACCTGATATGTCGAATTCTTTTTGTAGAATATTTCGACCCTCCTTTATCTTCTCGTTTTTATCCATCTTTTTCAGGTAGTCGTGAATAGTGTTCTTTGCAAGACTGGTTTTAGCGAAATTCATCCAGGAAATTGAAGGATTGAGGTCTTTATCTGTGATTATTTTTATAACATCCCCGGTTTTAAGAGGAGTATTTATGGGCATAACATTTCCGTTTATCTCTGATTTTGAAGCGTGGTTTCCGATATCGGCATTAATTACGTACGCAAAATCTATAACGGTCGCGCCTCTTGGAAGATCCACGGTTTCACCTTTTGGCGTAAAAACAAAAATTCTGTCCTGAAAAACATCATGTTTTAAATCCTCAAGAAAATCCCCGGAAGTTTTTTCCATTTTTTCCATTTCTATAATCTTATCAACCCAGGGAAGTCTGGTAGCATTGTCAATTTTCCCTTTATCCTTATTAAAGAAATTTGCAACAATTCCATATATTGACTCAAGATCCATTTCTTTTGTACGTATCTGGATATCAGTCAGAACGCCATCGATTCCAAAAACCATCGTATGCAGACTCTGGTACTTGTTGACTTTCGGACTTGCTATATAATCCTTAAATTTGTGGAGCTTTGGCGTAAAAAGTCCATGAACAACTCCAAGCGCTTCGTAGCAGTACGGAATGGTAGTCATAATAATTCTCACTGCGATCCTGGCTTCGAGCTCATTCGGCGTTTTACCTTTTGATAACAATTTTTTATGAATGGTATAAAGATTTTGTTTCCTCTCGGTAACCTCTGCTTTCAATCCTATTTTTTTGAATGATTGGGTGAGAATATTTATAAATTTTATCAGAGCCGGCTTATTCTTTTCGTTTTTTAAATCGACAGCGGCTTTGAATTGGTTATATTCATCCGGGAAAAGGTACATAAAACAGAGATCTTCGAGTTCGGATTTGAGATCCTGAATTCCAAGCAGATTTGCCAGAGGAACGAAGATTTCGAGCGTTTCCCGCGCGATTCTAAGCCGCTTTTCTTCTTCCGGAACATACTGAAGGGTGCGCATGTTGTGAAGACGGTCGGCAAGTTTGATTATGATGACGCGCAAATCTTTCGCGCTGTGCAGAAAAAGCTTTTTAAGGGATTCGATCTGCCTTTCCGGCATATTATTTTGATACTGGACTTTTGACAATTTAGTAATTCCATCAATCAAAAAAGCGACATCTTCGCCAAATACGCTTCTTACCTCATTTAAATCATGTTCGGTATCTTCAGGAACATCATGAAGCAGAGCGGCTATTAAAATATCCTCATCCGCGTGCAGTTTTGACAGAATTTCCACTACCTTGACCGGATGAACCACGTAGGGAGTTTTACCATCCTTTCGGAGCTGGTTCCTGTGCGCGTTTTCCGAGAATTCAAAGGCTTTTCTGAACCTTTTTTTATCAAAATTAGGCAGATATTTACGTATTTCGCGTATAAGAGCCTCAATATCGAAATAGTTTTTGTAAATGGATTTTTCCATATGCCCACTCAAAAAGAATGAGAAAAGCATGACATAAATTTTCCATTAAGTCAATTAGATGCTTCGCTATTGATAAAATGGCAAAAAACCGCTATAATTTAAGGAAAAAATAAGTTGAGCGATATGCCCGAAGGGGAAAAAAGAAATATAAAAACAGTACTAAAAGATGCCTCAAGACAGATAATTGTGAGTGCGATCATTCTTGTGGTGGGTTTTTTGTTGCTGAATTGGTCCGCATATTACAAAATCATAAAAAACAAATACGAGGAATTTCGTGGCATCGAGAACCAAAGTCCCATGGAGGAGCTTGTTGAAGACAAAAAAATATCTTACGATGAAAAAAATCTGGAGGCGAGCAGCAATCCCGAAATTCAGAAAAAAAATATTCCGCCTCTCGATATTGATATCGCGCCTAGCGATAATAGAATCATAATTCCGCGAATTGACCAGAATATACCAATCGTGAGAATAAGCAGTGAGAACCTTTTAAGACGCGATTTTAGTGCGCTTGAGAAAGAAATGCAGGAAGCGCTTAGAAGCGGCGTTGTGCATTATCCTGGGACAGCTTTACCCGGCCAAACGGGAAATGTCGTTATAACCGGCCATAGTTCGTATTTCCCATGGGATTCGGGAAGATTTAAAGACGTTTTTGCACTTCTGCACAACGTGGTTGAAGGCGACAGGATTGTTGTTTATAACGAACAAAAAAAACACGTTTACGAAGTCACGGAAATAAAAATCGTCCTGCCCTCGGATATTGATATATTAAAGCAGACGCCTGACGACAGACTTACTCTTGTCACCTGTACGCCGGTCGGAACAAATCTAAAAAGGCTTATAGTTATAGCAAAGCCGATCGATACAAGTTCAGTGGCCGCTGCACCAAAAATTCCAAGATAAATTAAAGATTTTTAAGATTTTGAAGAAGGGCTTCCTCCTCGGATTCTTCAGTTTTATTGCTTTCGGTTTCTTCTTTACGGATTTCCTGAATTTTTTCTTTGAGCCGGGATTCGTCGATCTCTTTGACCGCTTTTGCTCCCATTTTTGAGACCTCGCTTTCGTATTCACTATCAAGACGGCTTAGCTGTTCTTTCTCATTTACAAGAATATTTCTGAATTTTACTATCTGCTCTTCAGTCATAATAGGCATTATCTGAAGCCAGTATTCACGCTCTTCTGCGTTCATGGACTCGGTTTCATAAATAAGTTTCACAAGATCCGGAAATTTTTCCCTGACAAGCCGGGGGACTATATACTTCGCCTCCGCTTCTTTCATGTATTGCTCGGCGGATTTGTTTTTATCTACAACAACTCCCCCTGCCGATACCCCCCCGGTAGCTGTGGTCCCCGTGATTTGTGTTATTGGATCTGCCATTACTGCCATTATATTGTTTTTCTAAATTATAAACAAATCTCCCGTGCTGTCTTCAAGTCTTTCTTTTGTGTTGCGGACTCTCTCAAGAAGATTCTGCATCTGGTACGTTTCGCTGAAGCCGGACTCAAAAAGATATTTTATTTCTTTTATCGCAAAAAGCAGATTTACAGCCTCAAGATCAGCCTTGCCGCGCTCAGGTTCGGGAAGATTGTCGTAAACCGCATGATTTATAAGGGTATCGGGTTTTAGTAGATCAATTTTCCCCTCATTTATCAGATTCATGACCATTTTCAGAAATTCACGATTTTTATCGCTCACGCCCTCTGGATTAGGAAGAGGGGTGTTGAGCGTCTCCTGTGTTTCAGGATCATGAAAGATCGCCTTTTGGGACTTTTCGTCTTTTGTTGAATTATTCATGGTATGCTTGAATTAATCCCTAAATTATAGCAAAATTAGGCATATAAATCAATTTCATGACCACTGCCGAGGCCAAATCGAGAATAGAGAAATTAAAAGAGAAAATACTCGATTTAAACTACAAGTATTTTGTTCTTGATAAGTCGGAAGTCAGCGAATCGGTCAGGGATTCCTTAAAACGCGAGCTTATTGAGCTCGAAACGAAATTTCCACAGTACATAACACCGGATTCCCCAACTCAAAGAGTGGGAAGTGTTCTCTCGGGACGCTTTAAAAAAGTCCGCCATGAGACTCCCAAAAAAAGCCTTATGGACGTGTTTTCTGCTGATGAAATTCGGGAATGGTGCGACAGAATAAAACGTCTTACCCCGAAAAAAATCGAATTTGTATGCGAACTTAAAATTGATGGCCTGAATATAACGGTCCAATACAAAAAAGGAATTTTTGTAAGAGCTCTGACGAGAGGAAACGGGGTTGAGGGCGAGGACGTAAGCCATACGGTCAAAACAATTGAAAGTATTCCGCTTCATCTGAATGAAAATATGGACATCGAAGTTTCCGGCGAAGTTTTTCTGCCAAAAAAAGAATTTGAAGAAATCAACGCCCGCCAGGCCTTAAATAATCTTACGCCCTTCGCAAATCCGAGAAATGCCGCAGCCGGATCAGTAAGACAGCTTGATCCGAAAGTGGCGCAGTCAAGAAAACTGGATATGTTTTTTTACCATCTGGATAAATCGAACCTTTCAGGCAAAATAAAAACGCAGGAGGAAGCTCTCAAAACATTCAAACGCCTGGGATTAAAAACATGTGAAAAATACAGAAAATTCAGCTCTCTCGAAGATGTTATAAAGTTTTGCAGTTCATGGGCTTCAAAAAGGGATGCCTTGCCATACGAAATTGACGGAATTGTCATAAAAGTAAATGATTTTACCCAGCAGGCTACCATGGGATACACCGCAAAAGCTCCGCGATACGCCATCGCGTATAAATTCCCCGCCAAACAGGTCACTACAAAAATTATGGATATTATCCTGCAGGTTGGAAGAACCGGAGCCGTAACGCCCGTTGCGGTAATGAAACCGACACTTGTTGCCGGCTCAGTCGTTTCGCGCGCAACACTGCATAACGAGGATGAAATAGCCAAAAAAGACGTCCGGGTGGGGGACACAGTCATAATTCAAAAAGCAGGCGATGTTATTCCGGAAGTCGTGAGCGTGATGAAAGATTTAAGAACCGGAAAAGAAAAGCGTTATCGTTTTCCAAAAGTCTGTCCGGTTTGCGGGTCTGTCATTGCAAGAAAAGAAGGGGAATCAGCATATCGCTGCACAAATCCGAACTGCTATGCGGTTGAAAAAAACCATATCAGACATTTTGTTTCAAAAAGCGGATTTAACATAGACGGCCTTGGAAAACAGGTGGTTATTCAGCTCATAGACAGCGGTCTGATTCAGGATCCGGCCGACATTTTCATGCTTAAAAAGGGGGACCTTCTGGAACTGGAACTTTTTAAGGATAGACGGGCTGAAAATCTTTTGAAAGGAATTTCAATGTCAAAAACAATTCCGCTTGAACGCTTTATTTTTGCGCTTGGAATAAGATATATCGGCGAACAGAGCAGCTATGATTTTTCAAAATACCTTGTCGCCCACCCGAAAAAATCCGGAAAAAAGATTCAACGTCGTGAAGCAGAAAATATTCAGAAACAGATGTTTGAGTTTGATGAGGAACAGATAAAGCATGGGAAATTTTCAATACTTGATCTGATACAGACCATAAAATCATTCTCGCTTGAAGAGATAAAAAATATAGATGGTGTTGGAGAAAAAATGGCAAAAACAATCCATGCCTGGTTCAATGACAAAAAAAATGAAAAATATCTGGAAAAACTTTATATGGTCGGAATAAATCTCCAGAGCTCGCATCTTAAAACAAAAGGAAGACTTGCGGGAAAAAGTTTTGTGGTAACCGGCAGCCTAAAGTCCTATACAAGGGATCAAATCAAGGATTTGATAAAAACAAATGGAGGAAAAGTACATTCTTCCGTCACGGAGCATACGGACTTTCTGATTGCGGGTGAAAAACCCGGCTCAAAGCTTTCTCACGCCAAAAAACTCGGAATAAAAATAATTGACGAGCAGATCTTTAAAAAGATGATCTAGTCGACAACCTTCCCTCCGAATATATTCAAAGCTTCGTCCAGAGCGTGACCGCCTTCAACTCTATCTTCGCCTTGCTCGTCCACAACGGGCTTTATCTCTATCTCTTTTACGATTGATAAAATCTTTGCGCTCTCGCCGGTAAGCTCTCTTATAAGGGATTCCAGCTCGATCCGGTGCGCATGTTCCATAACTTTGTCTTTGTGAAATTTCGTATTGAACTGAAGGGTGACGTCTGGCGCGGAGACCTCGATAGGTACAGCATTTTTCAGTGACATTTTAAGAGCAGGCACCTTCACGCGTTCGGTGATTCTTGGCCAGTTTTCACGCAGGGACGAAACGTCAAAAGTAATTTTTTGAGCGCTTACGGGTTTTTGTTCGGCAGGTTTAGCAACAGCTTCTTTCATTCCAAAATCCGTGGAAGCCGTAGGCATTTTATTCTCTTCTTCAACAGGTCCCATTAGCCTAATTACGGCCATTTCAAGCGGAAGTTGCGGAATATTTGCTGACTGGAGTTTTACCTGCGCGTCCTGAAAAATATCGATTATTCTGACGAGCCGCGAGGTTTCCTGATAATTGGCATTATTGACGCTTGCGAGCATTTCATTTCGCAGGTGATCAATGAATTCGTGTGCGAATCTTTTTAGATCGCCGCCCTGATCATGCAGTTCCTGGATAATTTTTAGAGCGTCTCTTGTGCTGCCACTGTTAATGGCGTTATACAGCGCATCTATAAGCCCCATGTCACTTATTCCAAGAACTTCTTGAAGATATGAAAAAGTTAGTTTCCCGTCGGTTGTAAGCTGTTCAAGGAGGCCGATAGCGTCTCTCAGTCCGCCGTCGACGTATTTGCTTATTGCTTCAAGAGCCTTGTCCTCAGCGGCGATTTTTTCGGTCTGGGCTATAAAACTCAGCCGCGTCATGAGAGCTTTATCGTTGATTCTTTTGAAATCAAAGCGCTGGCATCTTGATATTATTGTATCGGGAATTTTGTGAATTTCTGTTGTTGCGAGAATGAAATAAGCGTGCGGAGGTGGTTCTTCCAGAGTTTTGAGAAGGGCGTTAAAAGCTTCTTTTGTCATCATGTGAACCTCGTCTACGATGTAGACTTTGTATTTTGCGCGTGTCGGTGCGAAATTAATTTTCTCCCGCAGGTCGCGCACTTCATCTATTCCGCGGTTTGAAGCGGCGTCGATCTCTATTATGTCAAAAAGCTTTCCATCGTTTATATCCTTGCAGAATTCACATTCGTTGCATGGCTCATAACCGTCGGTTGGATTTTTACAGTTAAGGGCTTTTGCAATCAGACGCGCGGTTGAGGTTTTACCGGTTCCGCGCGGTCCGGAAAAAAGATACGCATGCGAAACATGGCTGGTCTTAAACGCATTGATAAGCGTATTTTTGATATGATCCTGACCTACGAGGTTGTCAAAATTATAAGGACGATATTTGCGGTAAAGTGCAATCTGCTCCATGACAAATTTCTTAAGGGTTCCAATACTAACACGACTGTCGGGTGTCGAAAAGTTTATTTTGTTCTGCGGATTTTTGCTTTTATTTTTTTTTCGAATATTTCCGGCGAAAAATTTCTCGAATGTCTGCGGATTGTGTGGGGTTTATAAAATTTTTCATTGTATAACAGGCGAGCCAGGCCGTCTTCCATCGATTCAACCGTATTTTCAAAGAAGAACTCACCGGTTTTTCCGGAAATCAGACTCTCGGTGACGCCGCCCCTGCCATATGCCAGAACTGGCTTGCCGCAGGCCATAGCCTCGACAGGTGTTATTCCGAAATCATCTTCTCCCGGAAAAATAAATGCACGGCAATTCTGCATATATTCGCTGACGGTTTCATCATCTTTAAATCCAAGAAAATCTATGTTGTCACCGGCAATGCTTTCAAGATAACGGCGGTGCGGACCGTCGCCTATAATCACAAGCCTGCGACCGAGCTTATTAAAAAGAGCTACCGCAAGTTCAATTTTTTTGTACGGAGTTAAGGTCGACACGATCAAAAAATAATTGGAATTTTTTTCGCTTAATTTAAACCTGTCGACGGAAACGGGAGGATAAATCACTTCGCTGTCCTTGCGGTAATATTTTTTCAGCCGTTTCTGAACATTTCTGGAATTTGCAATATAGGCCGTCGGCCTGTCGGAAGCTATATAATCCCATTCCCGTAAATATTTCATAAGCGGCGCATAAAAAAGCATTTTAAGGCCGGTAATATTATTTTCTTCGCGATACTCGTTTACCCAGTCCCAGGCATATCTCATGGGGGAATGACAATAACAGATATGTTTCGTCTCGAGCGGAACTAAAATTCCATGTCCAAAAGCCGTACTTGAACTTATAACAAGGTCATATCCTTCGAAATCAAATTCTTCAATTGCTCTTGGTAATTTTTTTACGAAATACCTGGATCTGCCTTTTGAAAGCTCAAAATATTTTTGCAGAGAGGATGTTTTTATGCGTTCTTTCGGAAAAACCTTCCCGACATTTTCCTCGTCATAAAACATGGTATATATGGGGGCGTCTTTGTACATGTCTGACAGAGCCTTAAGAACACGCTCCGCTCCGCCTAGCTTGGTGAGAAAATCATGTACAAGTGCAATTTTCATGGGAAAAATAAAGGGCGGCACATTAGTGCCGCCCTTACTCTAAACAATTTTGCTTCCTTATTCAACAACTTCTTCAGTTGCCTCGGTAGCTTCAGGCTGTTCAACATCGCCTGTGTCTTCAGTAGCCTCGACATCCTCAGCCCCTTCCACATCTTCAACTGCCTCAACATCTCCCTCCAGATTAAGATCATCTCCCATTCCTTCAACGGCCTTCATGAAATCACCCGCACATTCATTAAGAGCACCTTCAATAGCTGCGCTTACGTCAACATCATCCTGATATTTTTCAGTCAACGCCTGCATTGCAGCATCATCGTCAGCATCAAATCCATAGTCTCTGTATATCTTCTTTGCCTGTTCCTCCAGAGCCGGATCAAAAATATTATCAGACTGAAAAACCAGACAGGTCGCCTCAATAGTGGCGTCTATAAATCTGTCTTTCTCGCTTCCGGTGGCTTTGCTGCAGCCGAACAGGAAAAGAGAGGAAATAACAAGAATGCTTGTGATAAACTTTTTCATGGTAAATGAGTTAAATGATAAGCATTAGGGCTATTATATATTTTTAAGCAGCTCTGTCAAACTCTTGGTGTTTATAACATCGTTTTTTTCAAGCCAGCCGCGCCGAGCTACTCCGATGCCGTATTCCATAAAACTTTGCTGGTCTATCGTATGCGCGTCGGTCGCTATAGAAAACTTTGCGCCTCTGTCTTTCGCGATTTTTACATATCTGTCCAGCAGATCCAGCCTCAGCGGATTTGAATTGATCTCAATAACCACATTGTTTGCAACGCACGCGTCAATCACCTTATTTACATCAAATTCCATAGAAGGCCGCCTGTTTATAAGTCTTCCGGTCGGATGCGCCAGAATAGTGGAATAAGGATTTTCTATCGCGGCAATAAGTCTTTTTGTCTGCTCCTTTTCGGACAGCCGGTGATACAGATGCGCGGCAATAATGACCAGATCAAGCTCCTTAAGAACATCATCCTCAAAATCGAGCGACCCGTCTTTCAAAATATCAACTTCCGAGGCTTTCAGGATCCGGATTTTTCCTTTGAATTTTTTGTTCAGAGCGTCGACCTCACGCCATTGTTTTTTTATATCTTTTTTTCCCATTCCTCCGGTCACGCCCATGACAGACGAATGATCAGCAATCGCGAAATATTCATATCCTTTATCCATAAATCCATGAGCCATTTCCTCAATTGTGTACTTGCCGTCGCTGTAAATACTGTGTGTGTGCAGATCGCCTCTTATATCTTTAAGTTCGATAAATTTCGGGAATTTTTTATGTTTGAGCCCGTACTCTATTTCACCTTCATCCCTTCTGATTTCAGGAATGATGTATGGAAGTCCGACGGCTTTAAAAACCTCTTCCTCAGTTTTTCCGGCAATTGTTTTTTTGCCTTTAAAGACACCGTATTCGCTCACTTTCAGGCCTTTCTTTTTCGCCATGTCACGTACCCTGATATTGTGAGCCTTGTTTCCGGTGAAATAATGCAGCGCCGCGCCGAAATTGTCGTCATCGACAACTCTTAAGTCCACGTGCATGCCGCTCTCAAGAAGAATCGTTGATTTTGTGTCCCCGAGTGCCATGATACTGATAGCGTCATCGTATTTGACAAAATATTTCATCACTTTTTCTCCGCTTTTCTCCGGATCTTTGACCGTTATAAGAATATCAATGTCTCCGATTGTCTCTTTTTGTCTCCTCAGACTTCCGGCATATTGAATATGTCTGACATCTGGACATTTTTTCATGTAATCGATAATGCGCAGAGCTTCCTGTTTTGCCTCGCTGATGAGCCTGCGTTCAATTGGAAATTTTGAAAACTCCTCAATCGCTTTCAGAATTTCCTGCTCGCTTTTCTCGCCCATACTTTCAAGCTTCTGAATTTTGTGCGCCTGCGCGGCGGCCTTTAATTCTTTGATGCTTTTAATTTTCAGTTTTGAATAGAGAAGTTTGACTTTTTTCGGTCCGAGCCCGCGAATATTAAGCATGTCCAAAAGGCCGGACGGAAAACCCTTTTTAAGTCTTTCGTGTTCTTTGCAGGAGCCGGTTTGGACAAGCTCCACTATTTTTTTTGCAAGATGCTCTCCGATTCCCGGAATTTTGGGAAGATCGCGCGGATTTTTGTCCACAACAACTCTCAGATCCGTAGGAAGATTGTAAATATTCAAAGCAGCTTTTTTGTATGCGTTCACTCGAAAAAAATCAGCACCTTTTATTTCGAGAATATCACCCATCTCCTCAAAAACCCTGGCTATTGCTTTATTGTCCATAATGTCTTTTTAGCGGCATCTTTCCACGAAAACAATTTTAACCTTTCTTGCCCCAGCTTAACAAGGTTTTCAACATATTCGTCATCGGCAACAATTCTTTCAATGCCAAGAGAAATCGCTTCAACATCATACGGATCAACATAATACGCCGCGTCCCCGGCGACTTCCGGCAGACATGAAACGTGTGACGTCAAAACGGGTTTCTTGTAATAAAACGCTTCAAATATCGGCAGGCCGAATCCTTCATAAAGTGACGGAAACAAAAACCCCTTGCAGTGCGCGTACAAAGCGGCCTTTTCCGCTTCGGTCACATATCCGGGCATAATAACTTTGTCCATAAGATCTAGATGTTTCACGACTTTCAGAAGCTGTTCAAATCCCACTCCGCGTTTACCCGCCAGAATAAGCCGGTATTCCGGGTATTTTTTGCTGAAATCTTTAAAAGCCTCAACCAGCCTCACAAGATTTTTTTTGTTTTCAAGCCGCCCGATAAAAAAGAAGTATTTGGAACTTTTTATTATTTCAAAATATTTAAAAATATGAGAATTCTCAAATGCCCGCTCAATTTCCGCATCCGTGATTTCCGGCGGCGAAAAGCCATGGGGGATCACGACGATTTTTTCTTCCGGACAGTCGTAAAATTTTTTAAGATCACGTTTTGTCGCTTTACTCGGCACGACAATTTTCCCCGCATGTTTTACGGCAAATTTCGTACTCCAGTCCAGATATTTATACTGAAAATATGAATACGATTTTTTTAAATGCCTGAACGCCACGTCATGAATAGTAATTACGCTTTTTTTCGGCAGCCGCAGCGGCAAAACATGCGATGGCACAAAAAGCACATCCGGCGGATTTTTTTTCATTTCCCGGGAAAGTTTCCATATAGTCCACAGCCTCCTCGCCGGCAGAAACTTCACTTCAATTCCGTCTTTATGCTTAATTTTCAGGTGCTCCCGCGAATAAAGAACCACGCTGTCTTCTTTGTTTTTCGAAACAAGCTCCAGTAAATGATTTATTATATTAAAACTGTACCACTCCACTCCCGTGGCTTCTTTATGCGCATATCTGGATGCATCAATTCCAATAATCATGTTTTGATCTTATCACCGCCCTCTTGCCAGAACAAGTCCGCACACATATCCGGCTCCGGCCTCTTTCAAAACTTTGCCGCACTCATTCATAGTGCTTCCGGTAGTCGCGACATCGTCGATCAGCAGCACCACGCCGCTTTTCAAAATTTCCCCAAATCCTTCACAAATCCCGACCGCTCCGCACAGATTTTTCATTCTTTCAGTTTTGTGCAGTTTAGCCTGATCCGCGTGATATTCATGCCTTTTTAGGCAATCGCACAGTCGCAGTTTCTCCGCCCCGCGCACGAGAATTTCAGCGAGCAGTTTCGTCTGGTTGAAGCCCCTGATTTTTAATTTTTTTTTGTGAATGGGAACAGGTACGACAAAAATTTTTCCCGACAGAGGCGGCAGAAGGCTTTGGAATTCGGAAAATCTATCCGCCATAATTTTTCCCAAAAAATCCTTAAGTTCCCTCGAAAATTTATATTTAAATCTGACCATAAGTTTCTGAAAAAGTCCGCCCCGCCTATATTCCAGACACACCAACAGCTGATCAAAACAAAATTCTTCCGCGCACATCCCTGAGCAAAACCTCCCGTTCAGATTTATTTTTCTGCACGACGGACAAACCTGATATTTTAAAATCCGGATTTTCTTAAGACATTTTTCGCATATATGATCGCCTTCCGCCCCGCACCCGGCGCAAAATTTCGGAAAAACCAGATCCAGTAAAAATTTTTTAATTCCAATATTTCCCATACCATACCGATATCAGAAAAATTTTAAAAAAACCTAAAATTTTCCTAAAATCATCTTGGAAAATCTCCGGAATTGTAAAAACAAATCCGATTTGCTAGATTGGCAACACGATTATATGTCTCATATATACCTGATTTTAATAGCAGTAGGCTTGTCCATCGATTCTTTTGCGGTGTCGATAAGCTGTGGCGTGCGAACGAAAAATTTACGCTTTGGGAATATTACAAAGACGGCTTTAATTTTTGGAATTTTTCAGGGAATCATGCCGGTAATCGGCTGGCTGACCGGCAATGGCCTTAAAAGCATAATCACCGGAATCGATCACTGGATTGCATTCTCATTGCTTTTGATTATAGGTTTGAAAATGATTTATCCCATGGGAAAACAATGCGAAGAAATAAAAGAAGATGTGTCTTTTAAAATTCCGACACTTCTCATCCTCGGATTGGCAACAAGCATCGATGCTCTGGCAGTCGGAATAAGCTTTGCGTTCCTTAAAACTCCCATTTTGCAACCAGCCCTGATTATCGCGGGCGTAACTGCCTTATTTTCAATAATAGGTCTGATAATCGGCAACAAAATAGGCCATTTTTTTGAAAAACATATCCAGATATTGGGTGGAATAGTTTTAATTGGAATCGGAATAAAAATTCTAATTGAACATTTAAGCTGAAAAAGCTCCTTGCAGCCGGACGGTTTTGTGTGTAGACTCTGCCGGATTCCATATTTTTAATATTTAGGAATGGAAATCAGAAATATTGCCATAATAGCTCACGTCGACCACGGAAAAACAACTCTTGTCGATGCGCTTTTAAAAGCGGGCGGTGCGTTCAAAAATTACCAGCACGTAGAAGAACGCGTTATGGACAGCAACGATCTTGAAAAAGAACGCGGCATTACGATCTACGCGAAAAACGCGGCAATCACATACAAAGACACTAAAATCAACATAGTGGACACGCCCGGACACGCGGATTTTGGATCCGAGGTGGAACGCGTGCTTAGAACCGTTGACGCGACAATCTTGCTCGTCGACGCGTTTGAAGGCCCGATGCCGCAGACAAAATTCGTCCTTAAAAAATCCCTCGAACTGGGTCTGAAAGTTCTTGTTGTAATAAACAAAATCGATCGTCCGATGTCCAGGCCGGACAAAGTTGTTGATATGGTTTTTGACCTTTTTGTGACGCTTGGCGCGAGTGAACAGCAGCTTGATTTTCCATACATGTACACAATTGCCAAAGAGGGGATAGCCATAAAGAAATTAACGGATGAAAAGAAAGACATAACACCTCTTCTGGATTTTATTCTTGAAAATGTGAAGCCTGCGAACGGGGATACGGATGCGGATTTTCGAATGCAGCCGGCCACTCTTAATTACGATAATTTTTTGGGAAGAATTGCTATTGGAAGAGTATATGAAGGAAAATTAAAAGCCGGACAAAATGTTTTTGTAATAAACCCGGATAACGAAAAACGCGCCGAAAAAATTACGAAAATTTTTACATTTCAGGGGCTTTTACGAATGGAAACCGCAGAAGCCGTCGCGGGAGACATTGTGGCTCTTGCCGGTATACCGGATATTTATGTCGGGGAAACGATCACGACCTCCGAAAAAGCTGAAGCCCTGCCTGCAATTAAAATTGATCCGCCGGCTCTTGCAATGGAATTTATGGTGAACACATCGCCGTTTGCCGGACGCGAAGGTAAATACGTGACAAGCCGTCATATTCGCGCAAGACTGGAAAAGGAACTCGAAACAAACGTCGGCTTAAAAGTGGAGGAAACATCGTCGGGCGGAGAGTGCTTCAAGGTTTACGGCAGAGGCGAAATGCATTTAACGGTATTAATTGAAAACATGAGACGTGAAGGCTTTGAACTTCAGGTTTCCCAGCCCAAAATCATCACGGAAAAAAGAGACGGCGAAATCTACGAACCAATCGAATTCGCTGTCATAAACGTACCTGACGAAATGAGTGGACGCGTCATTGAGGCCTTGAATAAAAGACGCGGCGAAATGCAGAATATGAAGTCCGAAAACGGAAATACCACGCTCGAATTTGAAGTCCCGACACGCGGCCTTCTTGGCTTCCGGTCAACGTTTATCCTTCTCACGCACGGCGAAGGCACGCTTTATCATTCATTTGATAGATTTGATAAATACAGAGGAGACATCGAAAAACGCGGCGTCGGATCCATGATATCTGGAGAAAACGGCTCAACAATGGCTTATTCCTTATGGAAACTTCAGGAAAGAGGCCCGTTGTTTGTTCATCCCGCGACGGAGGTTTATGAAGGAATGATTATTGGCGAACACAACCGCGGAAAAGACCTTATTGTTAATCCGATAAAAAACAAACAGCTTACAAATGTCCGTGCCTCCGGCTCAGACGAAGCGCTTACCCTAAGCCCCATAACGAAAATGACGCTGGAAAAAGCTGTCGAATATATTCAGGATGACGAATTTGTTGAAATCACCCCGAAAAGCATCCGTCTCCGCAAAAAATTCCTCACGGAAAACGAAAGAAAAAGAAATCGCCGCGATGAAGATTAAAAGCCGGCATATTGACATACGGAAGGATTTATTGTAGAATAAGCGTTCTAGTCAAAGTCATCCTTTATTTTATTTCAAACTTATCATGACATTCGAAAATTTAAATATCATTCCCGAAATCCTTGATGCGGTCAAAAGGGAGAACTACACCGAACCCACTCCGATCCAGGAGCAAGCGATTCCGGCCGTTCTGGAGGGAAAAGACCTCATAGGATGCGCGCAGACGGGAACTGGAAAAACAGCGGCTTTTGCCATTCCAATTTTGCAAATCATTAAACAGAAACAGGGTTTTACGCCTGGAAGAAGGATAATTCGCGCCCTGATCTTATCGCCGACCCGCGAACTCGCGATGCAGATTGGTGAAAGGTTTTCGGCTTACGGAAAATTCACCGGTTTGAGGCACGCTGTAATTTACGGCGGCGTTAGGCAGCATTCACAGGTGAGAAGTTTACGGGAGGGCGTGGACATTTTGATTGCAACTCCGGGCAGGCTGCTGGATTTGATGAATCAGAAATTTGTAAATCTCAGCCAGCTGAAAATATTAACGCTGGACGAGGCCGATCGGATGCTTGATATGGGATTTATTCATGACGTGAAAAAAATAATTGCAAAAGTGCCCGTTGATCGCCAGACACTCTTTTTCTCGGCAACAATGCCAACCGCAATAGTGGAGCTTAGCCGTAGCATTCTGAAAGATCCGGTAAAAGTTTCGGTTTCGCCGGTCAATCCTTCCGCTGAGAATGTTACTCAGGAATTATATTATGTGGAAAAAGGGGATAAGGGCGCGCTTTTGATTCATATATTGCAAAAAAAATCGGTTTCCTCAGCTCTGGTTTTTACACGCACCAAGCATGGAGCGGACAAAGTCGCAAAAAAAATAAAAATGTCCGGAATCGCCTCCGAAGCCATTCATGGAAATAAATCGCAAAACGCCAGACAAAGAGCGCTCTCGAATTTCAAAACCGGAAAAACCACAGTTCTCGTGGCCACGGACATTGCTTCAAGAGGAATTGATATAGACGATTTATCACATGTAATCAATTACGAAATTCCAAACGAACCGGAAACATATATTCATAGAATCGGCAGAACCGGAAGAGCCGGAGCAAGCGGAATAGCTATCTCTTTCTGCGACCGCGAAGAACAATTTTTCATCAAAGACATAAACCGCCTCATCCTAAAACCAATCCCGATTGTAGAGGATCACCCGTTCCGTATCACTGACCTGCGTCCACCCGAAAACTTTTCCCGAAAACCTTCAAATCAAAACGGCCGAAGACGCTTCCACCGAAACAGGAATAGATAAAAATCTCTGGTGGGCGATAGTGGATTCGAACCACTGACCTTCCGCAAGTCAAGCGGACACTCTAGCCAACTGAGCTAATCGCCCATATGTTTTAAGCTTAGACATTTTATAAACAATCGACGGAAATGTCTATAAATTCCTTGAAGTATCTGAATTATATGATTAAAATAGGCCTGTTATAAACAATTTTAAAATGAATGATCAAGACGACAAAAAAATAAATCCACAACAGGGAGGATCAACGCCGCCACCAGCAGGAGGCACACCGCCACCTGGAGGAGCAACACCAACTCCGCCAACTCCGCCAACCCCGCCGAGCCCACCGACTCCACCACCGCAAGGCCCACCGACTCCACCGCCGCAAGGCCCACCAACCCCGCCACCCGGAGGCTACCCGCCGCCGGGAAATTATCCGCCACCCGGAGGCTATCCGCCGCCCGGAGGCTATCCGCCGCCCGGAGGCTATCCGCCGCCCGGAAATTATCCGCCACCCGGAGCCTATCCGCCGCCCGGAGGCTATCCGCCACCTGGAGGCTATGCCCCACAAGGAGGCTATCCGCCGCCAACAGGCATGCCGCCAGCCGGGACTCCGCAGCCGGAGGACACTACTCCCGCAAATTTTCAGCTGGGAACAAAATTCCCGCCACAGCTTAAAATTCACGCTCCAAAAAGCGAACTAAAATACGATGATGAACATTTTATCCGACTGCTCGCCGGCTCGATTTCCCTTTCAAAAGACGAAAAAAAGAAAATCATCCAGACAATTCCAAAGCTGAAACAGAGTCAGGTAGACGAACTTATAAGAATTTTTGAAGAGGAAAAACAGAAATTTGCCGCGCTGTCGCAGAAACATGTTCCACAGCTCGAAAAACTCGCACAGCAGCATTTCAACGACTGGGTCGATCTTGAATCTGAAATGGAGCAGGAAGGGAAGAAAAAAGCGGACGAAGGAAAAGCTGATGAAATCAGAAAAAATCTGGGACTTTAAAAAATAAGCCCGATATAATAATCTTGTAAGACTATCTCATTCCTTAATAAAAAATCATGAAAAAAACAGCAATACTTATTTTTGCGCTGGCGTCTGCCCTGACGGTTTTGACGGCATGTTCACAGTCGGAACCGGTAACTCCAAGCGCGGACAGCATCCTTGACGATCAGATTTTTACCACGGCAACCGGTGCGCAGGACTTGGAAAAATGCTCGGAAATACTGAGCTCCACCAAAAAGGACGAATGTAAAATGGTGGTGGAGAGCCTGAACGTAACGGACGAAGCGGTAAAAAACGTAGACAAATCAGCCTGCAACGCCATCACCGATGAGCGCTACAAAGACAACTGCATCAACAGCGTCGAGGCACAGCTCGCATACCAGAATCGGGCTGAAACATATCAGGAAGACATTCAAAAACAGCAGGAAGAAAATGCTTCTATCCAATCGAGGGCAACGGCAAAAAAAGACGCGGACATTTGCAATGAAATGAAAGATGATAATCAAAAATATTCCTGCCGATACAACGTGCTTGCAGATCAGGCAATAGAGAAGAAAGATGCCTCAATATGCGAAGATATCGATGAATCAATATTTATTGAGAAATGCAAAGAAGCGGTAAACAGCTTATAAACCCATCGGATCTAGGCACAAAGCATAGAGAGTAACAGTAAGAGAACCTGCTGTGGTGTTTTTTAATGCTGACCAACAGGTATTACTGGAGGGATAAAGTGCCAAAACATCAACAGCCCCTGCGATATACCCACAACTTACAAGATATTCCCCTGCATTGCATACGGTGGATTTAGATACAAGTGCCCCAGCTGATATTGAATTTGAAGTAAATCGGCGATTATAAGTTCCGAATTTAGTTGCCTGGACATTGCCGGTCACGACCAGATTTGCGTCACTGACTGTTACCTGGTTTAAATAAGCAAAAGTAGCAGAATGATTAACCGAATCAAGAGTTAGAGTGGGATCTTCCCCGCTACCCATTGAGGTTAAATGTAGTGCCGAATTATTAGGTGATGACACATTTGTTATTTTTGATAAAACCAAACTTGTAACAGGATTTAAAGTGTTTACATTCACCGTACCGCCAAAAGTAACACTATTTAAAAATGTAGTAGCTCCATTAACATTCATACCTCCCGTTACTTCCACTCTCGCACCTGAAACATCTATACTTGAACTGTAAGGATCAGATCCTGAGACAGTACCGTCAACAGTCATATTTCCACCGACATTAACGTCATCGCTCACATCAGCAGTATTTACGGTCAATCCGCCGTTTACACCGGCACTTCCTGTAACAGTTAAACCTGTAAAGGTCGGAGCGACTCCTGGTCCAGGAGGCTCATAAGTGGGCGCGCCGACTGCGGCATTCATCCCAAATATTAAAACTCCCGCAAGTACGGCAAGCCCTCCTGTAACTAAAGCGACTTTGAGTCCTTTATTTTTCATTTTTATTTTTGTTAAATTTAATTACATTCTAACATAAAAACGTTTCCCTGACAAGCCCCCTGTGGCCAGTCAGTCCGACATGTCCGGACCTGTTCTTCCATTCGCAAATGTAAAAAAGTAAAAAATAAAGCATACACCCGCCTCGCCCCCAAGATTCCCGCAAGCAAAAGCCAAACCCCAATCGCCGGCGATGAATCAAAAAATAATCTCTAGATATAGCAACCCGCCGCCAAGCCCCGCCGCCAAGCCCCGCCGCCAAGCCCCGCCGCCAAAACCCGCCGCCAAAACCCGCCGCCAAAACCCGCCGCCAAAACCCGCCGCCAAAACCCGCCGCCAAAATCTGTATCCGGTCCCTATTCCACCATCACCGCGTCCCTGATCTCAAATTTTATATTATCAGTAATACTTGGAATAGTTGGCGACCAAACCGGCCAGGCCTCTATTTCGACTTTGTTTATTTCCGGAAGATTTTGGATATAAAGCTTGGCGTCCTCGATGTTTTTACCGGCGATATGTTCCTTGATTTTGTTCAGCAGCTGCTGGCCGTTCTCTTTTTTGGGATCAATGGAGAACTGCTCGATTCCTTTTATGTTTGCGGTAATTTTGATTTTTCCGGTGCGTTCGTCCCATTCAAAAATTCTATAGGAAGTGGAATCCTCGTTTATTTTTAAAAGATCTTTCTGTGGGCTTTTTTTCAACAAAAGTTCGCTTTTCAAAATTTCCAGCATCGCATCGTGATCGTAATAAACCCCGCTTACATCTATATCTCCTGTGATGGTGAACTCGGAGACGTCTTTTTCGAGAAGATCCGAAGGAACGTCAATGTGAGCTTCTCCTATTTTTATAGCGCCTTCGCCTTCAAGCAGGGTATAAAGCTCCGGACTTCCAACAAGTTCGCTTTTCGACACAACTGCGTCCTTAAGTTCGTCTACTGCGCTTTTATAAAGTTCGTCATTCAGCCGCGACTTCGCGGCTTCAATATCCTGTTCTGAAATAAAGGTGGTGTAATCGGTCACGCCGCCTGTCATCGGCTCATAGCTTTCAGCGTAAAGTTTTGACTGGCTGTCGCCTTTAAGCCCGGGAAGAGTAAATCTCTCAGGCCCGACATTGCCTCTTTCACCCACGATAGCGCCGTAAGCATCCACCTGATCCGCTATTACAAAAGCCTCAAGTTTGCCAGGCCCGTCATTTGTGGCTGCCGGAACGGTAACGGAACTATTGATTCTGAAAACAATACCGTCATCTGTTTGAAATCTCGTCTGGGCCATAAGAGGCCACGCGTTGCCCACGGTGTTGATGATTGTAAGTTTTCCGCTGGAGTTTGCGCCATTTTCTGAAAACTTTTTACCGGTCGCAAAATGGGTGATTGTTTTTGTGACATCCGTTTCAATCGGATAACTGGCGATCATGTGCGGCGGCCTGCTTTCGAGCTCGGACCGGTTTTTTTGATAATCGGCCAGCGTGATATTTACGGACTTTTCGAGAACACTTGCGGAGGGCGTAAGATAAACGGTGACGCCGGGTAGTGCAATATATATGATGATAAGCAAAATAAAAACACTCGCGACAACAAGCCCGATCAGGGCATGGCGGTTCGGCGCGACAAGAACAAATTTTGTTTTTTCTTTCTTTTTCTGTGGAGTCGCTGAGGAACTGATTTTGGAAATATCCACGGTTTTTTTTGAATTTTTCTTACCGAGAATCTCACCTATTGAAAGTTTACGTTCGGTAAGGCGTGTCGGAGCCTGCTCCTCAACAGAATTCACAGTCGCTTTTAGAGGAGTTATGCGAAGCTGCTCGTCCTCCGTTTCAGTTGAAAAAAGTGCCGGCCCTTCGCCGGTTGATTTGTTATAAACCTCCATCCCGACCTGCTGGGCGAGATGAATTCCATTTTTGTCATTTGTAATGAGGTAAACGGTTTTGTTGTCGTCTTCGGCTTTCCTTTTGAGAATTTTAAGGTTTACGATGCTCTGAAAAACAATAGCCCTTTTCGGAATAACGATGTAGACGTTTTTTGCCCTGACCGCACGCACTTTGTCATAAACTTCCGTGACTTCCTCGTCTATTTCGGCATAGACAACTTTTTTTGTTGGAATGACCTCGGTTTTTGTTGAAACTTCCTCGCTTTCCGCGCTTTTTTCAGGTTTTTTATCTTCTTTTTTCTTTTTTGGAGGCATTTATTGCAATTACATTTGCATTAGACGAACCACCTTTTTAAGGACTTTTGGCAAAAGCTGTTCCTCATTGATAAATGTCAGGGCAAGATTTGCAAGCGCCATTGGTACTATATTCTGCTGGTCTTTAATAAGCTTTGTTTCGTCATGTAAATTTGTAACCATTTTTGGATTGAGAAAATTAATCTGGGGTTTTTTTGTGAATGGTAACGACTTAACCCATTCACGGCTTTCCAGAGCCTCCTTTATTTCCGGAAGATGACTTCCGCCGCCAGAAAGAAGAATTTTTGAAGGAAGAACATCTATGTCATCAAATTCCTCCAGCGTTAAAACAACGCCGCTAAGCCATACATCACTGTCGGTTTTCATTGTTTCCCGGACAATTTTATTGGATTGTCTTTCAAGATTATCATTGCTGTATGCAAGTTTTATTTCCTCAGCTTCCTGAAAAGAAATATTTAAAGTCTGAGCGATGCGTTTTGTAAAAGTGCGTCCTCCAAGCGTGAACATTTTTGTGCCTTCGACAGCGCCGTTTCTTACAACCGCGATATCGGTAGTGCCGCCGCCGATATCAATAAAAATTGCGCCGAACTGGCCGCTGTCCTCATGTCCCAGGCAGCGCGTCAAAGCGTAAGGCTCCGCCGTAATCGACAAAAGTTCCTTATCTATTTCGGCCGCTATGGTCTGCAGAGAGCCGTAATGCACAAGCGGCGCAAAAGCGTTGAATATACTCAAAGTCACTTCTTTTCCCTGAAAACCGATTGGGTTTGTGACTTTATAACCATCAATTCTCACGTCGACAATTGCGGCATTCACAAGTTTTACGTCAATCTCATTATATCCGGTTTCATAAGCCAGTTGCGTCCTCACGCTGTCAAAAGCCCGCCACTGCACTTTATGGACAATATTTTTGAGTTCCGCCAGATCAATTTTGCTGTTTGCGTCCCTGCGGACATAACTTGTCGTGTTTGTCGCGCCTTTCACAAGTTCCCCGGAAATTCCAAGTATCATTTTTGAAGTGGAAACGCCGGCCATGTTTTCAGCCTCCTTTATCGCGCTATGGCAATTCGCAATAACAGACGCGATATCAGTAACAACGCCGCTCTGCATATCGCCAAGCTTTTGTTGCTTTCGTCCGACACCCAAAATACGGCCTTTTTGCCCGGCGGCTTCGCACACCAGTGCCTTCACACAGTCCGTGCCAATATCGAGAGCAAGAAAATAAGCGTCGCTGGATCTTTTTTTAATTCTGCGAAAAAGTCTCATGAAAATTTTTACAGCAATGGGAAATATAAGGAAAATACGCCCAAAAAGCAAGCAGCCTGATTATTTATACCAGTTGCTTCCGCTGTCAAAAGCAGTCTTGTTCCTGCTTCGGTCTTTATATCTCTCGAATCCGAGTTCGATAAGCCTGTCCACGAGTTCATTATAAGAGATTCCATTATGCGCTATCATCTTCGGATACATGCTTATGGAAGTAAAACCCGGCATTGTGTTGAGTTCGTTTAGATAAATCTCTCCGCTGTCGCGGTCGAGAAAACTGTCCACGCGCGCAAGCCCGCTGCAGTCCAGCAGCTTGTAGGCCTTTATACTTATTTCCCGGATTTTTTCGGAACTTTCCTTCGCAATATCTGCAGGAACCTGTGTCGTGGACACGCCGTTAACATATTTATCAAAAAAATCATAAAATTCCCCGCCAACGATAATTTCACCAACCTCAGCCGCAATCGGGTCATCATTCCCAAGCACGGCGCACTCGATCTCTCTCGCATTCACAGCTTTCTCAACCAGTATCCGCCTGTCAAAACCCGCGGCAAGTTCAATAGCTTTTGCGAGATCGTTTTTATCTTTGACTTTCGAAATTCCCACGGACGAACCCATATTTGCGGGCTTCACAAAGCAGGGGATTCCTATATTTTTCTCAATATGGGACATAATTGCATCTTTCTCGGTAGCCCACGAGCCGCGGTTAAAACCCACATAAGGAACAACCGGCAGACCAGCGGATCCCCACACAGCTTTGCACTGCAGCTTGTCCATAGCCGTGGACGAAGCCAAAACCCCGCATCCGACATAAGCGATATTCATCATTTCAAACATTCCCTGAATCGTCCCGTCCTCGCCGAAAGGCCCATGTAGAACCGGGAAAAATATGTCGATTTTTGCGAATTTTCCCTCGTCGTCAATAAAGCCTTTCTTTTCCGGATCGGTCGAAGCGAAAACCTGTTTCAGGCCCTCGTAATTTTGCTTTTTGAATTTTTCCAGGCAATTTTCCCCGATCAGCCATTTGCCGTCCCGGGTGATGCCGATTTCGAGAATGTCATATTTTTCTTTGTCCAGCGCTTTGATAACGCTCGCCGCGGATACAAGCGAAACTTCATGCTCACCGCTGCGCCCGCCAAAAATAACTCCGACATTGATTTTTTCCATGACTGGAAATTACCAAAAATTACGGATTTTCTCAATACTTATGTGTTATATAAACTTCTCGGCATATATGCTTCAGCCCTTCACGCACTTATATGAACTTCTCCGCGCTCGCCGTGGTTTCCGGAATTTTTTGTCGCACTTTCGTACTCCTTACGCCAGCACATCCCGCCACGCTTTCGGATTTTTTTAGGAAAATTTTAAGTTTTTTTAACAAAAATTTAATCTTTGTTTGATAATCTTCATCTGCAATGCTGAAATACAAAATTCAAAATTCCACAGATTCAAGGCCTGCCGACCCGAAAAAGCCTGTCGACCCGAAAGCACTTTCGGATGCGGAACTTTATGACCTCTGCCAGGAGTACGGCCTTAACGCGAAAGTCTGGCTGAGGCGCTTCGCGGGGCTTCTGCCTGAGGTAAACCGGCGCATGCTTTATCGTAAAAAAGGATTTATTTCGATTTTTGAATTTGCGAAAAAACTTTGTGGGATGAACGAATTTACGGTTGAAAGAATTCTCAATCTTTCGAACCGACTGTCGGACAAGCCGGCTCTCCGCGCCCAGTTTGAATCCGGTCTCCAGGGCTGGAGCAAAATAGAAGCCGTCTCATTCATCGCAACCCCAAAAACCGAAAAAGACTGGGCGGAAAAAGTGGAAAAAATGCCAAGACGTGTTCTCGAAACTTATGTAAGTCGTTACAGAAAAGAAATTCTCTCAAAATCAACTTCCGGATCTCAATTGCAGAGCTTAAACACGGTATTAGGCAGCCAACTCCCAATCGCCGGCGATGAATCGCAGATCATCGCCGCGATAAGTCAAGGGTTTAGATTTCAAGACCTTAAATTTCTGTCATTTCAGGTAAGCCGAGAAATCGAACATAAATTAAGACTGTTCAAGCAAAAACTTGAAAAACAAAAAAAGGGGCCTCTCAGCTGGAACGAGGTTTTTGAGGCTCTGCTCGAATACACTCCACTTTCACCAGTCGTTCCTCCTGCCGCCAAATCCACCGCGCCGCCTGCCATCATTCCTTCCACCACAAAATCCACCGCGCCTACATCCGCAAAGTCAGCCATTCCCACCTCCACCGCGTCGCCCGCCGCCCCTCTAATTCCACCAAAACCCTCCGCATCCGGCAGGGCAATTCCCGCGGCTATCAAAAATTTTCTTCAGAAAAAATACGGCACTTCATGTGCCTACCCAAATTGTAACAAGCCTCTCGAGGTCTATCACCATACAAAAAGATTCGCGATCACCCGCAGTCACGACCCGAAATTTATAGTCCCGCTCTGCGGCTTGCATCACAGTCTTGCGCACACTGGCCTGATCGAAAACGAGCAGGACCCGCCGGAAAACTGGCGCATCAAAGAGAAAGTCGACAAAACATCGCTCACCGAACTTATCGACAAAAGAATGCGCGATTTTAAGCCCGATTAAGTTTCAGGCCTGACCAAAAATCCAGCTTTATATATACATTCTCGGAATCCGCTCATTTACGCGTGTCGGGATCTCGTAGTTGATCGTGTCGGCCCACTGCGCGAAAAGCTCGGCGCTGATATTTTCATCGCCATCGCGGCCAATGAGCACGACCTCGTCTTCGAGAGAGGCATTTGGTATATCCGTAACGTCGGCCATTATTATATTCATGCAGACCCTGCCGCAAAGCGGAGCCCTCTTGCCTTGAATGAGCACATGTGCGCGCCCGCTTACCCCGCGGTCATATCCGTCATAATAACCTACAGGAATAATCGCAACCCGCGTCTGGCGCGTTGTTTTGTAGGTGCAGCCGTAACCAATGCACTCACCGGCGGGGACGGTTTTGACCTGCGCTACTTTTGCTTTCCAGGTAAAAGCGGGGGAGAACTGAGCGCTGCCGCCGACCTCTTTTGTATATGATAAATGGGTTTCTTTCGACGGCCACATGCCATAGCAGGAAATTCCCGGACGGACCATATCAAAGTGCGTTTCCGGAAAAATAAGGGTCGCCGCCGAATTCCCGCAGTGTTTTATAGGAACTTTTATTCCGGATTTTTCAAGAATGGAAACGGCTTTGTTAAACCTGGCAAGCTGAATCTCCGCGTAGCCGTGATCGGTTGTATCCTCGATATTTGCGAAATGAGTGGAAAGTCCCTCGAGTTCTATCCGATCAAAACTTCTTATATACTCTGCCATCTCAACCAGATCATCAATTGCGACACCCTGCCTATTGTTTCCGGTCTCAATTTTTAAATGAACTTTAGTTCTTTTTCCGCCTTCACCGGCCGCCTCCGCCAGTCGGGAAATGGTTTCTTTATTATAAACAACCATCCTTAAATCCAGCGCAATAGCCTCGGCGAGTTCATCAAAAGGCACATATCCGAGAACATAAATCGGCGAAAAAATCCCAGCCTCCCGAAGCGCCCGCGCCTCATATACGGCATTTACCGCAAGCCAATCCGCGCCTGCGTCCAGAAAAGTTTTCGCGCACTCAATAAGTCCGTGCCCGTAGGCATTTGCCTTCACGCACGGACACAGAATCCGGTCCGCACCTATAACTTCACGAAACTGGCGTATATTTTTACGCAGGGCCTCTCTGGAAATTTCTACCCAAGTTAATTCTGTTGTGACCATAACTCAGAGCTTATCATGAACCAGAGCTTAGATAAATCTGTTTAAAAATCAACCCCATTACGACGCGATTGACGAAAGGCCCACTCCCTTATATAATCTAATTCCGCTTCCACAAATAACCCTAAAAATATGTTTGAAAATAACCCGCACAGCCCTCATAACAGCCCTCATAATCCCAACGAATCACACGCGACCGCGGCCGCCATCCCGCGCACCGGCATAGAGGCCACTTTTTTCGGCAAAGTAATGGCGTTTTTCGCGCTCGCGGTATTTACGTCCGCGCTCGGCACTTTCGTCGCATACAATTATTTCATAGATGTTTTTATAAACACGCCGGCACTTATGTACCTGCTTTTCGCAGGAGAACTCGCAATAATTTTCACATCAAGACTCTGGAGGACACACAGTCCGTTAAATAAACTTATGTTCGCATTATTTGCGTTTATAACCGGAGTAACTCTTGCCCCGATTCTCTGGGTGCTCGCAAGTTCGCCGGGCGGAACCGCAATAGTGACAAAAGCCTTACTGGCGACCGGTCTCACGTTTACAGCCACGGGAGTCCTGGGCTGGACGACCAAGCGAAATCTCGCAAGCCTCGGCGGATTTTTGATGATGGCTCTTTTTGGAATGATAACAGTCGGTGTTATAGGAATTTTTATACCGTGGGGCAACGCATTTGAAATGATATTTTCGGGAGTCGGCGTTTTACTGTTCAGCGGCTTTATCGTCGTCGATTTTAACAGGCTGAAACATTATCCGCAGGACGCGTACATCGACGCGGCAATGGCGCTATATCTCGATATATTCAACCTTTTCCTTTATATTTTGAGATTTGTCATGTCCCTTTCCGGGCGGAATTAATAAACACACTTTAAAATGAAAAGTCCCCTTATTTTTGATATATCTCACCTGATTTCGGCGCCAACCGGAGAAAATGAAACATATTCTTTCGAAGGACCGGCCGTTTTTGACGGAATCGATCTTGCGTCTGACGTATCGGGAAAAATTGAAATTATGAGAATTGAGAATGGTGTGAATGTTGCGGCGCGTGATATTAAGGCAAAAGCGAACCTGCGGTGTGAAAAATGCCTGGGCTCCTTCACCGAGGAGATTGAGGTTAAATTTGCGGAAAGACAGTTCCTTTTGGAAAAACCCGAAGAAATAACTGATCCGAACGATACTTATTTTGTCGACAAAATACATCTGACGATAGATTTGACAGAAATGCTGAGGCAGGAATTAATCTTGCATTTCCCTGTAATTCTAGTATGCTCTACCCGCTGTAAGGGAATTTGTCCGTATTGCGGAAAGAACCAAAATGCAGACAAATGCGGCTGCAAAGAAGAAAAACCGGCCGCTTACCACCCCCTTGCAGGACTTAAAAATTTATTAGACTCAAAAAATGGCAAAACACCCGGTACCAAAAAAGAAAACCCCAAAGTCAAAAGGTAAAAAACGCTACGGCGCCTTTAAGACAAGAACGCTGAAAGCTCTTACCGACAGAGTGAAACTGACAACCTGCAAAAATTGCGGGGCGGCGGCTCTGGCTCACACGGCATGTCCGCAGTGCGGCCAGTATAAAGGCAGACAGGTCATTGATAAACAGAAAGCATTAGAAAAAATCACGAAAATAAAAGCTTAGCAACATGGCTAGCAACAGGCATCTTGCCAGAACCTGCGTAATGCAAACTCTATTTTCAGTGGAGTTTAAAAAAAAGGAGGATCCACTTATTGTTCTTGAAAATATTCTTTCCGAATTCGCGCCGAAGCTGAAAGGAGGGGATTTTGCATTCGAAACGCTCAAAGGTATTATCAAACATAAAAAAGAAATTCACACACTGATTCGTAAGTTTGCGCCGCAATGGCCGCTGGAAAAAATCGCGGGAATTGACAGAGCGGTTTTGGAAATTGGAATTTATGAATTAAGGTATAATAAGGAAGTGCCGCCGGTTGTCGCGATAAACGAAGCCATCGAAACCGCGAAGCATTTCGGCGATGAAAACAGCCCAAAATTCGTAAATGGGGTTTTAAGCAGTATAATGAACGCGAATAAAAAAAATTGAAATTCTTATGAAAAAGCTCGAAAAAAAAATTGGGATTTCCTTTAAAGACAAGGATCTCCTAAAAACGGCATTCGTTCACAAATCCTACGTAAACGAACATAGAAAAGAAAGCGTCACGGACAATGAAAGGCTCGAATTTTTGGGGGACGCGGTTTTGGAACTTGTTTCGACTAAACATTTATTTGAGAAATGTCCTGACAAATCCGAAGGCGAAATGACATCTTTCAGATCCGCCCTTGTGAAAGGCAAAACTCTTGCGGAAATTGCTGAAGAACTTGATCTGGGGGAATATTTATTTCTTAGCCGCGGAGAGGAGCAGTCGGGTGGAAGAGAAAAAAATTACATACTCGCGAACACGCTTGAAGCGCTTATTGGAACAATTTATCTCGATCAGGGATACGGCGCCGCGGAAAAATTCATTGAAAAATTTATTCTGGCCCGTCTTGATGAAATAATAGAAAAAGGCCTTCATATTGATGCGAAATCACGTTTTCAGGAAGCCTGCCAGGAAATCCTCGAGGTGACGCCGCATTATGAGATTGTAAAAGAGGAGGGGCCTGATCATGAAAAAGAATTTACAATGGGCGCGTATATCGGCGAGGAATTGGTTGCGACCGGCATGGGGTCGAGCAAGCAAAAAGCCGAGGACGAAGCGGCAAAAAACGCTTTAAAAACAAAAGGATGGTAGAAGCAAAATACGACGAAAAATCCTGTGGAATAGTTGTTTTTCGTGAAAGCGGTGGGGTAAGAATGTATCTGGTATTGAAATATCCCGGCGGACATTTTGATTTTCCAAAAGGCCATGTCGAGGCGGACGAAACGGAACACGAAACAGCTCTGCGCGAATTGGCCGAGGAAACCGGAATTACCGATGTGGAATTTGTAGAAGGCTTCAGAAAGCAGATTTCCTATATTTACAATAAAAAGGGAAAACGTTCGGATAAAGAGGTGATATTTTTTCTTGGAAAAACCCAGGCCCAAAACGTGCGGCTTTCCCACGAGCATCGTGATTTTGTCTGGCTGGAATATGACATGGCTTTTAATAAAGTTACGTTTGATAACGCGAAAAATCTCCTTCGCGCCGCGGAAAAACTGCTGGGCCCGTCGCATGGGTGAAATGTCGCATGGGTGACGGCCTGCCATACCGCATATACTCATTCATCGCCGGCGATTAAAATTTTCTTAAAATTTTTCTAAAATCCACCCGTCGGCCTCCGCGATAAAAAATAAAAATTTCTGAAAACAAAAAAACTTTGTTATTATAAAATCCTCTTAATAAATAAATCTCCATTCATGAAAATTAAAATTCTGACGGATCTGAAATCAAAAAACGGCCTTCTTGTCGCGCCGCTTTTTAAGGAAGACATTTCCATTCCGCCAAAATTTTATCCGGAACCGGTAAGAAATTTCATAAAAACTCTTAAAAAAACTGGGGATATAAAAGGAGCGAGAGGCAAGACTTATGCCACGTACATAGGCAAAGCCGACGTTCCGAAAAAAGCTCTTGTGATCTGCCTCGGTGAAAAAAATAAAATGACATGCGCCCGCGCGAGAGTGATTGGCGCGAAAATCGGAAAACACGCGGCAGCGGTAAAAGAAAAAGAGGTGAACGTATTTCTGCCGGTGCAGCTTGTGGCATTTTCGCAGGAGTTTATAGAGGGAATGCTTATGTCGCAATACGATATTGGAAAATTCAAAACAGCAAAATCTAAAAATTCCAAAAAACATTCTCTTGAGGAAATAAATATCATAGTGGCGCGTCCGGAAAAATCACTTAAAGCCGCATTCGAAAAAGCCGAGATTATAAACGAAGGGGCGAATTACGTAAAAGATCTAATAAATGGGCCTTCAAACATGGTCGATTCGGATTATTTGTCAAAAGAAGCCAAAGATCTCTCCAGAAAAAACAAATACGGATTGAAAATTTTTGGCACCAGAGAATTGAAAAAAGAAGGATGGGGCGCGCTCCTGGCTGTAAACATGGGATCCGGCAAAGACGCAAAATGTATCGTCTTGCAATATCTCGGCGCAAAAAAAAGAAATGAAAAACCGATAGTTATAGTCGGAAAAGGAATAGTTTTTGACAGCGGGGGATACAATCTAAAACCCGCGAATTTTATAGAAACAATGCACCAGGACAAAGCGGGAGGATGCGTTGTGTTGGGACTTTTTAAAATTCTCAAAAAACTTGCAATCAGAAAAAATGTTATTGGGATAATCCCGATTGCGGAAAACATGATAAGCGCCAAAGCATACAGGCCGTCTGATGTAATAACTTCATTGTCGGGAAAAACGATTGAAATTACAAATACTGACGCGGAAGGGCGCCTGATTCTTGCGGACGCCATAACATACGGAACAAAATTTAAACCGCAGTACCTCATAACAATCGCAACCTTAACCGGCGCCGTCATAATCGCGCTCGGCGACAGATTTTCCGGACTGATGGCGAATGACAGAGTTTTAAGGAACAATCTGCAAAAAGCAGGAAGAGAAACTGACGACCTTGGCTGGCCTCTACCCATGCACAGGGACTACAACCAAAAAATTGACAGCGAGATCGCGGACATACGAAATCTGGACACTTCATCCGGCCGCAAAGCCGGCGCCTCAAAAGGCGCGGCATTCCTTGAGAGATTTGTCGAAAAAAACAAATGGTGCCACATCGACATCGGCGGCACGGCCTTCACCGACGATCCGAAAGAGTACGAATCAAAAGGAGCCACATCCCACGGATTGCAGATGCTTTTGAGATTTTTGGAGAACGAAGTCTAGGACGCGCTAGCCTTTTCTCGCACGCCTCTTGTCCCTGGCCCTCGCGCCTTTCGCCTCTCGCGCAAACTTCGCATATGCTAGAAATTCGCGTCCTCCTTGCAGACATGATATGCGTAGTACGCCGCGGTCACGCCTTCCGCTGAGCCGGTTATGGCTTGTTTGAATTCCGTGTCGCAGCAGTCGCCCGCGGCAAAAACGCCCCGCACGTTTGTTTCCGTTTTGCGGTTTATTTTGATCTCGCCTCTTTCGTTTAACTCGACACCGAGGGGTTTCGCGAGTTCGGTCTGGGCGATATGTCCGATTGCGAGAAATACACCATCTATTTCGATTTCCTCCCCGGCGCGTTTGCCGCCTGTGCCTTCTTTGAATTTTATTTTTTCAACTTTGTCAGTTCCTATAATCTCCTCGATTTCCGTTTTATAGAGAACTTCGATTTTGTCGTTTTTTTGAATTTTTTCCGCGTTGATTGGCTCCGCGCGCAAAACATCGCGTCTCACTATCAGATAAACTTTACTTGCGTGTTCGCTCAAAAAAAGCGCTTCCTTGGCGGCACTATCGCCACCGCCCACCACGCATACTGTTTTGTTTTTATAAAACGCCCCGTCGCACAGTGCGCAATACGAGACACCTTTGTTCTCAAGTTCTTTTTCTCCCGCGACATCGAGTTTTTTATGTTTTGTGCCGGTGGAAATGAGAATGCTTTTGCCGGTATATTCGCCGGAACCTGTTTTTACTTTGAATTTTTCCTCTTCTTTTTCAATTTTTTGAACCCGTTCGCTTTTTATCTCGGCTCCGCTAGCAACGGCGTGTTCATAGAGTGCGGTTGCCAGATCCGGCCCCGAAATACTTTTTATACCGGGCCAGTTCTCAACAATATTTGTTGTCGTAATAAGCCCGCCCGGAAGTTCTGCGATAACAAG
The DNA here is from genome assembly GCA_043810515.1 of Candidatus Peregrinibacteria bacterium. Classification (GTDB taxonomy): domain Bacteria; phylum Patescibacteriota; class Gracilibacteria; order UBA1369; family LOWO2-01-FULL-3; genus WJKQ01. The sequence continues at coordinate 64,544 of JBDRNZ010000001.1, forward strand.
AGTCTTCAGCCCCAGCCTGGTCGCATACATCGCTGAGCTAAGCCCGCTGCAACCACCTCCGATAACTATAAAATCATACATATTGAAAAATTTTAAATATCAAACATTCACATACTATCAAAAATCCCCAAGACCTGAAAGTAAAGGGAATGACTCGCACCAGATTTGAAATTCCCGTCCGGAGTTCCGCATGACGCCGCGCTTTTAAAAGTGCACGACACGCAAGACCGGAGGAAAATGGTGCTTTAAGGAAGGGTAGGCGGGGCGGGGAGGCGACGGACCTTCCGTCGCTCCCCGCCCTCACCCGAGTAGCGGATGATTGAAAGGAAAAAGAGCAGAACTTTGGCCGGAACTGGAGGGAAGAACGGGAAGAAGCCCGCCCTTATCGTTCCGACCGAAAGGAGGGGACGGCCCGGGGGGTAGGGGCCGCCTTGGGACGAAAGAATGGGACAGGCGGGGGCTGAGACCTTGACGAGGGGGAGGAGGCCCCTTCGTTTTTCCCCGCTGTCCCAACTGAGATCAGGGAACCGGAACCGTGAAGGTCACTGTCCCGCCCGAAGACGGGATGGCAACCTGTTCCGGAGCAATGACGGCATCCGAAGGTGCCGTCACGACATGGATAGGAATGACATTTCCATCCATGTCCTCGATCCAGACCGTGCCTATGCCCACGAATACGATCTCGTACGGTCGCGTGTCGCCACGGCAAACGCCGGAGTATTCACGCCAGCCACCCAAGAAATTGTACTCGCGACCGTTACAACAGACCACCGTCGTCTCTTCCTCTCCATGGACGATGATCTTGGCGAGTTCTACGCAGCCTGCCGACTCTCCACAGTCGGGCGAAATCGGTTCCTCCGAAACGCCACAACTGTAGAGAAAGACCGTGAGCGCCACGGCCAGCGTCTCGAGCAGTGCCCACCGCATGGCGAGCTCCTTTCCGCGCGGCCGTGGCTACCGGTCGCGCAAAACGAAAACAGATCTGATCTGCTCAATCCTTTCAATCCGAGTCAAGAATGCCGACTCAAAAGCAGGCACGCAAAAACCTGCTTCCAAATCGGCATTCTCGACATATCCTTAAAGCATTTATCTGGTGCGAGTTGTCAAAAATCGTCCATCCGCCACTATGATTTTCCAGTCATCAACCGTCCCATGAGCGCGCGCATTTGCCCGCACCCTATAGGAAATAGCGAATAGGAAGCATATTTTACATAATAAATCAGGTCATTGTCAACCGGATTATTCGTTAAATGCAAGCCGCGAAACAAAATATTTTACATTCCATAAACCTGCGAATGAGTTCCAATATCAACAACCAACAAAGAAAAAGTCGTCACCGGTGACGGGTCGAAACCTGAAACAAAAATCTTATTTCAGGACATCAATTTCTTAAATTTTATTGTCAACAATGTCCTTTGCCAGCCGCCACAACATAGCCCAAACCTTGAGTTTTTCGTCAGCCGACATTTTCCTGAAAATATCATCCTGGATATCCTGAGCTGTTTTCACGGGCATTTATTATTTTTTAAATTTTATCACTTTTTTTACGCTTTTATCAAAATCAGAAATAAATTTTTTATCCTCTTCTTTTTTGAATTTTATAAATTCTTTTTCGGCTTTTTCATCTGCCAATTTTTTAGATACACTACCCTTGTTTTTCAAAATTTCTTTTTCATTTAATCTTAAAAAATCATCAAGTTTGCGAATCCAATCTTCCATTTTCATTGTTCTATTATTACGAGCCCGCAATTCAGCGAATGAAAGATATTGGTCAACGATAAGATTTAACTCTTGCAATTCTTCTTTTGTAAGGTAGTTATTTGCTATAAAAGCATCTTTTTTGTGGATTTTCCTACCTTCTATACAAGTTATACCCATGTTTGGTTTGCTTGAATCAGCTCTTTCTGAAATAATTTCCGCTGCTGTCCTTCCATGAATCCCAAAGTGCATCTTATTCTGGACGGTAGCAAAAAAATTTTGGGTCAGTTTTGAATATGGGTCATAATCAATGCTAAGAGCATATATATCGGTAATTTTTTGATAAAAATTACGCTCACTTGTTCTTATCTCACGGACACGCTCAATGAGTTCATCGAAATATGGGTTTCTCTTGCCTTCCTTAAGGCGTTCATCATCAAGTGCAAAACCTTTAACAATGTATTCTTTAAGCCGCTGTGTGGCCCAGATTCTAAATTGCGTGCCTCTAATTGAATTCACCCTATATCCTACTGAAATAATCATGTCGAGATTGTAGAAATCTATTTGCCTCTTTTTGCCGTCTTTTGCAACTTGTGCAATTTTTGCACAGGTTGATTTTTGCTTCAGTTCGCCAGTTCCATAAATATTTCTAATATGTTTAACAATTCCTGTCCTATCTACATCAAATAATTCAGCCATTTGATGGGTGTTCAGCCATACCGTTTCATCTTCAAGTCTTACTTGAATTTTTAGCTGTCCATCATCAGCCTCATATAGAATTAACTGTGTATCCTTCATGTTTTATTGTTTTTAGCTTTGAAACTATATCAAAAAACTCTTTATTTGTCAGTTTTATTGCCGAATAATTGTTTCATATTTCACCCCAAAACCTATAAAACTGATATTGACATATATAAATAATGGTTTTATAATTCGCAGCCTGGCCGCATTATATGCGTGTCTGTGATGATTCTTCTCTAAGAATACGTCCGGGCCCAAAAGACCGGTCAGTGATCATTGAAAATAGGCATTGCGAATTTGCCTGCGGTGACAGTGAAAAGCTCTCAAACTTAATGATTTTTGCGAATTTTTTGAGAATTTTTCACTGTCGCCAATGGCGATTTGGAGATATAGAACGGGCCGCAAGTTGCGGTTCGTTTGGAGTTTAGGACTTCGATTGAAGGAGAAGGAACGTGAAAAGCTTGTTGCTGACCGTCGTGGCGGTTCTGGTGGCGCTCTTCGCCACCAAGACCGCCGTGTTTGGGGCGCCTGGGGATCCGATCCCCACGGCGGCACCCGTGGCTGAGACCGGGACGGTTACGGCCGCCCCCACTGCCTCGATGGCCACTCCGACCATCGAGCTCAACGACGACTGTCTGTTGACTGGAAGGCACGCCAAGGAGCTGCTCGGCCTCATCGCCGCCCTCGAGAAGAAGCTCGCGGCTGCCGAAGCCCAAGCAGCTTCCGCTGAGGAGCTCGAAAAGCTCCGCAAGGAGCTCGACGAGCTCAAGGCTGCGCGGGCGGCCTCCCAGCCGCCCCAGGAAACCCCCACGGAGACCGAACCGACGGGGTACGAAGGATGGTTCTGGTCGCTCGTGGCCACCGGCGGCGTCCCCGTCGGGACGTCGCCGGTCGTTGACGATCGGTTCTCGGGACTCTTCCGAGTGGATGGGGGCGTGGAATACACGTCTCCCTACCACATCGGGTTCGAGATCTTCGGCGGCATCGGCGGATGGGGGATGCAGCACCACAGCGCATTCCCCTTCACCGCCAGCCTCGAGGGCGACCTCGTGGTCGCATGGAAATACTTCTCCCTTTTTGGAGGCGAGGGTGTTTCCGTCTTCCAATCCCCGTTCTCGGGCGACAACAAGCAGTGGTATGGCCAGGCGAACCTTGGTGGCGGCCTAGCTGTCCACATCAACTGGTTCCTCGTCCGCGTGCGTGCGGCATGGGTACACTGGTCGGAGTGCCCCGAATGGGGGGGGGCCCTCTTGACGCTCTCCTTGGGATATCGAGGGGTGATCGGCGGCGGTCACGCCGCACGGTCATCGCCTCCATCGTCTCTCGAGCCCTTCGACTAGTTCGCGAAAGGTCCGGGGATGGGGCATTGCCGGGAAGCACCCGACACCGCGCCCAACTCCCGCTCCGTCCCCGGACCCACCCTCCTTCCTTCCAAAATTCCTTCCAAAAAATTCCCCGGAAATCCTTTCGGGAAATTCCCTCCACGCAATGCCTATTTCTCCCCTTTAAATATGTTAATCCCGAACCTTATTGGGTTTTTTGGCGAACGGAAAAAATATTTTTGAATATAGCGAAACTCCCCGACCATATAGATCGGGGAGGGACTCGCATCAGGATTTTGTCCCGGAAAGAACTACCGGAAGGGCAGCCCGTCCTTTCAAAGACGGGCGCCCCTCCGGATCATCAGCTCAGGGGGACGGGGGGGGGAGGAAGGGGAGGGGAAGGGGGAGGAGAGAGCTACGGCGCGGTGTACGTCCTACTCACGTTGGCGTAGTCGAGACCCAGCGGGAAGTCGACGTCCTTGAAGGCCGTCGGTTCATCGGGCGGGTCCGGAGGGAACGCCGCGTGAGGGGCCGAGTTCGGCGGCAACCAGACCCCGAAGGCCTCGTTGCCGGTGAGCTGGAAGTGCTCCGACTCCACCGTGATTTTGATCCACGCATCACCTGCGTGGAAGTCGTAACACCTGGTCTGCCCACACGAGAGGCACCTCTGCCACGGAGGCGAAACCTCCGCGGTCTCGATCCAGAGGAGCCCGCAGTCGGGGGTGCCGTCCCCGTTGCAGTCCGGGATTAGGCCGGGCACGACCTCCCCGAAGACGCAGATCGTGTCCTGGCAGCGTTCCTCGCCGTAGCAGTCGTCGTCCAGGCAGTCGACCAGGCCGTTGCCGTCGTTGTCGATGCCGTCGTCGCAGACTTCCACGCCGATGCAAAGGGCATCGGCGGCGCAGTCCTGGTCGGCGCAGTCGGTCAACCCGTCGCCCTCGTTGTCGATGAGGTCGCCACAGTTGCCGACTTCCGTCGGTACCACCTGGCAGATGGGGTCTGCCACACAGTCCTGGTCGAGGCAGTCGACGAATGTATCGCCGTCGTTGTCGAGGTCATCACTGCAGTGCCCGGCCTCTGGGCCGAGCACGCAAGCGGCGTCTGCCGCACAGTCCTGGTCGAGGCAGTCGACGAATGTATCGCCGTCGTTGTCGATGCCATCCGTGCAATGCCCAGTCTCAACGGGGATGGGCTGACACACGGGGAAGGCGGCGCAGTCCTGATCGGCGCAGTCGACGAAGGTGTCGCCGTCGTCGTCATCGCCGTTGCCGCAGTCCTCCACGGGGGGCAGTGCACAGGCGGGATCGGCGGTACAGTCCGGGTCGTCGCAATCGACGAGCCCATCGTTGTCGTTGTCGTAGGTGTCGATGCACAGCGTCTCCACCGTGCAGCCGACGGCGGCGCCGAAGCAGTCCTGATCGGCGCAGTCGACAAGCGTGTCGCCGTCGTCGTCGTCGCCGTTGTCGCAGTCCTCCGTCGGGAGGACGAGACAGTTGGCGTCGTTGACACAGTCGGGGTCACCGCAGTCGATGTCGCCATCGCTGTCGTTGTCGAAGCCGTCGTTGCACAGCGTTTCCACGGTGCAGTCAACGGTTCCGAAGCAGCTCTGGTCGGCGCAATCGGTGAACCCGTCGGCGTCGTTGTCGAGCCCGTCGGCGCAGAGTGCCTCGCCACAGGCCACGTTGAGCCAACAGTCTTGGTCGAGGCAGTCGACCAAGGTGTCGGCGTCGTTGTCGACGTCGTCCGTGCAGTTGGTCTCGGTGACCATCACGCAGGCCGGGAAGGCCGCGCAGTCGGGATCACCGCAGTCGGTGTCGCCGTCGTTGTCGTTGTCGAACCCGTCGCTGCAGTTCTGCTCGTCGACGCAATTCGCGTCGGCGAAGCAGTTCTGGTCGTCGCAGTCGACCAACCCGTCGAGGTCGTTGTCGGCCAGATCGTTGCAGACATTCTCGGGCACGCAGCCCAAGTGGCCGAAACAGTCCTGGTCGGCACAGTCGGTGAAGCCGTCGCTGTCGTCGTCGAGGGTGTCGTCGCAGACGGTCTCCGAGCCCACGGGGACGGCGCACAGCGGATTGCCGGCGCAGTCCTGGTCGAGGCAGTCGACGAAGGTGTCACCGTCGTTGTCGACGCCGTCCGTGCAGCTTTCGCAGCTGCAGTCCGGGTCGTCGCAGTCGGTGAGGCCGTCGCCGTCGTTGTCGAGGAGGTCGGAACAGGAGATTTCGGCCCCGTCCAGATCGACGCAGAGGTAGCCCGTCGCCGGGCCACAATACTGCGTCACAGGGTTGCACGCCGCACAGTCGATCGGACCATCGATGATGGTCTCGTCGAGCGGCATCTGCGCCCCGTTGAGGTTGTCCGGACACTCCTCCTGGCACGCCGGCAAGCCGGCGACCAGGAGGCCCAGGGCCGCCAAAGCGGCCCACAACGAGAACCTGTTCTTGTGCACTGGAGCGCTCCTTCTGTTTGCCCAGCCACCTTGGCCGGGCGTCCGTTTGAGAGAACACACACGCGCGCGCAGAAACACCTTCTCACCGGCGGGCCAATCCCGCCCTAAAAACGCTTACTCAAATCTTCTCCTTTCTCCTTCAGCGTTTTGTTTTGGACGGTCATGACCGGCCGGTGAATCCAGGGACCGAAAACTGTCCCTTAAAAGACTTATACAAAAGCCCTTCCATTATTACTAACTTCAGGGCCGTTGAGCATAGGTGCCCGCCGCTGGCGGACCCCCATAATTCAACAGCCCTGATAAAAAATATTTTCCTGATGCGAGTTGTCAAGTAACATTCCCTGGAATGCCATTGCAAGGACCGGCGTTTCTGCCGGTATTAACTTGCCTATGCCCTATGAATGCAAAGCGCATATAGCGCGCACCCTATAGGAAACAGCAGTCAGAGGAAAGGGACTATACATAAAATCCCTATTTGCGTCAATAGAAAATTGACATATTCAAAAACGGTTTTCTTTTGCATATGTTACCCATTTCAGCTTCCCAAATTTCACAAAAAACAGCCTGACAGAAAAAGACCCCACCTTGCGGCAGGGCCTTTTCCCCTCATTCCTATGAAAAATGTATCCGTACTTAATTTAAGATCACTCTTTTACACTAACAGACAACTATCTGTCAAGTAAACCTGCTTTCTGCATTCTGTAAAGCAGTAGGGCTACTTCACCTCTTTCCACAAGCTGTCCCGGACGTAAATACGTAACTCCGTTCACTTCATAAGTATTATAGAGCTGGTATTGGTAAGCCGCGTCAGCGTATTCGTAGAACCATGCTTCATTCGGATCGGTAGCGTCAACATCAGCGAAATCGCTAGAGTAAGGCATGTTTAGAGTTTCGTAGCTTGTGAATCTCTCGCTTGCCTCAAGAACGAATTTCAGCAGTTCCACACGATTTATGCTTCTTTCAAGCTTGGCGGTTCCATCCGGATAACCATGAAGCATATTGTAGAATTTGGCTGTTCGAACGTATTTCATGTACCAACCGTATGGTTGAACATCGGAGAAGCCCTGTTGTGAGCCATCTGAAGGCAGTAAATTGACGTTAAACGCCTCAAGTACTACTTTCAGCACTTCAGCCCTGTTTATGTTCTGGTAAGGCCTGAAAGCGCCGTCAGGGTATCCGTGGAAGATTCCTTCCTCAGTAACCCATGATATAGCCTGGCAAAGCTCGTTATCTTCTGGCAGGTAAGCCAGATCGTAGTAGTAAGCAGCGCATGTTCCGGCAGTATCAACACCACCATCTGTGCCGCCGTCCGTACCACCATCTGTTCCACCGGCTGTTCCGGCATTTCCAACCACAAATCTTCCTGTTTCAGTGTCTTTTTTGCTTCCCACTTTTGAAATCAGTTTGTAGGAATAAACACCGTCACGCAGGTCTCTTCCGTCTTCGTCTTCAACATTCCACTGTACGCTGTGGCATCCTTCGCTCTGGTCAAGGTAGTCAAGAAGTACGACTTCAGTGCTTCCGCTTGCGGATGAGCCTTTGTATATCGCCAGATAAACCTCGGCGTCCTCGTCAATGCAGTAAGAAATTGTTACTGAATTGTCGCGGTCTTCGTCGAAAATTATAGGCTGTGTGTAGTCATTCGTTACATTTGATTTTCCTGAAGAAACGCTGTCTTCTTTTACCTCGATATCAACGAATTCAACATCGTTTATATCGTCATCGACTTCGTTTTCAGCTGTTATTTTGAATTTGTAATCACCTTCGTCGACCTCATCGCCGTCATCATCCATACCGTCCCATTCAACTGAATACCATCTGTTTTTACTTACATCCTCTTCATCTATAAGTGTGTCAACTCTGTGAGTTCCTTCATAAACCTCAACAGTGACTACGGCATCCGTATCGACTTTGAAAACAAGATTTGTAACCTCGCCTTCTTCGTTGTCGATAGAATCTTTTGTGACGAAAGCGTCTGTAATCGTAGGTAATTCGTATTCAACGGTAATTGTTTTTGTAACGGTATCGTTGTCGGCCTCGATTATAATCTGCCATGTTCCGGCGGCAACATAATCACCATCCTCATCGGTTCCGTCCCATGTCTCGGTATAATCATCCTCATCAACGTTTTCATCGTCGAAAATCTCAATTTCCGTGCTTCCTTTTTTGGCTGTGATAACAAGGTCATCAACGTCCTCAGCAAGCTCGAAATCTATTTCAAGCTCGTCTTCAGTCGGATCCCATGTCGTAGATGGGTTCAGGCTTACGTTTTTGAGAATATCTGAACTTGTTACGTCGCCATTGTTATCAACGGTAACAGCTTTTGTATCGGTATCGCTTCCGTATGAATTTTTAGCCGTTACGTAAACGGTATAAGCTCCATCATTAACATAGTTTCCGTCATTGTCCTTTCCATTCCATATTAATGAAAAGTCGCTGTTGTCATAAAGAACA
>JBDRNZ010000002.1:0-30818 GCA_043810515.1 Candidatus Peregrinibacteria bacterium
GCGGGGAGGTTGTTCCTGTGAAAAACTTCACTGTTGAATTTTTCGCGAATTTTGATCCGAAAAGAGATTTGAAATTTGAGAACGTGCAGGATATTTCCGGGTGGGATGTTCTGAGGTGGAAAGTTTTTGGAATGATAAACAAGGAGGGTAGCTACGTGACGGAATCCATACATGATTTTACAGCTGTTTCGGCGGGGAAGAATACAGTGGATATTGGTGAAGCCGGTGATGATTCTTTTTTTACGAATGCCGCTAGGCCTTCGTGGTTTGGAACTATAGTGTGCGGGCAGAATGCGGCGGAAAGAGGTATAGAATGTCTTTTATATGCTGAGCCAGTATCTCCGGCGAGCAGCACCGATGAGCAGCAGACCCAGTTCTGTAGCAATACTGAGGCGAGGGACTTTTATCTTTATGATTCCGGAGAATTCCAGTCGAAGATAGCGTGCTATCCGATAAGTGAGTTTATGGATGCACATACATATCCGGGGCTTAATTACCTGAGTCTTACAAATATGATGAATCCATCTATGCTGAATGAGGAAAAATATCCTTCAATTGAGAAAAGAATGCTCGCTTCGAGGATTTATTTCAGGGTTGAGACTTATGATCGTAACACTGTCAGGGAATTTGCCGATATTACAGCCAGTGGCTACAGCGGAAGTTCAAAACAAAGTATTAATGTGAAAATAAAGAAAGATTCATATATGCCGGTGTTTAACTTTTCGCTCTACAGTACTTATAAAAGCGACGCGGATGAACCTTTCTATGTCCAAAACGCTCCAAAAGAGTAACAGTTTTCGTTCTTGACGGCATGCCGCGCATGTTGGTAAATTTCCGGCATGAGCAAATTTTATCTGACTACAGCTATCGCTTATGTGAATGCTCCGCCTCATGTGGGGCATGCTTTGGAATTTATCCAGGCGGATGCGGTGGCGCGGTATCATAGGATGCTCGGAGATGATACTTATTTTTTGACTGGAACTGACGAGCACGGCGTCAAGATTTATGAAACATCTTTGGAGGTGGGGGTGCCGGTTCAGGAATTTGTTGATAAGAATGCGAAGATTTACGAATCTCTTCCGGAGGTTTTAAATCTGTCAAACGATGATTTTATAAGAACTTCATCCGACCGCCATAAGAGGGGGGCGAGGAGGCTCTGGGAGAAAATGGCTGCCGCAGGTGATATCTATAAAGATGTTTACAAGGGAAATTATTGTGTCGGATGCGAGGCCTTCATTCCCGAAAAGGATCTTGATGAGGATGGAAATTGTCCCATTCACAAAAAAAAGCCAAAAATGCTTGAGGAGGAAAATTATTTTTTCAAACTTTCCGAATATTCTGATCGTATAAGGAATGCGATTGAAAGCGGGGAAATTCGCATAATCCCCGAGGCGAGAAAAAACGAGATGCTGAATATTATCGGCGAGGCGGGGCTTCATGACGTGAGTTTTTCGAGGCCGAAGGACGTACTGCCGTGGGGTGTGCCGGTGCCGGGCGATGACAGTCAGGTTATGTATGTATGGTGTGACGCGCTTTCGAATTATATTACCGCGATCGGGTATGAGGAGGAGAGTGAGAAGTTTGCGAAACTGTGGCCGTGCGACGCGCATATTATCGGGAAAGATATTTTGAGGTTTCATGCGGGAATCTGGATTGGAATGCTGATGTCGGCGGGACTTGAACTGCCGCGCGCGGTTTATGTGCACGGATTTGTGACGAGCGGTGGGCACAAAATGAGCAAAAGTATCGGAAACGTGGTGGATCCGCTGGAATATGTGAAGAAATACGGGGCTGATCCTGTGCGGTATTATCTTCTGCGCGAAATTCCGACCACGGATGACGGGGATTTCAGCCACAGCCGTTTTGTCGAAGTTTACAACAGCGAGCTTGCAAATGGGCTTGGAAATCTGCTGAATAGGGTTGTTATGATGACCGACAGATATCTCGAAGGAAAAGTTCCGGTAAAATCATCCGGCAAGGGGATTTTGGACGGACTTGAGAAGCTTTGTTCGGAATACAGGCAGAGTTTTGAAAAGTTTGATATCAAAAAAGCGTGTGAGGCTGTGATGGGCGTTGTTAATCTTGGGAATAAATATATTGATGATAAAAAGCCGTGGACGATGGCAAAGGAGGGCGATAAGTCGCTTGGAGGAGTTTTGTATAAACTGCTGGAGCTTCTGCGATACATAGCGGTCCTGCTTTTGCCGATTATGCCGGAAACTGCCGGAAAGATTTGCGGGCAGATCGGTGTTGAGGTGGGGGATTTAAACTTTGAAAATTTGGAATGGGGGTGGCTTGAAAAAGGCGGGAAGGTTGAAAAAGGCGAGGCTTTGTTTCCGAGGCTTGAGGAATGAGGGATTATGCCGCCTGTGACGATTGGTCCTGGAATTCCGGTTCCAGTTCTGACGGAATAGGGGTGACTTCTTCAGGATTTACCCATGGACCTGTATATGGTTCGACAGTATTTCCCTGGTCTGTCGGCAGAGGTGTGGCTTCGCCGGCTTTGATCGCAAAGTTGATTACAAATCTTACGCCTGAATATGAGAGAATTATCAGGACAAGTCCGACTATTGACCATGTGAGATGTTTTTTGCCTTGTTCGATTTTTTCCGTGTCGGCTCCGCCGGCTACGATGTCGAATGCGGCGAGTCCGATAAATATTATCGCAAGCGGTGCCGCAAAATAAAGGAGGCTGCCTGCGATGAGCTGAAGTATAAGCACGGCTCCTGAGGCCGCTCCACCTTCTTCTATCGCGCCTTCCACTGCAAATGGTTCGTTTGAGGGGCGAAGCTCAGGTGGTATCGTGTATACAGCTTGGGCAACATGCGCGGTTAATGCCGCAAAGAGTGCGATAAGTCCGATTGTTATGAGAGTTTTTCTTTTCATTATGATTAGGTCTTGAAGAAATCAAATTGTGCGACGCCTGCGACTATTCCATAGGCTGCGGCCATTATTGCCATTCCAAGAAGCAGATATATGATTGTGCTTTTTGCTTTAGAGAGGCTTTCTTCGTCACCCTGCGATGTTAGATAATATATTCCGGCTATAACCAGTGCCGCAAGGGTTATGAGCATTGACCAGCCGAGGATTGTTTTTACGATTCCGGCAAACACTTCGGCTGTGCCGATTTCCGGCAGATCGCCTATAGTTGCGGTTTCGGGATACTGTTCTCTTGTTGGTTCGCCGTATTCGCCCGGACGTGGGAGTAATTCGTCTACGTAATTTACACAAACGCCTGAGTTGCAGACTTCTCCTGGGCCGCAGTTTGCGTTTGTTTGGCATGGGCCTTCAGTGGCGGCATATGCCTGTAATGTTCCCAGGAGGAATATGTTTGTTATCAGGAGGCTTATTGTAAGTGCGATTTTTTTCATATTTAGAAATCTGTTTCCAAAGGATCTTCGCCTGTATTCAGGTAAGGCTGCTGTTCTTCTATTGTGTTTTCGTCCTGCAGATTGTTGTCTTCAACAGTTGGTGCGGCAGTTTCTTGTGCTCTCTGAGTGGTATCTCCGCCGATTCTCAAATTTATTACTATCGTTACGATTGTGTATGAAAGCAAAGCGATCAGGAATCCGACGAGGGAATACATTGCCTGGCTTTTTGCTTTTGTGATGGCTTCCTCGTTTCCATAAGCCATTGCAAATCTGACTCCCGATATTATCAGCATCACGAGGGATAAGCCGCCGACGAATCCTATAAGTCCGATTGCGAAGAATGGCAGAATTGTTTCCGTGAGAATGTTTCTGGCCGTGCCTCCGCCTTCTTCTCCGGTTATTCTATCGGGACCGGGGCCGGGCAGAAGATCCGGTTTTGGAATTGTGGGAGCGGTCACTGCAATCATGGTGTTTTCATGGGCCATGTTTATTTCAGGCGTTGCGGTGGCTGAATTTGCTGAGGCTGTTGCCATAAATGCTGTAATGGCAAGTGTAATTGCAAGCAGTATGTATATAATATTTTTTTTCATTATCGCGTGAAAAAGGTTGGGTTTATAGTGTATAAAATCAATCCGGACAGGAGCAGAACTACGATTCCTCCTATGGACTTTATGATTCTTTTTTTGGCATCGTCAATCGCCTGTGCTTCTCCGCCTGCCGCTGAAATCTGGATTCCGCTGATTATGATTACAAGTACGGCTATGATTCCGGCCACGCTTGCGCCCCATTTGTATATTGAGCCGATGTAGCCGTATATCAGCGAAGTTCCCCCTCTCGAAAGAATAACCTGGACCGGATCGCAGGCGTATTTGATGTTGTATTTTTTCTGTATGTCTCCGAATTGATCTCCAAAATGCTGGATACTCTTGGAGCAGTCTTCTGCAAATATAGATTGTGTTGCTACTGTGCCATTTGAATCTTTATAGGAGAAAGAATTTCTGTAGCAGATTCTGGTGACGTAATCGTCGCCAGGGGTACTTCCTTCTCCTTTTAAACTTAGGGGTTCTTCTATGATTGTTATTATATAGCCGTAGTCGGGTTCGTTTTCCTTTTGATTTTTTATGCAGGGTTTTCCGGCCACGTCTCCCAGGGCGTTTGAGAGGAGTTTTGTGTCGGCTGCTGTTTCTTTTGCTGCGGCGGCTTCTTCTGCGGCAGCTTCTTCTGCTTCTTCTGTGGCTGCGTTCGCTACTTCAGCTTCATCTTCCTCTATTGATGTGAATCCTGGATCGTAGGTCTCCTCGGTATATGGATCTTCGATGGCTGTGGCTGTTGGATTTAAAGATGCGGCTACTATGCTTAGTATTGAGAAAAGGGCTAGTTTTGCGAAAAGTTTTTTCATTTATTGCTGTTGAGTTGTTTGGGGAGTTTCCACTTCGCTTTTCGGGATGAAAATTGACTGGACCGATATTACTATTATGTAGGACAGGAACGTGACGAGAAGGCCTATAATCGCGTATTTTACGATATCTTTTGCTTCGTCCAGTTTTTGCTGATTTCCCTGTGCGAACATAAACATGAATCCGCCGATTATAAGAATAATTATCGCGATTGAACCGATGATCCTGATCGCGAAATTTATGATACTTAGGATGAATTCGGTAATCGGACTTTCGGTTCTGTTTTCTTCTGTTCCAAAATATTCCTGCCCCTGATCTTCACCTCCAAGATTTAAGTATTCCCCGACGTCAAATTGCGTGTCTTTCAAGGTCTGGGCTCCGGCTTCTGCCGCGAAGGCAAGCCCTGACGAAAGCGTGCCAAGCATAAGTATCGCCAGAATGATTGTTGTAAATTTTTTCATATTTTTAGGCTTCAAATTCTTTAGGTATATTTGACAGAGCGTTTTCTTCCGTGATTAGGCCGGACTGAAAAAGGTCGGTTACGGACTTTTTCATCGTCTGCATACCTTCTTTCGTTGAAGTTTCGATTACAGAATTTATCTGGTAGGTTGTTCCTTTTCTAACCATGTTTGCAACAGCATTATTTACGAACATTATTTCAAAAGCTCCAATTCTTCCTTTTTCATCTTTTGTCTTTATGAGGCTTTGCCAGAAGACGGCTCTAAGACTTTCGGACAGCTGTGTTCTTATCTGGTTTTGCTGTTCCGGCGGGAATGAGTCGATTATACGGTTTACCGAATTTGCGCATCCTCTTGTGTGAAGAGTGGCGAAAACGAGATGTCCGGTTTCTGCGGCGGTGATTGCCATCTGCATTGTTTCAAGATCGCGCATTTCTCCGAGCAGAATGACGTCCGGACTTTCACGCAGAGCGCTTTTTAATGCCCTCTGAAAACTGTGAGTGTGATTGCCAACCTCTCTCTGTTGTATAAGCGACTGGTTGTTTTTGTGGACGTATTCGATAGGATCCTCGATTGTGATTATGTGTTTTTTTTGATTTTTATTTATTTCGTTTACCATCGCGGCCATTGTTGTGGTTTTTCCCGAACCTGTCGGTCCTGTTACGATTACTAGGCCGTTTTTGAATGTTGTTGTTTTTTTCATCTGTGATGGAAGATTCAGTTCATCCATCGAGAGAACATTTTCAGGAATAAGCCTGAATACGGCTGAAATTCCTTTTCTCTGTACGAACATATTTACCCTGAAGCGGCTTATGTCCTCTATGTCGATAGAAAAATCGAAATCAAGAGTCTGCTCAAAGCGTTTTTTCTGTTCAGGTGTAAGAATTTCGAGCAAGTATTCCTCCGCCATTTTTTTCGTAAGATCGGGATGCTCCTCTATCTTTACGAGATCGCCGTTAATACGAAGTACCGGTTTGCTTCCGGTGGAGATGTAGACATCGGATGCTTTGTACTGAATTGCGGTTCTGAATATTTTCGATAATTTGAACATTTTTGTTTTTATTTTTCTAGATATTATATCATTTTTTCGCACTTTGAACAAGCCCGACGAGGCTGAATCAGAAGAGTTCCGGCGTCTTTAGCGGGGGATTTTTTGGGTTTCCGGAGTTGTAGGTTCGGTCTCTGTGCTTGTGTCAGGGCCTGTTAGGGACGGTGGAGTGGAATCCTGGCCGGAAACTTCTTCAAGTACGGCATCCGGGTAGGTTTCTGCCGGCTGGGAGTAGACATCTTCAAGCTCGTTTACGACGTCCTGAAGTTCTCTTAATCCGTCAGCCTGATCGGTTTGCGCTGATCCATCGGTTGTTTCCTCAGGTCCGAGCATATTTTGATCTGGAAGCGTTGTTTCGTCAGAAGCCGGACTTCTTAGCAGAAGATATGCGCCATATGCCGCGGCCGCGAGTACTACGGCTACTACCGCGATTATTATGTATAACTTTGTTTTTCCTGTTGATTCGGGCGAAGCCGCCGGAGCCGGATTTTCGGCCGGGGCTGGGGTTTGAGATTGGGTTGGTGGTGTAGGGATCAGGGGTTTCGGTTCAAGCTCAATCTTATGAGGAGCAGCCGGAGCTGGCTGTGGAGCAGCTGGAGTAGCCGGAGCTGTTGGTTGAGGTGTGCCGGCGCCTGTGTTTAATGGATTTTGTGGTTGCTGGGGGCCGGAAGGATTTTTCGGATCGGGATTGATGTTGAATGTTTGATCGTCCATTTTTTTATTGTTAATTGTCGTCCTCCTCCAATTCTTCTCCTTCTTTCGGAAGGACATTTTCTATTGCGCCCCATTCGCTTTCTTCAAGTTCAGGAATTATAAGAGTTACTTTGTCGCCGATTTCCGCCTTGAAATAAGTGACGGAAGCAAGCAGGACTTTATAGGCTTTTGAATTTGCGATTACTTTGTATTGGCCGTCCTCGTATGTCAGTGTTCCGACTATTCTTTTTCTTTCGGCCGGACCTATCTGTTTGTACAAAAATCCACCATCATCTTTTATAGTTAGCTTGAGAACATCTCCGGGCACAAGTTTTGATTTGCTGGCGTAGTTTGCGGGGACCGGATATTCTTTTCCGGCTTTGTCCGTCATCGTTTGTCCGTTAAACACGCCTTCAACGATTGAGTCCTCTCCTTCCTTTGCAGGTTCATCAAGATCTTTCGCAAGTTTTTTATATACGTTTTTGGATGTTCCGCCTGCGAGTTCGGTTACCATTTGTTTTGCCGATCTTAAATTAGACTCGGCGGATTCGAGCATTTCTTTTATAAGGGCAAGTTTGGAAGCCTGTGACATTTTGTTTTTCTTTTATTTTATTTTTGCGTAGAGAATTATATCATTTTGTGAAGTGTTTTACAACTTCTCTTCTTACAACTCCCAGGTTTGAAAAGATTCTTATTATGAAAACTATTGCAACGGCAAGGTATAGTTCAATGCCGAGTTTTTCTCCGAGCAATGTTATGGCGACCGCTATTATTGCGTTTAGAAGCAGGCCGGTGAGGAAAATGAGTGGACTGTAGCTTTCCTCTTTTATAACCTCCGCCTTTATTGCTCCAAAAAGCGAGTCAAGTATCGCTACTATAAGGACTGCCGTGTATTTTATGAACTCTATCGGAATGGCGTAGCTTAAATTCAGACCGATTATTATTCCCACAAGTATTCCTATTCCTGCCCAGATCATTTTTTAATAAGGTTATCTTCTTTTGTATATTATCTTATCTCCTTTCTCTCCTGCAATTCTAAGATCGATATATTCCAGGTTTTCGTTATAAATATCAAGTTTTACGAGCGCTTTTTTTAGCTTTTTAAGCTGGTCTTCAGCCGTATACTGCATGTCGATCCAGATGTAAAAGTTTTTTTCCGTGAGGAGATGAATTTCTCTTGGAATTTTTTCATACTGAACCTCTATTATTCTCATTCCAAATTTATCCTCAAAATACGTGATGGTATCCAGGATGTACTTCAGTTTGGGTTGACCAATTACGGGATTTTCGATGTTTATGGGTTCATCCGATTTTATTCTTATATATGGTAGTCCGGTGTTCTCAAGATCCTCTTTTACGGCATAACCAAGCGAATTTATTATGTAGCTTTTTTTTATCGAGGGACTTTCATTGATTACATTCGCCACAAGCGGGTATTCCGCAAAATTGATTATTACCGTGTCTGGATAATCTTTGTTTATTTCCACCTGCTCTATTTCAGGAAAAGCTTCGAGAATTTTTATTCTTATTTCGTCCGTATTTAAGAACGGGAGGCTGTTGCCGATTTTATCTTTTGTGATGTTTGCGATTTCATTGTCCAGAGTTTCGTTTTCGGTCAGGCTTTTGCCGACTTGTATGTGTTTTATTTCGAAATATGCCGAAAAAAATAAAAGGTAAGCTGTCAATAGAATTGTCGCTGTGGAAGCCATGAATATCAGCATCCGTTTTAGTTTTGACACGAGCTGGTGCTGCGGGTGCAGGAGTTTTCTTTTTGATTTTCTCCTGGACAGGGCTTTTGAATTTATCGATGACTGGCCGTATCGCAAGGCCAGTTTCTTTATATTTCTTTTTTTATTGAACATTTTTGGGTAGGATTTGTCTGCTATTTAGTTATATCAGAATATATGGATTTTGAAAGCGCGAGGAAATATCTGAAGTCATTTGTTTCTTATGAGGAGATGCCGGAATTTGATTATAATAAGGAGAATTTTAATCTGGACAGGCTGCGGAAATTTATCGGGGAGTTTGGTGTTGATTATAGGAATATAAAGTTCGTGCATGTTGCGGGATCGAAAGGAAAGGGAACTACATGTGGGCTTATTGCTTCTTATCTTGCCGCTGCGGGGCATAAAACCGGACTTTTTACTTCGCCTTTTATGTTTGATGAAAGGGAGTGTTTTTGGGTTGATGGTGGAAATATTTCCCGGGAGGAATTTGCTTCGCTGGTTTCGGAATTTAAGGATTTCGCTTCTTCGAATGGTTGCGATCTGACATATTTTGAGGTGGTGATGGTTTTGGTTTTGAAATATTTTGTTGGAAAAAATGTTGAATGGGCGGTTTTGGAGACGGGGCTTGGAGGGCGGCTGGATGCCACAAATATTGTGCAGCCGGAGGTCGCGGTTTTGACTGCGGTGGAGATGGAGCATACGGATATTTTGGGAAAAACTCTGGGCGAAATTCTCGATGAAAAACTTGGAATTTATAAGGAGGGCGTGCCTTTTCTGATCGGTTATCAGGGCAAAGAAGTGGGTGATCTTATTTTTGAAAAAATGAAGGGAAAGGCGGGTGTTTTGAATATTTCTGATTTTGCGGATGAAATTTCGGGGTTTGGTCTTGAGAATCCTAGTGGTGCGATGGTTAGGAATGGCAGGGTGGCTTTTTGCGCGCTGAAGATTCTTTTTAAAAATGTTGATAAGGCGCTTTTTAAGCGGGTTTTTCGTGATTTTAAATTGCCCGGGAGGTTTGATCCGAGGCGTATTCGCGGGAAAGATGTTGTTTTTGATATTGCACACACGGTTTCGAGTGTTTCAAACCTGGTGGAGGCTTTAAGAAGGGCGTTTCCGGACAAAAAATATATTTTTCTGGTTTCGGCGATGAAGGGGAAAGATGTTTCGGGGATTTTGAAAATAATTTCAGGGGCGGCTGAAAAAATTATTTTTACTTCTTCGCATGAAAAGAGGGGATATGAAGGGCGGGAACTTCTTGATTTTTATAAGAAAACGGCTGGTGGCGCGGAGGATTATGCTCTGGAAGATGCCAGTCGTGCCTACGCGGAGGCTTTGGAAAAACTTTCAGAAGGCGAGGTGCTTGTTGTCACTGGATCGCATTTTTTGGTTGCGAAAATCTTTTTGGACTTAGGCTTGGCTTAGGCCTTTTTTGCGGCTAAAGCTTCAGCTTTTCTTTGCCTTGCTTTTTCTTTGTTCCTTCGTTTTCTGAGTTTGCTTGAGGGGCGTTTGTTGTCCACCAATCCGTGTTGTTTGCTTGCGTGTCTATTCGTCATGGTTGATTTTAAAATATTTCCGACAGATAGTTTTTATATTGCCGCGCACGTTCATGTCAACAGTGATTTTTGCTTTTTTGGGTTTTATGGTTTCGAGAAAGTCGCTGAAAATGACTTCTGTTACTGTTTCGTGGAAGATTTTGATGTTACGGAAAGCGTTGATGTAAAGTTTGAATGATTTTAGTTCCAGGCATTTTTTGTCCGGGACGTAACAGATTTTTACTTTTCCAAAATCCGGAAAGTCTGAAAAAGGGCATATTGATGTGTATTCCGAGCTTGATATTGCGATCCAGTGTTCGCCCTGACCCTGTTTTTGAAATTTGAACGTGAGGAGCGGCGCGGACGCTTTTAATTCTGCGCGGATTACTTTGGCGTCTTTTTCTTTGTAGTCCTTGTTTTCTTTGTAGAGTTTGTCGGTCATTTTGTTGATTTGTACTTCAGCGGATCTTTGATATTTGCTCCGCGAAAACCTTTGAGTCTTAATTTGCATGCCGGGCATATTCCACAAGCGGTGCGAGATCCGTTATAGCAGGTATGCGTGTATTTATAAAGACCGATTTGTCCGAGATCTTTCATGAGTTTGACGGTCTGGGCTTTAGTCAGGTGCATGAGTGGCGTGTGGATGTGAAAATTGTAATCCATAGCGAGGGAAAGCGTTTTTTCGAGCGATTTTATGAAATTCTCCCTACAGTCGGGATAGCCGCTGTAGTCGGTTTCGCAGACGCCGGTTATGATGTTGTGGATGCCGAGACTTTTTGCGTAAATTGCGGCGGTTGAGAGAAAGATCAGGTTCCGTCCGTCGACGAATGTGTTTGGTAGCGAGGACGATGTGCCGGCGCGGATGCGTGTTTTTTTGTTTATC
Source organism: Candidatus Peregrinibacteria bacterium (assembly GCA_043810515.1). Classification (GTDB taxonomy): domain Bacteria; phylum Patescibacteriota; class Gracilibacteria; order UBA1369; family LOWO2-01-FULL-3; genus WJKQ01. The sequence goes on from JBDRNZ010000002.1 coordinate 11,110, forward strand.
AGGGCGTTATCTGTGAGATCTTTGAAGAGATTTATTTTCTGAATTTTTAGCGGTGTGTTTGTGGCTTTTGCGATTATGGCGGCCGATTTTAGCTCGATTTTATGCCTCTGCCCGTAGTCAAAGGTGATCGCGTGGACTTTTTCGAATTTTTTTATTGCCCAGGCAAGGCAGGTGGTTGAGTCCTGTCCGCCGGAAAATAGTATCAGTGCGGGAGCTATTTTTTTGGTGCGTTGTTCCATAAGTTTATGTGTAAGCGGGGTGTAAATCTAAGGTTTTCGCGCAGGCAGATTTCGGCAAGCCATTTTGATGTTTTTTCGAGCTGCGCGGCGTTTGTGCCTTTTGGCATGAGAATCATTTTTTTGGCAGGAATTTTGTGCGTGGAAATTATTTCTTTGGTAGTTTTTAGGTCTTTTTTGTCGCCGATCACGAATTTGTAGAATGTTTTTGAAATTGGGAATTTTTTCAGGTTTTGTGATTTTGGAGAACAGTTATACTGGTTTACCAATCTGCTTATTTTGGGCTTGATTGTGCCGTTTGTTTCGATTTCGATATAATAATTTTTCAATAATTCCAGAAGCAGTTTTAATTCGTCCTGCTGCAGGAGAGGTTCGCCGCCGGTTATTACAAGGTGATGAGCCGGAAAGCTTTTTATTTTTGAGAGAATTTCAGAGGTTTTCATTTCTTTTCCCTTTTTCCAGGCGTAGGCCGTGTCGCACCATTCGCATCTAAGATTGCATCCGCTTAAGCGCAGAAATACTGCCGGTATGCCGAGATTTGTGCCTTCGCCCTGAATGCTGTAAAAAATTTCCGAGATCTGCATGGGCTAATTGTTGATTAGTAGAGGCTGAATGTCAATCTTGATAAAATTGGTGGGAATCGTTAAAGTTTGTGTATGAAGAAATTTTTGATTGTTATTTTGCTTTTTGGATGCGAATTGTCAGGGAGTGCCGTGATTTGGGACGATACGGCTATGTATGAGCTGGGTGTCAGCGAAGATCAGACTTTTTATTTTCAATATCCGCTTGCGGCTACGGTGAGTGAAGAAAATGGTGAGGGAGAGATTGATTACCAGAACTGCAAGGTAAAATTCGACAAAAGTACAGAACTTGACGTGCCTGAATCGGCTGCTGTGAGGACAAGGCAGGACAGTGGCAAGAGGTTTGAGGCCTGGTATCTTGAAAATCTTGTTGTTTTTTATGGTGGATATTCGGAAAAAGCGGGTTATGTTTTCTGGGTTTACAGAGACGGCGAGGACGTTTCGGATTGTGTGGATATGGTGGATGGTATTGTTACTTCTTTTATTGATGAGCCGGTTTATTTGAATGATAAATATTCTTTCAGATCAGGTCTTTTGCCAGAATATAAGCTTGAATATTTGCCGAGCGGGGAGGGAATTTTGATGAAAAAATGGGTTGAGAATGAAGACGAGGATGGTTACGTGGTTGAGATTTCTGTTTATGGGTTTGAAAATCTTATGGAATGGAAAGACGTAATGGGGTATATGGCTGACAAGTACACGGGTTACAGTTCGGAGTTTGTGAGTTATAACGATTCCGCGGGTATTTTTGTTGATGAAGGTAGTGTCGGAACGGCTGTGCGGCATTATTTTATAATGGGAAAAGGTTCCGATTATCTGATAGAGGCGTATATGAAAGTTCCAAGCGTGCGATATAATGAGCACAAGGCGGAATTTGATGATTTCGTGAAGACTATTGAGGTTTTTTAATTAGCTCTTTTTTTAATTTTGAGGGCTTTGTGGTTCGTGGAATTGAGAGGATTTCGTCGAGTTCCTTTTCCGTGTAGAGGTGGGATTTCAGGACTTCCTCCCTTATCGTCCTTTTGTTTTTAAGGGCGTTTTTAACTATTTCCGCTGTTTTCGCGTAGCCGATGTAGGGCGCGAGCGCGGTTGCGGTGATGAGGCTTGTTTCAAAAAGGTGCGATGCCTGGGATTTGTTTACAGTCAGGCCTTTTATGCAGAGATTTGTGAAAATTTTCAGGGCGGCGGTGAGGATTTCTGTGGACTGGAGGATGTTGTACAATATGATTGGCGCGAATACGTTGAGGTCGAGTTGGCTTTTTTGTGCCGCAAGTTCGATCGTGCGGTCGTTTCCGAGAACCTGCATGCAGGTCATTTCCATGCTTTCCACGATGGACGGATTTACTTTTCCGGGCATTATCGACGAGCCGGGCTGGACTTCCGGAAGATGGATTTCATTTATTCCGGCTTTTGGGCCCATTGCCATGATTTTCAGATCGTTTGATATGTTTAGGAGGTTTACCGCAAGCGATCTTAACGCTGCCGAAAAATTCAGAAAAACGGTCATGTTGTGGGTTGTTTCGGTGAGGTTTTTTGCCGGTTTGAAGCGAGTTCTCATGAGGGCTGAAAGGTTTTGGATCATGAGTTTCTGATAGCCGGGATCCGTGTTTATTCCAGTGCCGAGGGCTGTTCCGCCGATTCCGAGAATTTGCAGGTTTTGCGCCTGTTGAATTATGAATTCGCGGGAGGCTGAGATGGCTTCTTTGTATGCGTCAAATTCCTGTCCGAATGTGGTGGGAACGGCGTCCTGAAGATGCGTTCTTCCGACTTTTATAGTGTGAGCGTAGGTTTTGGTCTTTTTTGCCAGTTCTTTTTCAAGATTTTTGATTTCAGCCAGAAGCGTCGGAAGCTGAAGTAGCAGCGCGATTCTTGTAGCGGTTGGAATAACGTCGTTTGTCGATTGTGCCAGATTTACATGATTGTTTGGATGAATATGTTTGTACTGGCCTTTTTTGCCGCCGAGAAGCTCGTTCGCGCGGTTTGCGATAATTTCGTTCGCATTCATATTATAAGAAGTACCCGCTCCGGCTTGAATTGCGTCAAGCGTGAATTCTGCTGAAAACTTTCCGTCTATAAATTCTTCGCATGCCTGTAAAAGCGCTTTTTCGTGCTTTTTTTCCAGAAGATTGAGTTTGAGATTCGCCTTCGCGGCCGCGAGTTTTACCATTCCCAAAGCTTTCTGGAATGATTTTGGTGCCGTGAGTCCGCTTATCTGGAAATTTTTTAAAGCTCTTGCCGTGGCTGAACCAAAATAAGCATTCACCGGAATTTGTACCGCTCCAAGCGCATCGCGCTCTGTTCTTGTGTGTGTTTGTGAGGACTTCTTCATCTGCCTGATAATATATGCTATTTTTTATAGTGTCTAGGCTGAGGACGAAGTATTGACAGATCCTGCGACCTGTGTTATAAATAAAGGCTTTATAACGTCAATCCTATGGGTAAATTTGAAGAAAGAATAGAACAGTGGCCTGGAAGTTGCATAAATTTTGAAAGTATAGGCGGAAGGCCGTCGTGTGATGTTGGTATAGGAACTGGTCGTCTTGCAGAAGTGACGAGTTCTTATATTGATGAGATGAGGGAGGCGATGGTTGAAGCTGTCAGAAGGGTGACAGATCCGAGATGGATATCTTCTCTGTTTTCCTATGATCCTGATGGTGGGAAACGACTGGCGGGAGCGGTGGGTTTTGTTGAGTGTGAATCAGAGTGACGAGTTAAATAAACCTTGCTATTTGAGAGGTTCCTGCTAGAATGGCTCTGCTTTTTTTTAAAAAATTATGTCCAGAGTTTGTGCAATTACAGGTAAAAAACCTTCTACGGGGAACAACCGCAGCCATGCGCTGAATGCGACAAAACGCAGGTTTTGCCCGAATCTTGTTACGAAAAAGATTTTTGATCCAAAAACCGGCAGGACGAAGAGGATGAAGATCTCAACTTCGGCTTTGCGCACACTGGATAAGAGGTCAACTAAGTAAGGTTTAAGATGTCTAATGGTGGAAGAGGGGGGAGATTTGTGCTATAATGAGCGGATGGATTTTGAAATAATGAAACAACTCGGGATTGCGCTTGTTCTTTCGAGTCTTATCGGACTTGAGAGGGAACAGAAATATCAGCGTTACGGATATGAGGCTTTTGGTGGAATCAGGACGATGCCGCTGGTTGGTATGCTTGGCGCTTTGGCCTATATGCTTTCAAAATATTCAGTATGGATTTTTGTAGTGATGACTGTGGGTTTTCTTGCGCTTCTTGTGGTGTCTTATTATATGGGTGTGCGAAGCTCGAAGACTCCCGGTGCGACTACGGAGGTTGCGACTATGATGGTTTATATAGTCGGAATACTTAGCGCGACCGGGCAGATATTGCTTGCGACTTCCGTTGCGCTGGCAGTTCTTCTTATTCTGCATTCCAAAGATACTTTGCATAGATGGGCCGGACATCTCAAAAACAGGGAGCTTGTTTCGACGATTCAGTTCGCGATTATTGCCTTTGTGGTTTTGCCGATGCTGCCGAATGAATATTACGGACCTTACGGATTTTTCAATCCTTACGTGGTCTGGCTGATGGTTGTTTTTATTTCGGGCATTTCATTTTTGAGCTATATAGCCATAAAACTTTTTGGTGCGAGAAAGGGGATCGGGCTGACTGGATTTCTTGCCGGACTTATTTCGAGCACCGCTTTGGCTTTGAGTTTTTCGAGTCAGAGCAAGAAAAATAAAAATGTTGTGAATCCTTATGTTGTGGCGGTGGTTGTTGCCAGCAGCGCGATGTTTTTCAGGATTCTCTTGGAAGTGGCGGTTTTGAATATTGCCATTCTTAAATACGTTCTGGTTCCGATGGTTTCAATGGGGGTTGTTGGAATTATCTGTGCCGTGATTTTTTGGGTTAAAAAAGAAAAACCGTCAGGCAAGGTTAGTGGAAAACTTAAGGAATTGAAAAGTCCTTTCAGTCTGTGGCCGGCGGTGAAATTTGGAATTTTTTTCGCGGTGATTTTGTTTTTCGTGAATTTTGGGAAGGCGATGATGGGAAACAGCGGAATATATATTACCAGTATTGTTTCCGGATTTGCTGACGTGGACGCGATAACTGTTTCCATGGCAAATATTTCCAAAAACGGACTTCCGGCTAGCGTCGCGGTGAATGCCATTACTCTGGCTGCTATGACAAATACTCTTATTAAAGGTTTTTTGTTTGTAATTTTTGGCAGTAGAAAAGTTTCTTTGCGAATTGCAGGGGTTTTCCTACTTATGCTTGCTGCCGGCGGAATTTCGCTTGTCTTTGTCTGATTGTTGGGATAAAGTTTTTTCCATGAGAAAGATTCTTTTTATCCTGGCGGGTGTTTTAGTTTTCTGTGGAACCGCTTTTGCTGGAACGATTTATCTTCCCACATCATCAAGCAGCCAATATCTTCCGACCGTAAAAATATTCTCATATTCACTTTCGTATGATGGAAGTCTTATTGGCGAAGGTTACGGTTCCGGAACGCTTATCGATTCGAGCGGAATTATTCTTACAAATAATCATGTTGTTGAAAATTATTTTGATTCGTCCGCGTCTTATGATGCTTTTCAGATTTGTCTTACGAAGAGCAATAACGTAAGAGAGCCAGTCTGCGAGTTCACGGCTTCTCTTGTTGCGAGGGATGCAGATCGGGACATTGCCATCTTAAAAATGGATCCAAAGGATGTTCGTGGAAATAGTGTGTCTTTTAATTTTTATCTGCCATATACGAATAGTGGCAATTATGAAGTGGGCGAGAAAGTTACGGTGATTGGTTATCCTGACACCGGGGGTAGTACGATTACTTATACCAGCGGTCTTATAAGCGGATTTTTGAATGAAGGAGGTGTTAATTATATAAAAACGGATGCGGATATTTCTTTTGGAAATTCGGGAGGTACCGCTGTAAGCGAGGGCGGGAATTTTATAGGTATTCCGTCTTATATTGTGGGAAGTTATTCCGCGGAGGTGCTCGGTTATCTTTTTCCGGTCGAAGACGCTGTTTCGTGGATTGCGCAGAATAAGGGAAAAACTCCCGTGAAAAACGAAGTTGCCGAGGCGGGTCTTAAAAGTTCTATCGTTGCGAATATAAACGCAAATGAGAAAGGCTATTATCAAAATGATTATCCTCCATACAAAATATCTCTGACGAGTGGATGGAAGTTTGGAAATAATCTTGAGAGCACTTTTGACAGTAGTGGCGGTTATGGATCTTACGGAGGAAGCGAGTCGGTAACTATTTATCCTGCCGATTCCTCGGACCTCTCCCAGCTTTATATAAATATTTCTGTCTCCGATTATGCTTACAATGTTACGCTGGATGATGTCGAATTTACCCTGGATTCGTATCTGGAGGATAGCTACGGTGGATTTTATGGCGAATCTGCGCCTTCCCATGAGAGAGTTTACTTCAACGATTATAATGTGGTTAAGGAAACGTATTCCTATTACGACTGGACGTATGAACAAAATCTGAACTTTGTGACTTATTACCTCCCTTACGGCGATAAGGTTATAAATGTTTTTTACAGTTATTCCGATGGCGAGGAAGGACGTTTGCCTGAAGCTAATAAGATTCTCGATACCTTTAATGTTGATATGTCAAAAGTCCAATCCGGTGTTGTGAAAGCTGTTGACAGTTCGTACCCTAAAATTCGCGTGGAAAATCCGCTGAGCAATGTTTATCTTTCCGATGATAGTTACGATTATGGTGGTGATCATTATTTCAGCGCGTCATTCGGCAAAAAGAGAGATTTTAATTTTTACATCTCTATTTATTCCAATTATTACTGGGACGGTACGTACAAAGGTGATTTTAAGGGATTTCAGGATTCCACTGTCACTGATGCCAAGGAAATATATGACATTATTTCTTCGGGAGAACTGAAAATCGATGGGCATGACGGATTTTATTATACCGATGAATATGACGATGGGTACGGCAGTACGAGTTTTTATACAACTATTTATATAGATAATGATGACGATACGTATTTTACCGTTTATTATTCCGGAGATTCAGAGTCGTACAGCGGCAATATGGCGGTTTTTAGAACAATTCTCAAAAATATAAAACTTGATAACAGCGGCAACGGACGGTATCTGCTTCCTAGTTTTCTGGGAAGTTATTCTTCCGGTGGAGTTTTGAATGATATAAGAAATTATGTTTACGAAGATGATATCAAGGCGCTTTCCAAAGGCGGGGCTTTTGGTAGCGCAACGCCTGCGAATTTTAATCCTGCCGGTCCAATGACGAGAAAAGATTTTGTTTTATGGACAATGAAAGGCTTAAGCGGAAACGTGGCCGGTGAATTTGAGGTATTTAAGGATGGTTATACGGGATGCAGTTCAAACTGTTTTTCAGATGTTGATTATAATTCTGATGATGCGGTATATATGGAATTCGCAAAAAGCAAGGGAGCTATCGGGGCGTTAGGTTCTTCCGGAAGGCCGTATTTTTCTCCGGATGCACAAATTTCGCTTGTTGCGGCGCTGAAAATTGTTTTTGAAATTTACGATTATGATATATGGGAAGCTCCTTCGTTTATACCCTGGTATATTCCATATGTTCAGCTTGGGTACAAGTACGGCATTATCCCTTACGGTGTCAACGACGTAAATTATCTTCTGACGAGGGGGGAAGCGGCGCATGTCATAAATAGCGGTGCGTCCGGGTTGTCTTCATATAGCGACTACTGGTATTAAATGGTTGCCGGGTTAGCTGACGGCGAAATGTTTTGGGCGTGTGCGCAAGTAAAACCTTGCTGTAGGATCTTTCTACAACAAGAGGTTTTCGTCGTTTTGAAGTCTGTTGCTTAAGTCCGTGATGATGTTTTCTGTAATTTTCTACAGTCGGTTTTTGGAGAGGATTTACCCCTTGATTAGCACCGGTGAAGTTGTGTTTACTTAGGCCTGAATTATTTTTTAAATAAAAAAGATATGTCCAAGGGAATCATGTCCAATGTTGCGGCGGTTGAAGAGAGTGTGTCTTTGCGCGGGAAAATTCAGGGGCGCGAGCGCGATTATGATGACATCCTGAAAAAAGGGCAGGAGCATCTTCTCGATTTGTCATATATCGAACTTGAAGAAAAAAATCTTGAAGTGAAGCATAAGAGGACTATGGGTGTTACGAGCGGAAGTTTGCGTGAAGAATTTTTAAAATATCTTGCGGACGAAAAGGGGATTAAGGCGGTGACGGTGTGTTTCTCGGATCTTGAAGGGAGACTGCACACGCTCGATTACGATAAGAAGCATCTTATAAGCTGCGAGGACAATCTTACGTTTGACGGCTCTTCCATAAAAGGATTTACGATGCAGGCGGAATCCGATCTGAGGCTAAAGGTGGACTGGACGACTTTCAGATGGGTTCCGGCGGATCTTTTCGGGCCGGGGAAGGTTTTGGTTTTTGCGAATGTGTGCGATAAGGACAGCAGTCTTTATGTTTCAGATTTCAGGTCCGGTTTGTATAGACTTTGTGATGAACTTAAAAGTGAGTGTGGCATAACCGTAAATATTGCTCCCGAGATTGAAGGGTTTTTGTTCAGAGGGTTTAAGGCGGAGCAGAATTTTGATGAAAAAGTAGGATTTGAATTGGCGACTATGAGCGGCTATTTCAGCTCTCTGCCCCATGACACGCTCAGGCTTTTTATTGATAAATTTGCGGAGGTTCAGAGGGCTCTAGGTTTTGAAAATGAAAAAGATCACCCAGAGGTTGCGCCGGCGCAGTTTGAGCTCAACTTCAAATATTCAACAGCTCTGGACGCGGCTGATCAGATTCAGCTTTATAAGCTTCTTGCGAGGCAGGTCGCGATGTCGATGGGGCTGACTGCTTCTTTTCTGCCAAAACCGGTGCAAGGGCTAAACGGTAGCGGTATGCACACGAACATTTCCATGAGTATTGATGGCAAAAATGCGTTTTATGATGCGGCCGGGGAAAATATGCTTTCGGAGATGGCGCGCAGATTTCTGACCGGAATTTTGTCTTACGCGAACGATCTGTGTCTTACGATGAACTCGAGTGTGAATTCCTACAGGCGTCTTGATCCCGCTTTTGAAGCTCCTAATGAGATTAAGGTGTCCGCGGTTGATCGTGGTTCGATGGTAAGAATTCCGCTTGGAAATGAAAACAGCGCCAGAATTGAAGTCCGCACGGTGGCTCCTGATTCAAATCCGTATTTGTATACTTACGCTCTTCTGAAAGCGGGCTTGGCCGGAATCAACGCTTCTTCCGATGAATTTGAAAAAATGAAGGAAAGTGTTTACGGCGGGGAGGTCATGAAACTTCCCGGCGATATTTATTCCGCTATTGAATGTTTTGGAAAAAGCGCGTTTATGGCTGAAATTCTGGGTGCGGAAAGCCATAAAAAATATGCGGCGCTCAAGGAAAAAGTGGCTGACAGAAGTCCGCGGGCGCTTGGCGGAAAGCTAAAATCAGGTGAGGTTTTGTATCATCATGAAGTTACAAACCAGCTGCTTTGGGCTGATTTTTAAAGCCGGATGTGGTATTTTTGGAATGTTTTTGTTATTGTTTTGTAACTTTTGCAGTTATGACTTTACTTGAATCCAAAAATGTGACCTTGGGCAGCAGCGCGAGTGATTTCTCTTTGCAGGGCGTTGATGACAAGAGTTATTTACTGGCTGATTTTGATGAATATGCGGTTATTGTTATTGTTTTTATGTGCAATCATTGTCCGTATGTTCAGGCGGTTTGGAAGCGGCTTGTCGGTCTTCAGGAGAGGTTTTTGGATAGGGGAGTCAGGTTTGTCGGAATCAATCCTAATTTTCACCCTGATTATCCTGAAGAAACGATGGAAAATATGAAAAAGTATCATGACAGCTATAATATGAATTTTCCTTATCTGCTCGACGAATCTCAGGAAGTTGCAAAGGCATATGGTGCGGTGTGTACGCCGGATATTTTTGTTTATGATGAATCGCGCGAACTTGCCTATCACGGCCGGATTGACGATAGCTGGAAGGATGAAAGCAACGTTTCGAAGCAGGATCTTGCGGATGCACTTGAGAGGCTTTTGGCAGGCGAAAATCCCGATGCGGATCAGAAACCTTCAACGGGATGTTCGATAAAGTGGAGGGAGTAGAGGTACGTGTTGACAATTTGTACGTATAGTGTTTAACTACGTTCTTTTGTTGAATATTTATGTTTAAAAAAATTGCGACAGTTTTGGTTTTGATGATTCTGTCCGGGCTGATTATTGTCGGCTGCGGCGGTGATTCGACAGCAAAAAGGACCGCCCTGTACAAAAAGATTTACAGGGTGAAGCCTTCAAAGGTTATTGAAACGGGGTTTGCTCTTGATGATGCGCTTATTGTTATTTCCACGCCTGCGTCTTCAGGGATCTGTGTTCCGGGATATTGCGAAAGGGACGAGAGATTTCTGGCAAGTGTTGATTTTAGTCGTCAGAGTGGTGGAGTTGTTTCTTATAATAAGAACGAGTGCTCGCCGGGCGAATATGACCGTGCTTTCGGAGTGAAATGGTGTCCGAAGCAGGGATATCTTGAAAGTGTGCAGACCGATGATGGTCTTCCGAAGGAAGGCTATATTGAGGCTCTGGGGATAACCGGCCGTTTTTAATATTCTCCGACTCTGTTGTCGTATCTGTAAAACAGTTCCGCTACGTTTCCTCTTTGCATGCCGTCTGACGGATTAAAGTTTCCGTTTGCGTTCGCGTCCATTAATTTGTTTAGCTTTGTGTAGCAGACGAACGGTGTATACCAGCTTGTGCTTTCGCTTATTGGTGTGTCCGGATAAGGCTGATTCGTGCAGCTTGAAACTGTAACAGGGGCGGCTTTAAAGAATATCTTAAGTAGCTCGACTTTGTTTACAGTTTGTGCGGGTTTTACGGTTCCGTCCGGATATCCTGTTATTACGTAGAGTAACTGAGCGGTTCTCAGGTATGGCATGTACCATTCTCCGGTAATCACGTCGGGATATCCAAGATTTGTTCCATCATCAGACATTATCTGGTAGCTGAATGCTCCGAGGATAACTTTACCTGTTTCTGCACGGTTTATTACTTTGTATGGCTGGAAAGTTCCGTCGGGATATCCTGAGAATATTCCTTTTTCCTGAACAAACTGGATTGCGGGACAGAGAGGATCGTAGCTCGATACATCTGGAAATCCTCCGCATGAATCCTGAGGTCCGCAGTATCCTCCCGATGTGCATATTTCTCCTTCTGCGCACTCGCTGCCGTAAGTGCATGGGGTTTGGCCCGAGCTTAGGTCTATGCATACTCCGCTTTGGCAGACTTCTCCCGTGCTGCAATCTGCGTTGGTAGAGCATTCGACTGTGCCGCCCGGTTCCTCGCCACCTCCTGGCTCTTCACCCCCTCCGGGTTCTTCGCCACCGTCCGGTTCTTCGCCGCCGTCCGGTTCTTCGCCACCGTCCGGTTCTGTTGTTTCAATATTGTATTGGATTGATACGTCTTGCAGAATTGGAGTTGCCGTTCTGTTTGGATTCGAGATGAGATTAACAAAATACTGGATCCATCTATCTCCATTGTGGCCTGTGTATATATTTGTTCCGGATTTATTTGTGTAGTAGCTTCCGGTGTTTCCGTTTGGTCCTACGAATGTCTCACCAGCCAGACCGGCCTGGGTATCTGAGGTCCTGAGCTGAAGCTGGATGTCTCCGCCTTCCGATAAGTCTTCATTCCAGCTGAGTTTTTGTCCGTCAAAATTTCCATTGCCGCCAAGGTCGATTGCCTGGGACGTGTATCCTGTGTTTGCATTGGAATTTATGTAATATTGCGCCCAGGTTGCTCCCCAGTTCAGCGATCTGGAAGAATACGGGTCATAATCTTTTCCTCCGTCTCCTCTGACATCCGCGGGATCGTAATCTCCCCATAGCGCAAACAAGGTTTCTGTTTTGTCGCTATATTCCATATCTGAATGAATGGCCTCGATTGTTCCGTCCGCGCCCACTATTCTTACATCTGTTCCCCATGTGCTGCCTCCGTTTGTTGATTTGTCGAAATATATGCCTGTAGTTGTACCGAACTCGTCGTCGTACGTGATGTAAATTTTGTTTGCGTCGCTGGGATTACTGTCGATATTTGCGAAGGTGGCTTCGGACGTGTGTTTTTGTGGGGGGGCCGGGAAGATCGGAAGGCGCGAGTCGTTGACACCTATATCTGTTCCAAAACTGGCTCCTCCATTTGTGGATTTGTCGAACAAGATGCGATTATTTACTCCGTTTGAGGCATCATCATCCCATGCCACAAGTATGTTGTTTGCAATGTCAATGTCTATGTCCGGTTCTTTCGAAGTGTATTCCTGATTGTCGTCCACTCTTGTGCTGAGGTGGGTGGGAGCAGGGTATGGCGGGAAAGTCATCCATGGTATCAGTTGTATTCCGACTAATGGAAATGGGGATACGGTGCTTCCGTATTCCGGAAATGTAACATTGTAAATATCAGTTTTGGGATACCAGGAGATTCTGTCGTCTTCATATACAACTGAAACGGTTGAGTTTCTCGTGTCGATTGAAGGTACACCTGAATATCTTCCGGGGAAAATCATGAAGTCCGAGAGATTATCGTCAATTTTTGCGTCATCGCAACCCATGAGTCCGAAAAATTTCATGGGTGGAGAGCTTGGATCGCATGGAGTCGTCCAGTCTGCGTCAAAGATATAATCCGGATGAGTTGCGTGTGATTTTGAATAATATATGTCGTATTCCATTGGCCAGACTTCGTCGTTCATCCATGTTATAAGTATGTCGCGGCTGGGCGAAGGTCCAAGTGCCAGGCGTGGCCCGCCGGTTGGATATGAGCGATAATACTCCTGGCCTTCGTAATCCGGATTTCCAAGGAGCGCTCCTCCTCCTCCCAATGATGGGAAATTATTTACCATTACGTCCTGTGACCAGGTCAGTCCGTCTAATGATCCCGTGAACCACACGTTGTACATCTGGCCGGGACCGCAGAAGAAGTTTGCTCTGTCATCCACCCATGCGACGTAGATTTTTGTTTGTGAAGTTGAATCGTCTATTATTATGTCCGGAAGTATTGAGTTTGCCGGAAATTCCGGACACGCGATGTCGCCGATATCTATCTGGATAGGATTTGCCCAGTTGATTCCGCCGTCTGTGGATTTTGAGAAGAAAATGTCGTTTTGCGTGCCGTTACCATCGTCTTCGTGCCATGCGGAGTAGAGAACTCCGTTCTTATCAATCGCGATTCGTGGACGGATGTCGCCCCAGACGCTATTGTTTATTGCGCTTAAGGAAGATTCGAGAGTGCTTGTCACGTAATCGAGTATTACTTCTCCTCCCCACCAGTTTACTGCCTGGGAATTATTGTGGGTTCCGGTTAAGAAAGCGGCTTGCGTGCTTTCGGTAACTGTTCCCGCAAAAGCTGTGGTTGTCATGAGAGCAGATATGCTTAGCGCAATCACTGTTTTCATGAACAATTTTGAGATTTTTTTCATAGGAATTTTGTAGTTATGAGGGATTTGTATATTTGAAGGTTTTCTAATTTTTTAGTTTATGGGAAAAGGTGCGGTTTGTAAACTTTTTTAAGGATTGATAAGAAGGGTATTTTTTGCTATCAAGTTAGAGGCTTAATTTTTATTTATGATTATTGGACTTACCGGCTCAATGGGCTGCGGAAAAGGTGAGGTTGTTAAAATTCTCGAAAAAGAGGGGTTTTCCTATATTACCCTATCGTCGATGGTCCGGGAGGAAGCGAGAAAAAGAGGTGTTCCCGAGGAACGTGAAGTTCTTATGGAGGTTGGAAATTCCATGCGGGCGAAAGAGGGGAGCGGCGTGCTCGGAAAAAGGGCGCTAAATCATATTCAAAATTCCGAAAACGACAAATGGGTTGTTGATGGTATAAGAAATCCGGCGGAAATAACGGAATTGAAAAAATCCGATGCGGTTTATATTGTCGGGGTTAATGCTGATAAGTATATTTTGGTTGAGAGAATTTTGAGCCGGCAGAGAGAAAGTGATCCGAAAGCTGAGGATGAAATTTTAAGCAGAATCGAAAGGGAGCTTGGGAAAGGCGAGTCCGAGGACGGTCAGCAGGTCGGCAAATGTATTGAGCTTGCCGATATTGTGATAGATAACGAAGGAACGCTTGAGGAGCTGAGTCAGAAATTTATGGAATATTATAATTCTGTCAGGACTGATGGGCTGAAAACCGGCTACACGCGGCCTTCCAAGGATGAATACTATCTTGATATGGCGAAAAGCGTGTGTCGGAGAGGTACATGCACAAAGGTTGCAATTGGCGCTGTAATCATCCGTGATGATCAGGTTGTGGCGACCGGTTATTGCGGGGCTCCGCGCGGGACGAAGAGCTCCATGGAGCATGGTTTTTGTCTGCGCAAACGGCTTGGAATTCCGTCCGGACACAGATATGAAATGTGCCGCAGTGTTCATGCGGAGCAAAACGCGATTATCAATGCAGCGAGGTCAGGGGCGAGTCTGCTCGGAGGAGATATGTATATTTATGGAAGGACGCAGGGCATGGATGGTGAGACTATAGATGCTTTTCCGTGTTTTATCTGCAAAAAAATGCTTATAAACTGCGGACTGAAGCGTGTGATTTGTTCGCTGAAGGATGGTGGATGTAAGATTTTTGAGGTTGATGACTGGATTAAGGAATGGCGCGAAAATGATATTATTGACGACAAATATCAATACGGCGCGGGATATAATGCCTCGTAGGCTTTATCTTGCGGTTTTATGCCGCGAGCCAGCCGCCGTCGACGTAAATCGTTGATCCGGTTATGTAGCTTGCTTCGTCAGACGCAAGGAAGGCTACTGCTGCCGAAACTTCCTCCGATTTCCCCATTCTGTGTAGAGGAACGCGCATAAGAAGTCCGTCCAGTGCTTCTTTTGACATGCCGGCTTCCGATATCATCGGTGTGTCAATTGCTCCGGGCGCTATTGCGTTTACGAGTATCCCGAGAGGCGCCCATTCTATCGCGAGAGTTTCCGTCATACCGATTATTCCGCCTTTCGAAGCTGTGTAGTGAGCGGAGTTCATAAAGCCAATACCGACCTGTCCCGAGGCTACTGAAGTTATGTTTATAATGCGTCCCCATTTATTTTTTGCCATTTCTTTGGCGGCGGCCTGTGCGCATAAAAATTCTCCTGTCAGGTTTACCTGTATTGTTTCGGCCCACTGCTCATCGGTCATTTTTATGGCTTCCACGGGTTTGAAAATGCCGGCGTTGTTTACAAGGATGTCCAATCGGCCGTATTTTGCGACTATTTCTGAAATTATGGAGGAGATCTGGTCGGGTTTGGTGACGTCCATTTCAAGCGCGATTGCTTCGCCGCCGGCTGATGTGATTTCGTCGGCGACAGTCTGGCAGTGCTCTTTGTTTCGTCCGGTTACGGCCACTTTTGCGCCCTGTTTTGCGAGAACAAGACAATGGCTGCGGCCCATTCCTCTTTCGCCGCCTGTTACGAGCGCGACTTTTCCTGTTAAATCAAACATGTTTCATAGGGTTATTAAGATGCTTTTGATTTTATATTACTTTTGTTCAGACCTCCAGAATTATTTTCAGTATTAGTGCCGAGAGGCTCAGGAAGAAGCCGGATATGGGGATTATGACCGGATAGTGAGGAACATCCGGTGGACGCGGGGTCTTTTTTTTGAGAACCCAGAGTGACAGGTTTACGAGTACAAATACACTTAAAATGATGAAGCTGGTTGCGTTTGCCAGGGTTGTTATGGGAAAGCACAGGGCTATGATCAGGGCTGCTGTTATCACGGATATTGTTGCAAGTATCGGTGTCTGCGTTTTGGCGTTTATTTTAGCGAATGGGCGGGGTGCCAGGTTTTGGTTCGCCATTCCATAAAGTACTCTGGACCCCATTATCATCTGGATTATGACGCCATTTGATATTGAGATCAGGCTGATGAAACTTATAATCATTGGAAAATGCGCGCTTTTCTGTTTTATAACGAGGGCGAGGGGGGCGTCGCTTTTCGCCAACTGGTCGAGTGGCAGTGATAATACCGCGATTGTGGACACCAGAATGTACAGAATTGTCACTATTATTAATGCGGTGACAATTGCTATTGGCAGATTTTTTTTTGGATTTTTAACTTCTTCAGCCACGTTTACCATATCTTCAAATCCTATGAACGCGAAAAATGCCATGAATGCCCCGAGAAAAATTCCTTTCCAGTTTTCAAAAGATGCGGCAGGAATTATTTTGTCCATATTTTCTGGAATAGTCAGCAGGCTGTCTCCACATATCGATATTACTATCACCAGGCCTGCTACTTCAAGTATGGTTATTGCTCCGGCGAGAATCACGGATTGTGTTATGCCCCATACCGCAACAAGTCCAAAAACTGTTATAAGCAGAGTTACTGCCTGCCATGGCTGTATCTGTACGAATTCTTTCAGATAGCCGCTGAATCCGTTTGCGAGTGTTGCGGTGGATACTATTGCGGTGAAAACAATAAGAATTCCGACGATTCTGGAAATGTTTTTTTTGTTGAACGCGCTTTGGACATAAGCCACTTCTCCTGCGCTTTTCGGTAGTCTGGCGGAAAGTTCTGAATATGACAGCGCTGTAAAGGTCGCCAGTATTCCGGCGACAATAAATGACATG
This sequence comes from Candidatus Peregrinibacteria bacterium, assembly GCA_043810515.1. Classification (GTDB taxonomy): domain Bacteria; phylum Patescibacteriota; class Gracilibacteria; order UBA1369; family LOWO2-01-FULL-3; genus WJKQ01. The sequence goes on from JBDRNZ010000002.1 coordinate 27,522, forward strand.
GTCGCGTATCCGCCTGATTCTCCGGCCACTTTCCCGACAAGCGCATATATTCCGGCGCCGAGAATAGTTCCCAAACCGTAAAGTATCAGAAGAGGAAGCGATATACTGCGTTTGAGGTGGACTTTTCTCATGTAGGGGATTGTAGCAAATTTTTTGGGAATGAAGAAATGACGAAAGAGGCGACTTGACGGAAGGCGGGGGATATTGTATAATATGGGTAACGTTAGAAAAATAAAAACAAAAATATAACCAAAACAGACATGCAAAAAAGGATGAAAGGTACATTGTGTGCTACCCTTTTAGTGGTAGCGGCGGCTTTACTTGTGGGCTGCAGTACCAAAAACAACGAGCTCAAAGTTTCGACCCTGCTTGCGCAGGACGCGACTGGCGTGACGTGCGATGGAATTTGGGATATTGCCACGCAGACTTGTATTCCGGATACGAATGTGGATTCCGATAATAATTCTGGCGGGGGAGATATTGTAGTGCCTCCTTCGGATTGCGGGGAGGGAAATTACTGGGATCCGAATTCGCAAAGCTGCGTCCCCGGTTCGGCCGGAGGTGGCGGCGGCGGTTTTGTTGATAATGGAATGACTGACGATGGAGAGTGTGATCCCGCAACCGGAATTTGTGTAAAACCTGAACAGAATCAATATCAGGAACAAAATCAGAATCAGAATAATATGGGCCAGGGGGGCAGTGATTGTTTTGGTGAAGGCAATGAAGATTGTCGTGAAAAGGCTCTAAAAGCGGATTACCGTGATATTGAAAGAATGCAGAGAGAATTGAAACAGATGATGAAAGAAAATTCTGACAAGTCGACAGAGTTTCAGGGATATCTTGATCAGCTTGATGCGCTTGAAACAGAACTGGACAATGCTTCTTCCCAGGACGAGGTTGATTCGATAAGATCAGAAGTCTGGGCTATCAGATCCGTTATGGATCAATTCAGAATGGCTGCAGAGATTACAAGGATGGAGAAAGATAATGCGAGAATGGAAAAGCAATGGGAGAAAGATAAGAAGTATTTGAACGATATGCTAAATACCGTTTCTTCCGAATTGAAGGCAAAAATAAAGGAGCAGTTGGCACGAATTGCAAAAATGGGCGAGGTTCAGGCTCAGTTGCTGGACGCTCTGAAGGGGGCATCATCTGCTACGGATTCCATGACATATATGGACTCTATAGATGATCTTCGCTGGGAAATGGATGATTTAAACTGGGAAATGAATGATTTCTGGCAAAGTTTTCAGGATGTAAAAAACCAGCAATTTGCGACCCAGATGTTTGATCAGCTGGAAAAAGATATTCAGATATTTCTTGATTCTTCATATAAAAATCTTTCGGATGATATGAGGGTAAAGGCCGACGAGGTGATTGAAATTGCGCGTACTCTGGTGGAGGAGGGACGTGCTGCGGCTGAGAGCGGAGATGAAGATTTGCTTGCGGAAATACAGATGAGGCTTGATGAGCTCAGAATGAAGTCGGAAAAATTTCTTGGCAAATCTAAACCGAAATTTGATGAGCTTGGCTTTGATTCAGACATGAATCAGAGTTTTGAAAATTATTCGGGAGACATGAGTTATGATCAGCAGGTGGAGCTTGTTAAGAAAATTTTGAGCGCGAATCCGGATATCATACAGCAGGTTCTTTTAAACGATCCCGTTTTAGCTGAAAAAACTCTTAAAATTTTCAACAGGATTCCGACGGATCTTCAGTCCGGGTATCTTGCGTCAAACGCTGATCTGGTTGGAATATATGATGAGATTACCGCGAAAGATTCATCTATAACCTCATATAAAGACGATATTCTTGGATATAATTATTTTGGAGCCGCTCTTGATGAGTTAGTGGGTCTTCTTGAGGAGGTTCGTGACGGAACGTTGAAGTTGAGTGACGTGGTTTCAAAACTGGATGACCTGAAACAGACCTCAAAAGACTTGAAATATCAGGCCGGAGTTGTTTCTTTTCAGGATTACGATGATAGTGACTGGTACTATGAATATGTCGAGACGATGAATGAAGACGGGTTTATAAAAGGCAAGCAGACTAACGAGGGCTTTAAATTCGCGGGCGGAGATAATATTACGTTTGCGGAAACTTTGAAGATTGTTCTTGAAAAATTTGAAAAAGGGCAGACGGATGGAACTCCTGCCTATAGCGGAGCTCAGAATCATTGGGCAAAAGGTTATTATGTGACGGCGGAACAGATGGGATTGACCCTTATGGCACCTGATAAGCTGATTACGAGAGGGGAAATGGCGCGTCTTATTATCGAGGCTACGGTAGGCGATCCGGGAAATTATACGTATTCTAGTTTCAGTGATTTGAATGCGTCTGATCCGTATTTCAATTATATTGAAGCGCTTGCCGAGAGGGGAGTTCTCAGCGGGGACAGTACTTCTTCGGGTATGCCGACCATAAGAAGCGGGGATAATATCAATAGAGCCGAGACCGCGAAGGTTGTCGATGCGGCATATGACAGTATGCAGCTCGAGGTAATGAACGTTTCGGACTTTGATTATCTGCTCGAATTTAGCTCTAACGGGTCAGCTGATGTAAACTGGGTGGTGGACTGAAATTTGACGGCGTCTTACATAATGTATAATATTTAAATTAATTTAACCTCGAAAACTATGAAAAACGGTATCAGTAAAAATTCCCTCGGTCTTACTTTGGGAATTTTCCTAGCTGCTTTCCATGCGCTATGGCTGCTTCTTATTGGTCTTGGGGTGGCAAAACCCGCTCTGGACTGGATGCTCGGAGTTCATCACATCACGCTTACATGGGATGTTCTTGCATTTGACTGGGCATACGCAGGACTGCTTGTAGCTATGGCTTTTGTTGCTGGTTACGTTATTGGCTGGTTGTTTGCAGGTTTATGGAACTTGCTGAGAAAGAACTAATTTGGAAATTGAAGATCAGAAATTTGATGAATTGGTGAATGAGGTTTGGCTCAATGTCCCTCAGGAGTTTAAGGAAAAGATAGAAAATGTCGGAGTTGTGGTTGTCTCTGCGCCGACTGCAAGGGAATTGGCCAGTGTTAAGGCGCGCGGACTTTTGCTGGGACTTTTCGAGGGCGTGCCGAAAACGGCCTGGGGCGGTGGTTCAAATCCATGCAAAATAACTATTTTCCGGCAGCCCATTATGACTGTGAGCAAGGATCTGCACGATCTGAAAATCACAATACATGTTGTTTTGATGCATGAATTGGCGCACTACTTCGGTTATAACGATGACCAGATGTTTGTGCTTGATAAAAAAATGAGGGCAAGGCTGATAAAGGGGGATAAGGCT
>JBDRNZ010000003.1:0-3654 GCA_043810515.1 Candidatus Peregrinibacteria bacterium
GAGAAAATATTTTTTATAACTTTCGCCAAAGAAAAATACGCGATGCTTGATGCGGGAACGCTTTTTGAACATCTCCTCGGCGATCTTTACAGAGCCAGGAACGAGTTTTTGATGGATGCGCTTTTTATGAAAGGCGGGAAACTGAAAGCTGAGTTCGAGGGCGATTTCCAGAGACTCAGCAAATTCGGCAGGCTTATAAACAAAGGCGGGGCGAAATTCAAACTTTACGAAAAAAGTCTTATCATTGTTCCGGCTGACCAGGACGCTTTTTCAATTCATTTTGATTTTGTGAATTTTCACGAATTTGACGATGACGAATATGTTTTCAAAATAGTCATGGATGATGGCACTACAATCATGATTTCCGGACTTGGAAATGATTTTGAGCCTTTTCAGGAAAAAATTAATGACCTTCTCGGCGGAATGTATGAAAAGCTTGTTAATAACGTACTGAAAGAGGCTTTTCCGCAATTTCACGCGATGACTCTTCTAAAACTGGCTTACAAAATGAAAAGCGGCAAAGCCGTCAGCCTAAAGGACATTCAAAAAATCGATAAAGAGCTTTCCGAGGCCGTCGATGAATTTATTTTTGAGGACAAAAAATTCGAGGAAAAAGTAAAAATTCTGCGGGAGCTGACAGATGAATATGGCGTTTTTTACGCAATCGCGAAAGACGAAACCGTCAAAGGCGGATATATAAAATGGGTTATGTACACAATTCCTTCAAATAACACCGTTGCCTTTTCAATTCTTCCAAGATGGGAACAAAAAGCCGCTGAAAATGGTGAAAATAACAATTTTTCGCATGACACATATTTCTTCAAAATAATTATTGAACAGGGAAATCCGGCGGACAAGGTCGAGGACAAAATACGTGAAATCGACCAGTCCCTTGTAGTTCTTAATTTCGCGAAGGATCCCTGCTATAAAGACAAAAGAGAGCTTAAACATTCCCCTTATCAATACGCGATCCGAAAACTGCCGTTTTTGAGAATTCTACGGAAATCCTATATCGGCAAGGCCTCTGCGGGCGATGTAAAAGAGTGGCAGAAACAGGTGAAAGAGATTTTTAAAAATGCCGCTTTAAAATAGTGATCGGATGATGTAAAATTGCGGCACAAAATAATCTTTAATCTTTACTAATATGGCTGAGATGCAGTTCACCGACTCAAATTTCGAAGAAGAGGTTTTGAAATCCGACAAGCCTGTTATGGTTGATTTTTATGCCGACTGGTGCGGTCCGTGCAAAATGATGGCTCCGATCGTCGATGAAATCGCCAAGGAATATGAAGGCAAATGGAAAATCGGAAAATGCAATGTGGACGAGAATCCTGATCTTTCCGCAAAATATGGGATACAGAGTATTCCAACATTACTCTTTTTTAAAGACGGCGAGGTTACAGATAAAAGTATGGGATTCCAGAGCAAAGAGGCTCTCACGTCTAAGCTTGGCTAGTTTTTTGTTTTTTTGCTTCCGCTAAAGCAAGCGCGTCAACCATGTTGTTGTATTTGTTCGTGGCATGGGCTTTTACCCATTTCCAGTCGATGTCGAGCCATGCACGGAGTTTATCGATTTCGGCCCAGAGATCTGTGTTTGCTTTCTTTTTCCATCCGTTGTTTAGCGTCTGGATAAGGAGATTTGAATCGCTGTGGATCAGTATTTTGTAATTCACAAGTTCTTCGTGCGAAAGGCCGGAGGAGACGCGAAGCCATTTTAAGGCGTTGACGATCGCTGTCATTTCCATGCGGTTGTTTGTGGTGTCGGGTTCGCCTCCGGAAATATTGATTTTTTTGCCGTTTTTCAGAATGATTACGCCCCATCCGCCCGGGCCGGGATTTCCAATACAGCTACCGTCTGTGTATATCTCTATTTTTTTCTCCATGCTTTTGATTTTAACATGGTTTAAATGTATCATGTTTGCGAGTTAAATTTTAACCTATTTTTATGGCTGAGGTCACAATTTATACAAAGACATACTGCCCTTATTCAAAAGAATGCAAAGAGTTTCTTGAAGCTAAAAAAGTACAGTATGATGAGATAGTTATAGACAATGATCCGGCTGCGGAAACGGAAATGGAGATAAAATCAGGCGGCAGAACCGATACACCTCAAATAATTATCAATGGGCATCATATAGGCAGTTTTGACGATCTAAAAGCTCTTGAAAGCGAAGGAGAGCTTGATAAAATGCTTAATATTTGAGCGTTATGAATAAAACGCTGATATTTTTAGGAATGCTTGTTGCCGTGGGGCTTCTCTTTGAGTTTGGCTCCGGGAAAGTCGCAACGGATGATATTTTCACCAGAATTGTCGACAATGTCGGGATTGAGGAGGTTGGGGGCGACAGCCTTGGTGGCGCGCAGACCGTAAAAGCGGACGGTTATTTCAATCTGTTTAACTATGATAAGGGGTATTATGAAAGGGTTTTTGCAACCGTTAAAAATTCCGTGCCTTATGTATCGGACGTTACCGCAATGCTTCTGCCGGCAAGTTTTTATGAAGCGGAAAATATTGCGGAGGCGTTTGTGAGGCTTAAGGCCACGCAAAAAGTTGATAATTTTATTATTATCGGGGAAAACCATTCGCGGCGAGGGCGCTATGAGATCTCGTGTTCGAGATATGGCTATAAGACCCCTTACGGAGAGCTCGAGCCCAATATCGATATTATTGATAAGCTGGAGCTTCCTTTTTCCTACTGGTCTTTTTGGAATGAATATTCTGTCGGAATTTTTTCGGCTTTTATAAAGAGGACCTTTCCCGAGGCAAAAATTGTGCCGATTGTAATAAAAGATTTTGAGGCCGAGAACGGTCTTGCCGATCTTGCCGAAACGCTTGCCGCTATTCCGCCTGAGAAAACCGTTTTGATTGTGTCATCCGACTTTGCAAAAGGCATTACTTACCGGACCGCGGAATTTCATGATGAACTTTCAAGGGATGTTATGGAAAACTTTGACGGTAGCGGAATTTCGCAGATGGACGTGGATAGCAGGCCCGGAATGAGTGTACTTTTTAAATATCTGGAACTTTTTGACGGGAAAAAGGCAGATATTCAGTCCCATGATGTTTCGGACGGAAACAGTTATTTCGTTACGACTTTTCATGACGGAAACGCGGTGAGTTCTGACAGAGATTTAAGCATTATGGCCTTTGGGGACATTATGTTGGGGCGGTACGTAAGAGTTTTGATGGACCAATACGGCAAGGATTATATTTTTGAAAAAATAAAGGGAGATGAGGGAAGGTTTTTTGATGGCGCGGATGTTGTTTTTGGGAATCTGGAAGGTCCTATAGACGGTCAGGGGACAAAAGGCGGAACTTCCATGGTTTTTTCTTTTAATGAAGATGTTGCGCCTTTTTTAAAAAATTCGGGCTTCACTCTTGTTTCCATAGCAAATAATCACTCTCTTGATCAGGGGGCGGCAGGGAGAGATTCAACAATAGCAGCACTTGATAAAAACGGAATTGGCTGGTGCGGCAATCCATCGAATGCCGATCCCTCTGGTGTGTATTACGGAAAAGCAGGTGATAAAACGTACGCTTTTTTGTGTTTTCAGGATGTCACAAACAAACTTGATGATGAAGCCGCTGTTTCGCTCATAAAGAGCGTGCGGCCGAATGTGGATTTTCTGATTGTTTCAATTCATTGGGGCTAT
>JBDRNZ010000004.1:0-17464 GCA_043810515.1 Candidatus Peregrinibacteria bacterium
CTGGATGTCTCTAGCAAAACAGTTTCGGATGCAGCATTATGGTTAAGCCACAATATTTAACATCCGACTAATTTCGCCGCCTGCGGACGCTTTACGCCCAATAATTCCGGATAACGTTTGCAACCTACGTATTACCGCTGCTGCTGGCACGTAGTTAGCAGTTGCTTATTCCTGAGGTACCGTCAGAATTCTTCCCTCAGAAAAGATCTTTACGACCGTTAGGCCTTCATCGATCACGCGGTGTTGCTCCATCAGGCTTTCGCCCATTGTGGAAGATTCCCTACTGCTGCCTCCCGTAGGAGTATGGGCCGTGTCTCAGTCCCATTGTGACTGGTCGTCCTCTCAGACCAGCTACCCGTCATAGCCTTGGTAAGCCGTTACCTTACCAACTAGCTGATAGGCCGCAGGCCCCTCCCGGACCGCAAAAGCTTTACCCTTGCGGGACTATCAGGTATTAGCACCTATTTCTAGGTGTTATCCCTGAGTCCGGGGAAGGTTCCAACGTATTACTCACCCGTTCGCCGCTCCCGGCACTTTACCTGCCAGTCAAAACTGGTAAGCAAAGTGCCGGGCGCTCGACTTGCATGTATTATACATACCGCCAGCGTTAACCCTGAGCCAGGATCAAACTCTTCGTTAAAAGAAGATTGATCCACAACCCTGGTTTACTTTGTTGTGGATAAAATTGAAAAAAATTTGTCGCTAGATTCTCTATTACATCCCAGATGTTAAAGACCATTGGTAGCCCATGGCTACCCCAGCAAGAGGAGTTTACTTACAAAGATATTCAAAGTCAACATATTTTCCCTCTAGTTACTACAACATTCCCAGGCTCACTCGTCAAGTACAACAAGCTGAATAATAAGCCAATTTTTGGTATAATTCAAAAGATCAAAAAATAAAAATATATTCTAACAGAAAAAAATGCCAACACACAAAAGCATAAGGGATTCAGTTTTAATTCCGACAGTTATTGAAAAAAGTCATCAGGGCGAAAGAGCCTTCGACATATATTCAAGACTTCTCAAAGATAGAGTAATTTTTCTTGGAACAGCAATCGACAGTAATGTCGCAAACCTGATAATCGCACAGCTTCTGTTTTTGGAGAATGAAAACCCGAAACAGGACATCACTATGTACATTCACAGTCCAGGAGGACATGTCACCGCAGGACTGGCCATCTATGACACAATGCAGTACATAAAACCGGACGTTTCAACAGTTTGCGTAGGAATGGCAGCATCAATGGGCGCAATATTGCTTGCCGGAGGAGCTGCCAAAAAGAGATTTGCTCTTCCAAACTCCGAGGTCATGATTCACCAGCCGCTTGGAGGAACCGAGGGACAGGCTTCAGACATAAGAATCCACGCAGATCACATCATGAGAACAAAGGAAAGATTAAACAAACTTTTGGTTCATCACACAAAACAGCCGCTAAAAACAATCGAAAAAGATACAGACAGAGATTTCTTCATGACAGCGGAAGACGCGAAAAAATACGGAATTATAGACGCAATAATCCAGAAATAAAAATTCTTAATCCCTTCCTAGACAAGCTTCATTGAACGCTGCGCGTATTCCACGGCATATTCCACCAGATCACGCGTTATATCCGCACCTGTGGAATCTTCCAAAGCCTTAAATCCCGGATTTGAATTTACCTCAAGAATTACCGGTCCATCTTTTCCACGCATTATATCAACACCTCCATATTGCAAATCAAGAGCCTGAACCGCACGTATTGCGATAGTTTTTTCCTCTTCACTTATGGTAACTGGCGCACCTTTTCCACCAAGCTCTATATTCGATCTGAACTCCCCTTTCCTGGCGGACCTCATCATGGTTCCGGCAACTTTTCCATTAATAACAAAAACTCTTATATCTTTTCCCTTCGAATATTTTACATACTGCTGAAGGAGATATATAGGATCATCCCATATAAGAATGGATTGCAGTGCCCTCATGCTTTCAACAATGGTTACACCAACACCGTACGAACCAAAAGGCTGCTTTAAGATAAGAGGAAAATCGCCAACCAGTTTAACCGCCTGCTTCAGATCCTCCGGCCTGTGAATAACAACAGTTTTTGGAATAGGAATACCGTAATGATCGAGAATCTGCATCGTCTTAATCTTATTCTTGGTTTTCAGAATTGATTCATACCTGTTAAAAAGCTGAACGCCCATAAGTTCCATCTGTTCGATAAGCGCGATATGCAAATCGACATTTCTCAAAACGGACGGCCTCGTAATTATAACATCGTACTTTGGGAATTTTTTCCCGTCGTACAAAAGCCACGGCGACTGCTTGTCATAAACCATCTGAAATCTTGACGCGCGGAAAATTCTGGAAACATGCCCCATATCACTGGCAACCTTTTTAAGCTTGAGCTCCTCCTTAGCTGCCATTTTATTTAACGCGCGAAATGAAAGAATTCCAATTTTCATGGAGGGAAGTCTATCTCGTATTTGCGCAAAGTCAAGATTCAAATATTCTTGAAATGTGCTAACATTTAAAAAAGTTTTATTAAAACACCAAAAATGACAAAAATCGCAAAACACGTCGCGCTTTGCCTGGCAATACCTTTAATGCTAACGGGCTGCTTTTCAACAAACACAACCAGCCCAGCCGGCACAACCTCGGCTTATGAAACAGCCAATTTCACCATAAATGTTCCGACAGACTGGGAAATTCTCGAAAAAGCCGACTTCACTTCAAACGTTCCAGCATCAACCATAGTCGCATTCCGCAACAATATTAAAAGTGACATCTTCAATGCCAACTTAAACATATTGGTCGAAAACACCAGCATAAAAGATCTGCCCGACTTCGTTAAAAGTGCAACAGAAATCACCAAAAACACGCTGATTTCGTACCAGGAAATAGACACCCAGAACATCGAGGTCCCGTACGGCAGCACAATCCTGCCCGGAATAATAGTAAGATTTCAGGGCAAACAAACCGCCCCGGACTCAATAATAGAATTCAGACAGCTTTTCGTAATAAACAACGGCTCGGTATATACACTGACAGGCGCATACCTGCCTGACGAGGACGAGAGTGTTGTCAATTATATAAACGAGATGATAAACTCATTTTCGCTGAAATAAAAACGCAGTTATCGAGGCGCCATGGCCAAGTGGTTAAGGCAGCGGTTTGCAAAACCGTTATTCCCCAGTTCGAATCTGGGTGGCGCCTCCAGAATAAAAATTGAAAAATCCGTGAAACATACGTATAATAAAAGCGTCTCAAGTGGATCGCAACTGCTATCAAAAAGACCCCGTTGAGAAATCGGGGTCTTTTGCATTTTAGTGGTGGAGATGTCGGGAATCGAACCCGAATCATCCACGTCTCAAGTGGAATCTGCAACCTGCCATCCCCACTACAAAATGCTCATTCGTTATAACAAACAAACTTTAAATTTTTATTAAAAAATCCTAAAATTTTTCCAAAATCCTGCTAAAATCTAAAAAACGACAACAGCCCATTATGCTTAAAGCAAAAGTCACAGAAAACAAGCCGCTAACAGAAGACGTTTTTGAATTAACCCTTAAACCCGAAGAACCTTTCACTTACAAAGCCGGCCAATACGTCACCTTTAAAATAGCGGACGCAGAACCTCCGTGCTTCAGGGCGTATTCGCTTTCCTCAATTCCAAAAGAAAAAGCCCTTCAGACATGCGTAAAAATCGTCAAAAACGGACGCGGCAGCAACTGGCTCAAAACCCGAAAACCCGGAGATGAAATAGAATTTTTTGGCCCGAACGGTGACCTCACCTTCCAGACTCCACCCGAGAAAAAAGCCCTTTTCATTGCAACCGGAACCGGCATCACGCCCCTAAAGTCAATAATCGCCCAGCAGCTGCAAAACGGCTCAACGCAGGAAATACAGCTACTTTTCGGCTTGCGCCACGTCAAAGACATATTTTATAAGGAATATTTTGAGAAACTCACAAAAAAGCACAAAAACTTCACATTCACGCTCACGCTTTCCCAGCCCGAAAACCCCGCCTGGCAGGGCTTACAAGGCCGTGTCACCGCACATCTTGAAAATATGGATCTCGACCCGCAAAACACAGAAATCTACATTTGCGGCCTCAAGGACATGATCGAAAGTGTCACAAAAATCCTCGGCCAAAAAGGCTTCGCGCAAAGCTCAGTCCACTTCGAAAAATTCGACTGAAAACATCAAAATTCTGGTGCCCAGGGCGGGAATCGAACCCGCACTCCATTGCTGGAACAGGATTTTAAGTCCTGCGCGTCTACCAATTCCGCCACCTGGACAAATTAGGCCGGAAATAATCACTTTCCATTCTTCATTTTTTCCAGAAGAAAATCAACACGCAAATTCCGTCCCCCGTATTGAAAAAAGACCGATTTTGTGATAAAATAAACAAAAATAAACATAAAAATGCCAGGAAAAGAAATTCCAAAAGAAAACGTGGAAAAAACCGTGACAGAAGCGGTTTCAGAGAACAAACCAGAAAAACCATTCACAAGCGAAAGACAAAAAACAGCAGAGACTATTGCTGAAAATCTGTATGAAAGCTCAGAAGAGAAAATGGATGAAACTTTCGGATCTCTCGGAAAATTGATATCGCACATATTAAAGCTCTTTCAGGCACTTTTCAGTGAAGAGGGGTTTAAGGAGGCATTTTCCGACAAAACACAGGAAGTAACCGGTAAGCAGGAAACAAAAGAGGAAACAAAACCATTAAAAATGACAGAAAAAGGAGCAAAACTCCGTGAGATATGGCCCGAAACACGCGTTCCCGAAAGATACTGGATAAACCTTGCAGATGGGATGGATAAAAGAACCGGACTTCCGAGAGGACAATCCTTCGGCCCATTCCAGTTTTACAGAAACTCGTTCACAGATTTTACGAAATACGTAAAAACAAACGACCCGGCAAGATACGCAAGCCTGTCCCAGTCAGTAAAAACCAAAATCGAACAGCAAACGCAATTGTTCGAAAGAAAAAAATCCGGCACATCTCTGACAAAAGAGGAAATACAAAGAACATTCCTAAACATGGCAGAAGCCCAGGAACTTATAGCAAAAATTTTCAGACCTCCTGATCTTGCATATGAATACAGAGCCGGACAATTTTTCGACAAAAAACTGCCAAGAATAGCAACCTCCACAATTGAAGCGTATCCGCAATACAAACAAACAATAGAAAAACTGACAGTGGATAAAAGGTACCTTGCGGCAATATTTGATCTTTCAAACCAGCTCGGGCCAGGAGGAGCGATAAACGTTATAAAAGCGGCACTAAAAGATCTTCAGGCAAAAAGCACGACAAACCCTTCCTTCAATGAAATGTTCACAAGTCTGGTAAAAGCAAGCTACAAAGTATACGGATTCAGACGCGCAGTAAGAACCCTAGGCGCTCTCGCAATGGCCTGCGGCCAGACCGACGGAAAAATGGACAGAACAAAAATGGGCCCGCTTATAAACAGATTCCTTGCCTCAAACGAAACACAACGCGAACAGATTATTGAAAATGCAAAAACAGGCAACCTAAGCTAGTTGCTTCCAGCCACTTCCAGCGAATACCCTTTCACCTCATTCCCGCCATAAATCTTCAGCCGATACTCTCTTTCATCCCTGTTCATTTTTGCATATTTAAAAATAAGACGGATCACAACAGGCTCACCATCACAGTTTCCGCCAGAAATATTTTCATCACAAAATCCCCTTTCGGAACTGTCCGCCAGAAGCCCAAGTTTCTCCATTTCCACAACCTGATCATGGGCAACGGAAATCACGCTGCTGCCTTTTTCGAATGCTTTACTGACAAATTCATGAATAAATTGTAGCCTTTCACTTTCAACATTACCTTCAGACTCCACGACCTCCACGGCCTCCACAGGCAATTCAGGCGGTTCAGAAACTTCAGCGCCTTCAGCCTCAACAACCGCATCGTCACCCAGCTCAACCACTTCAGACCCCTCAGCCTCCACAGCAGGAAGACTGCTAGCCAATTCACGCTCTCTCTCCCCAAAAGCCGCTTCGGCTTGGACAAACAACTCAGAAATCTTCCGCTGAAACTCGGCCAGTAATCTATAGGCTTTCCACCTGGCATCGGGATCCTCGCTTCCCGCAGCTGAAACAACTGCCTCAAGCCTCCCCAAAGTACTACTCAGAACAGCTTCAATACCAGCTCCAGCACTTACAGATTCCACACGTCCCCCTGCTTCCTTTCGCTCAGCCATATAAAAATTCAATTAATAAACAGGAAAATAAAGTTACAACAAATCCCCCGAAAAAGTCAACCCCTAAAAAGAAGCAACCGTAACACCTTTTGCATAAATCTGATACACTTCCCGCGCACGATTTATGCCCATGAAAATTTCAAACAAAACCCGCATCGCAGAATTCATCCTTTTCGCGATACTTATCGCGGTTATTCTTGTCCTCGCGTACTTGGGAATGATCCCGCGGGTTGTCGGATACATCCCGTTTTACGAACAACTCGGCCACTTCTTTTTATTTGGAATGTTAGCCTGGCTGCTACACCGCGCCTTAAAAAGACGCCACTTCAGATTTTTGGGAATGGCAATCCCGCTCGGCATTTTCATAATCGCAATTTTCACGACAGCGGAAGAATTCCTCCAGCAATTAAGCCCGAACCGCACCTTCAGCCTGTCGGATTTATCTTTCAGTCTTGCTGGAATTCTGGCGTTTTATGGAATAGATCGGCTTTGCTTTAGATCTCTTCCTAAGATCGATAAACAAGCCAATAAAATACAAAAAAACTAAAGAGACAATAAAAGCAAACCCCATAATAAACTCCACGCTAAAGTAAACACCAAAATAAGAAAAGAGCGAATCAAATAATAGTAAAAACGGAGAAGCAAAAACACAAAAAAACAGAAAAATGATTCCCCCATTTAAGATTCCACAACTATGGCCAAGCACACACAAGTAAACAATATCCAAAAAAAGAAGGAATAAAAAAATATAAATAGAAACAAAAATAAAACCATATCTCGATTTAAAACTGCTCAACCTCATATTCTTGGAGTTGAAAATAAATAAATCACTATCCCAACGAAAGTAATAAACAGCACTGACAATATAATACCAATAAGCTTCAAATAATTTTTCCTTAATTTAAATCCTTCATAAATAAAGAAAGCGGATAAAGAAACCAGTATCCAAATTAGAATCAATAAGTTTTTAAACAGAACAAAACTGGTATAAAGAGGGGGCTCCTGCGGCTGAAAAAAATTAGGCATATTTAAATTGCAAGATAACGAATAAAAAGTCTGACTACAGATGCAAATATAAATCCATAAAAGAAAAACAAATAACTATTCTTTAGAAAAACTCTGAGTTTCAATTCTTTTCTTTTTACAACAAGGATGCTTAAAATAATAAAAATAGCTATCACGAAAATGTCGTGATACAAAAGCTGTAAATTATGGTTTAGGATCGAAGTCTGATGCATAAGAGAAGTCGGCTCTAGCCTGTATTCATCTCCTGGAGTAATAATGGAGATTCGCCCATTACTAACATTAACAATATCCCCATCCCACCCAAACCGGGATGTATTGCCTTGAATATACTCAAAATCAAAACCTGGTCTCTGACTCTTTAAATAATCCATACTTTTTTCCGCAATTTCAGAACTAGAAAACACTTCATTACTAAGAACACTCCACAACGAGTCACCTGGACGCACATGATATCGATACAAAAAATAAGAATAATCATAACGCACAAAAAACAAAACCATAACCAAAAAAACAGCAAGTATAATTCCAGCCCCCTTATGATCGTTCCGGATAAATTCTCTAATTCGAAATTTTAGCTTCAACATGCTCTAAACAATATACAGTTTTATACCCTGAAACAAGAAAATATCACCTTTTTTACCAAAAAACCAACAATTTCACGGCACTCAATCTATATTTAAATCCTCATCCGTGATCAGATCTGGATCTGCTTCATCTATCATCTCACCCCATCGAGCTAAGTGATTCACTAAACTGGTAACATGCACCGCTAGCTCTTCAGGAAAACCTTCAAGATCAAGAACTCCTATATCATAATCTTCAAAACGAACATCTGTATCAGGAAAATTAACATCCACCACCGCATCAACTTCATCTCTTACGCCTCCACGCAACCAATAAACAACCATGTCACAAGAAAGACCAAGTTTTTCAGCCCGACCCTCCATTTCCCTAATAAGCCTGATCATTTGAACCCGCATCTCAGGAGGATGAAAAGCAGAATCAAAACCTTCAGCGACAAGGCTCGGTCTAAAATCATCATCATTATCCAAACCAACACGAACAGCTAAAACAGCCGATTTAGGCCCTTCTTCATCCGTTTTCATCGATTTTCCAAACATAACATCAGTAGCATCCTCTTCAGCAAACTCCGCAGGAAACTTGTCATCAGCAGAAGTTATAGGTCCGGAAATCTCAATTTCTTCCCCTATACGTTTAATATTCGACATAATAGTAAAGTTAAAAATACAGCGCGCAATTAAACACCATCTCGCAATGTTTGTCAAGACCTAGACATGGTGGGTCAGCCGGGACTCGAACCCGGGACCAATTGCTTAAGAGGCAACTGCTCTACCGACTGAGCTACTGACCCAAATTATGCAAGCCAAAAATTAACATCTCTGCTTATTTGTTGCAAGAAAATATACCATGCGTCTATACTTCCAAAAGCATGAAAAACATACTTCTTTACACAGACACGCCGCAGTCAGGCGGAGCCGAGCTCCAGATGTTTCTGCTGGCAAAATTTCTGGATAAAGAAAAGTTCACCCCGATTCTTGTCTGCGGATCATCCCCCGCTCTCGACGGCTGGTGCGAAAATTTTGAAAAAGAAGGAATAAAAGTAATCCGCATTTCCGCCCTCAGCAAACACAACCCAAAACATTACACACAGCTCAAAAAAATTATCAAAACCCATAACATCGACCTGCTTCACGCGCACGTCTGGAATCCGGCAAGCTGTCGATACGCGTATTTCGCAGCGGCATCAATGAAAATCCCGGTCATCACAACCGAACACGACCCGTTCCGCATAACATTCATCAAAAATTTATTCAAAATTCCGGCTCTCAAAAAAACCGCGAAAATCATCACCGTTTCAAAAAACAACCAAAAAATTCTCCAGAATCTTTACCCGAAATTCGCAGACAAAATCGCAGTAATCCACAACGGCATCGACACAACCTGGTGGCAGTCGCAGCTTCTCCGGTTCACAAAAGAGGATCTTGAAAAAATCAAAAAAGACATATTCGGCGCAAAGCCTGACACTCTGATAATCGCGGCAATCGCGGAACTTCACGAACGCAAAGGCCTGAAATACCTGATTGCGGCCATGCCGGAAATCGTAAAAGAATATCCGAATGTAAAACTTGTGATAATCGGTGAAGGCCCGGACCGCACAAATCTCGAAAACCTCATAAGAAAACTGAAAATTTCGGCACACGTCGTACTACTCGGGCGCCGCAAAGAAATCCCGAAACTGCTGAAAAGCGCGAATATTTTTGCTTTGCCGTCAAAAAGAGAAGCTTTTGGAATGGTGAATCTTGAAGCGATGCTCGTTCCACTGCCTGTGGTCGCGAGTTGCGTCGGCGGAATTCCGGAAATAGTAGAGAACGGAAAAACCGGATTTCTGGTCGAACCTGAAAATTTCGGAAAACTGGCCAAAGCTTTAAAATCCCTCATTGCTTCGCCGGATCTGCGCGAAAAGTTTGCGACAGCCGGCCAGAAAAGAGTTCTTGAAAACTTTTCCGCTCAAAAAATGGCCGAGGAATACGAAAAAGTCTATCTGAAAATTTTGTCTTGACGGTGAGCGTACACTCACCTATATTGTAGGCATGAAACTTAAAACAATTTACGTCTGCCAAAAGTGCAGCTACGAAACTTCAAAATGGACAGGCCGGTGTCCGCAGTGTGAAGCCTGGAACAGTCTAACGGAAGATGTCATAAATGTAGGGAGGTCGGATATTTCAAAAACTCCGAGAAAGTTAAAAATCTCTCCTGCCTCCCCTGCCCCTTTAAATAAAATCAAGTCAGACACCAAAAAAATTCTCACCGGGATCGGCGAATTTGACCGCGTCATCGGCGACGGCATCGTTCCGGGAAGTCTGACCCTCCTCAGCGGCGAACCCGGCATCGGAAAATCCACCCTCACTCTCCAGCTCGCAAACAACATCGCAAAAACGGAAAAAACACTTCTCGTTTCCGGCGAGGAATCGGTCGAGCAGATCGCAAACCGTGCCGAACGACTCGGCCTCAACGAAAAAAATCTCACGGCTCTAAATGAATTAAATCTCGAAACCATTCTGGAAACCGTCCGCAAAGAAAAACCAGGGTTTGTGATAATAGATTCCATTCAGGTCATTTCAAGCATGGACCTGCCATCATCACCCGGTTCGATCACACAGGTGCGTTACTGCACAGAGCGCCTCATGGAAACAGCAAAAACCACGTCAATTCCCGTCATCCTGATCGGCCACGTAACAAAAGACGGCACGCTGGCAGGCCCGAGAGTATTGGAGCATCTTGTGGACACCGTACTCCATCTCGAGGGCGACAGATTTCAGCAGTTCCGCATTTTAAGATCTGCAAAAAACCGTTTCGGCTCGTGCTCAGAAGTGGGAATTTTTGAAATGACCGAAAAAGGAATGACGGAAGTCAAAAATCCTTCACAGCAGTTTCTTGAGGGACGAAAAGAAAACGCGATAGGTTCGTCGATTACTGTCGCGGTCGAGGGGACGCGCCCGTTTCTTGTAGAGGTGCAGGCGCTTGTTTCCACAAGTCCGTTCGGATATCCCAAAAGAACCGCAAACGGATTTGATTTAAACCGCCTGCAAATACTGATAGCCGTATTGGAAAAACATGGCAGGCTTTCGCTCCAGAATCAGGATGTTTTTGTGAATGTTGTCGGAGGCATAAAACTCAAAGAACCCGCCAGCGACCTTGCGGTTCTCATGGCAATCGCATCTTCATTTCTGAAAAAACCGATAAATCCATCCATCGCGATATTCGGAGAAGTCGGACTTTCGGGAGAACTGCGCAAAGTTTCCCACTTCGAAAAACGCGAGAAAGAAGCCAACGCCCTCGGCTTCACAAAAATCATAAGTTCGGAAAACTTCAGGGAAATCACTCAGGCGCTAAAAACCCTGAACACAACCCCATAACCGCCTCACATTCCCATTCTCAAAAAGAATCTTCCGGCATTCTCACCCGAAATTCTCGCAACATCATCAAAATCCATGGACTTGATCTCCGCAATTTTCTCGACAACATCCCTCACGTAAGAAGGTTCATTTCTTCCCCCACGATATTTTTGCGGAGAAAGATAAGGGCAATCGGTCTCAACCATAAACATGTCCATCGGCACCTCGCTTACAACCTCCTGCAATTTCTCGGCGGTAGGATAAGTAACAATCCCCGTAAACGAAGTCAGATAGCCTTTATACCAAACTTTTCTGGCAAAATTCACATCACTCCCAAAACAATGGAAAACCGCATAAACCTGCGGTTTTCCGTCACTGCCATCATAACCGCTCAAAATTTCCAAGGTATCCTCGTCCGCCTCGCGATTATGAATAATAACCGGTAAACCGGTTTTTCGCGCCAGCTCAAGATGCATGCGGAAAGCCTTTTTCTGATCCCCTTTCGGAACTTTTGCTTTGGCATAATCAAGCCCACATTCCCCTATCGCAACTATTTTCTTATTTTCATTTATAAGCTTTTCCCACTCCGCCATCAATTCTTCGGTCGCATCCAGAGAATCGTAAGGATGAAGACCCAGCGTTGCATAGAGATTTTCGTATTCCCCTGCCATTTTAACAGCATCCTTTGAAGACTGAAGATCGCATCCCACATTCACAATTTTTTCCACACCGGCGGTTTTTGCCCTATTGATAACAGCCTCAAGATCCCTTTTAAAGTCCTTAAACATCAGATGCGCGTGGGTATCGATAATCATAAAATTTTTAAATTAATTGACAGCAACATTCTACACAAATACTATAAACAGGCAAAATCAATCTCATGAACAGAAGCCACGCAAAAAACAGCTTCTTTCAGCTATGTTTTTTTTACTTTTACTTTATGTAAACGCGTGAGGTTAATAGAAAAATCATAAAAACCTCATGCACCCCAGAGCCATAAGGCTTCTTTAATTATAAACTAACCTGAAAAACATGCTAAACTCACCCCGTCCGAAAATATCTTTATCGATACCGATAAAAAAATACCCAAAGACCATCTAACTATCCAAAACATGATTATAGTAATGAAATCCGGCGCCCCGGCCATAAGTGCCGCACAAATAATAAAAGAACTTGAATCGAAGGGCCTCAAGCCGGTCCCTCTCTATGGAGTCGAAAGAACAGTCATAGCCGTTATCGGAGAGGAAAGAGACATAAATGTCGGCCACCTCGAATCACTCCCCGGAGTCGAAAAAGTGATGCGTGTGGTGAAACCGTACAAACTCGCCAGCATCGAAACAAAATCATCGCCAACAATAATAGACGTAAACGGCGTTAAAATCGGCAGCAATAATTTTGCAATCATTGCCGGCCCCTGTTCCGTCGAATCGGAAAAACAGATGGAAGCATCCGCATCGGCTTTATCAAAAATGGGAATAAAACTTCTCAGAGGAGGAGCATACAAACCAAGAACAGGTCCATACTCTTTTCAGGGACTTGGGAAAGAAGGCTTGGAAATAATGCGCTCAGCGGCTGACAGACATGGCATGGCAGTCGTAACAGAAATCCTGGACACAAAAGATGTTGATATAGTGGCCCAAAAAGCGGACATCCTACAGGTCGGAGCAAGAAACATGCAGAATTTTGAACTATTGAAAGAACTGGGGGCGATAAAAAAGCCCATTCTTCTGAAACGCGGACTCTGCGCGACGATCGAGGAACTCATGCTTGCCGCGGAATATATATTGTCAAACGGAAACCCAAACGTAATTCTTTGTGAAAGAGGCATTCGCACATTTGAAAAAGAAACCAGAAACACACTGTCGCTGGCCACTATTCCACTTGCGAAAGAATGCAGCCACCTACCGATAATAGTTGACCCGAGTCACGCCACGGGAAAAAAATCTCTCATTGAACCCATGACAAAAGCAGCTATTGCATGCGGTGCAGATGGCATTATGATAGAGGTACATCCGAATCCGGCAGAAGCTCTGTCGGATGGAGGACAACAGCTCGCGCCTGAAGAATTTAAAACTCTGCTGAAAAATATAAGAAAAATCGCCGAAGCAGTCGGAAAAACTTTTTAAAAAACCAGAAATGACACAGATAAATTTGAGAATAAAAAGACCAGCCATAGAAACCTATAAAATTTTTATCGAAAAAAATCTTACAAAATCCCTCGCCGACCACCTGAAACAATTAAATCTCGGGAAAAAATACGCAATCATCACAGACTCGCTGGTAAAAACACTTTTCGGAAACACGATAATGAAATATCTGAAGCACGGAGGCATCCACGCAGAAATAATCCAGTTCCCGAAAGGTGAAAAATCAAAATTTCTATCAACAGTGCAATTTCTCGGTGAGGAAATGGTCAAAAAAGGTTTCGACAAAGACGACGCGATAATCGCACTCGGCGGCGGAGTAGTCGGGGATATCGCAGGATTTCTCGCCTCGGTATACATGAGAGGAATTCCATACGTTCAGATCCCAACAACACTTATGGCAATGGTTGATTCCAGCATCGGCGGAAAAACCGGCGTCGACATGCCTTCCGGGAAAAATCTTATAGGCACAATCGACCAGCCTGACGCGGTTTTCATGGACATAAATTATCTGAAAAATCTTCCCGAAAAACAAATCAGAAACGGCCTTGCCGAAGTCATAAAATATGGCGTCATAAAGGACAAAAAACTCTTCAGGTATCTGGAAAAAAACATACCCGCTCTTTTGAAAGGAAAATTGGAAAATCTCACCTACATAATTGAAAAATCCGTAAGAATAAAAACCTCGGTCGTCGCGAAAGATGAAAAAGACGAAGGTAAAAGAATAATTCTGAACTACGGCCACACGTACGGCCATGCGCTCGAAAGACTTTCCGGATTTAAACTTTTGCACGGATATGCGATAAGCATAGGAATGGTTATTGTGAATGACATCGCTGTCAAAAAAGGACTGCTAAAATCCCGCGCAGCCGAAAGAATAAAAAACTTGCTCAAGAGCACCGGATTGCCTGTAACTACAATGAAAAAAATCACATTAAAAGATTGCATAAGTGACAAGAAAAAAGAAGGAAATTATATAAAATTGATACTGCCGAAAAAAATAGGAAAAGTAATAGTAGTAAAAGAAAAATGCCTATAACTCTTACCATTCCGGGATCAAAAAGCCTTACAAACCGCGCGCTTGTACTGGCAGCTCTTGGAAATAAAACAGTCAGAATAAAAAATTACGCGGACTGCACAGATACAAAATATATGATTCTCGGCTTAAAAAAGCTCGGAATAAAAATTTCGCAAACCAAAAAGGACCTAATAGTAAAAGGGTGCGCAGGAAAATTCAAACCCCTCACATCCCCGATAAAAATCTTCACCGAAAATGCCGGCACTACAACAAGATTTCTAACCGCATTTTCCACGCTTACCGGAAACAAAATCATAATAGACGGCAGCAAACGCGGAAGACAGCGCCCGATACAGGAACTCATCTCAGCCCTAAACTCCCTCGGCTCCAAAATAAAAACCACAAACGGCCATCTTCCCCTAACAATCTTTCCGCAAAAATTCACAGGCGGAAGCGTAGAATTAAAAGGCAATATAAGCAGCCAGTATCTTTCCGCAATAATGATGATTGCACCTTTCGTGGAAAAAAATACAACCATAGATATTGTACAAAAACTTTACTCAACACCTTACGTTTTAATGACCATTAAAGTCATGGAAGCCTTTGGCCTTAGCGTTCTGAACAAAAATTTTAAACAACTCGTAATAAAAGGAAAACAAATCCCGAACACTCCAAAAACCTACGAAATAGAAAGTGACGCCTCCTCCGCTTCATATTTCGGAGCCTATGCTGCACTCCACCCAAACCGCGCAATAACTCTAAAAAATCTCAGCAAAAATTCCCTGCAGGGCGACATCACATTTCTCAAATACCTTCAAGAAACAGGCTGCAAAATTACAGAAAATAAAAACGGAACAACTATCGCCGGCCCCAAAATACTAAAACCGCTCGGGGTCATGGACATGAACTTCACCCCCGATCTCGTCATGACATTCGCAATGCTCGCCATATTCACCCCCGGAAAAACCGTGATCAAAAACATTTCAAACCTTAAAATCAAAGAAACAAACCGACTCGCCGCTCTCAAAGCCGAAATCTCAAAACTTCCGGTAAAAGTAAAAACAACTTCCTCCTCGATAGAAATCGAAGGAAATCCCCTCCTCATCTCATCACCGCCAAAAAAACCAATTTCCATAAAAACCTACAAAGACCATCGTATCGCAATGTGCTTCGGCATAATCCAGGACCTTTTTCCAAAATTAAAAATATCCGATCCGGACGTGGTTAAAAAAAGCTACCCCGACTTCTGGAAAGACCTTAAAAAAGTTCAAAAAGCATTCCAGGATCTCAAAACAAACATAGTCTTAACCGGCCTTCGCGGGAGCGGAAAAACAAAACTCGGCATGCTTCTCGCAAAAAAATTAGAATGGGATTTCATCGACACAGACAAAGAAATCGAGAAATCTGAAGGAAAATCAATCGCAAAAATCGTTGAACTTCACGGCTGGGAATATTTCCGCACCAAGGAAAAAGAAATTGTAAAAGAAGTGGCAGACCTCGACAAAACAATTATCGCAACCGGCGGCGGCACAATCCTGGACCGCGACAACGAAAAAATCCTCAAAAAAAACGGGAAAATCATCTACCTCTACGTAACTCCAGACGTCTGCGCGCAAAGAATCAAAAATTCCACCTCCCGCCCACCGCTTACAAATAAAACCTCCGTCAAAGAAGAAATCGAACAGCTCTATAAAGAAAGAAACGGTCGCTACTGCCAGAGCTCAAGCCTCATTTTCCACCGAACCGAAAACCTCGAAAAAGACGTCGAAAACCTGATCAGTCAGCTATTCTAATAATAGTCCCTTCAGGCAGATCCTCCGCAAGTTTCAAAATCCTCTCGCCAGCCCCGCCATGCACAACATCGGTCTTTTCACCATTTTCATCAAACATCTCATCAACAGAAATTAAAAACTGTCTGTCCGGAGTCATCACCTCGACCTCCTGCCCTTTCTCCAGACGGTTTCGCACCTCAACCCCGTACAGATCGCGCCTCTTAAGCCCGCCCAAGCCTCCGGCCTTCCTCACAATCCCGATAAATTTATGCGTCTGAATCGGCGCATTTTTTTCATAATAAATACTTTCATTGCTTACCTGCTTGCCCCGCTGTAGCGGCGGCCCCGCCGTTACATCCGGAAATCCAAACAAAAATCCCGGAATAAATCCCCTGTTCGCGGACTTCCGGACCTCGTCCATCAGACTTTCGTCAAATTCCCTGCCGGCCATCATATCCTCAATCGCTTTGCGATAAGCCTTTGTAACAGTCGCCAGATAATGCTCTGTTTTATTCCGCCCTTCAATCTTAAAACTGCAAACCCCGGCCTCAACCAGCTCCTTCAGATACGGCAGTAAACACATGTCCCGCGAATTCATGATGTACGTCCCGTGCTCGTCCTCCTCAATCGGCATATATTCGCCCGGCCGCTTTTCCTCCTCAAGCCGGTATTTCCAGCGACAGCTATGCGCACAACTTCCCTGATTCGCGTCCCGCCCCGTCATGTACATCGACAGCAGGCATCTTCCGCTATAACTCACGCAAATCGCCCCATGCACAAAAGCCTCAAGCTCAATATCCGGCACTTTTTTGTGAATCTGGCTGATTTCCTCGAGCGTCAGTTCTCTTGGAAGAATAACACGGCTCGCCCCCTGATTTTTCCAAAATTTCACCGCCTCATAATTCACAGCATTTGCCTGAACTGAAATATGAATGACAGCTTCCGGATAAATCTCCCGAACCATTTGAACAACACCCGGATCGGCAATTATCAAGGCGTCCGGCTTCACCTCATCTCTCACAAACTCGATATGTTTGCGGAACGCCTCAAGCTTATTGTTTCTCGGATAAATATTTAAGGTAAGATAGAGAATTTTTCCCGCCTTCCTCACAAGCCTCACACCTTCCAGCAGATCTTCTTTTGTAAAATTATTCACCCTGCTTCTCATACTAAAAGGCGCCAGCCCCAGATAAAACGCATCCGCGCCATACTGAAGCCCTATCTTCAGCTTTTGTAAATCCCCCGCCGGTACTAATAACTCTGGTTTTTGCATAAGAAAATTTAAGCGCCAAGATATTAGCAAACTTTTAACCTATTTCACAATATTTTCTCAACAAACGCAAAGTGTGACCGGTCACACTTTCTGATA
>JBDRNZ010000005.1:0-61831 GCA_043810515.1 Candidatus Peregrinibacteria bacterium
TAGGGAGGCGTGGGAGAAGGCGAAGGAAAATAAAGACAAAGGCTTTTTCGAGAAGGTGAAAATATTTTTCTCGACTTTCAGGGAGGAGATGAATAAGGTGGATGAGGAGCAGGAAGAGGTTTCCGAGGAAACCACCAAGAAAGTCAAACAGGGCGTCGATGAAACTATGAAAGACGCGAGAGAGGCTGTGGCGCTCGATAAAAGCGTTGATAAAGACGATTGTGAATTTCATGATGAAATGGTGGCGACGGCCGCTTCCAGTTTTGAGGAGATGGACGAAAAATATCAGACTGCCGGATATGGCAGTGTTGCGAAATTGCAAAAGGCTGTAGAGGGCAAGCCGGAACAGATGGAATTTGAGGAGGCACGGGCGATTTCGGGCGTGGCTTTTATGACTCTGCGAAAACTGAAAGAGCAATATCCGACAAAAGAAAAATTCAAAGCTGCGCTGGACAGATTCGCAAAAATTTCGGAAAAATCGAAATTTCCATTGGAGAAACTGCTCAGCATGTCGGTTCTGAAAACTTTTAAAATCAAACTGCCGGGCGTTGGCGATTTGTTTTCAGGGAAATTGGGTAAAGTGACCGATCTCAGCGATTTTATGGGGGAATTAGGGCTGGGAATGGAAGACGCGTGGACGCTGAAAGGCATTCGCAAAAGTCCGCCTGAAAATCGCGATGAAATCGTAAAAATTCTCAACGAAAAAATATTCAAAAAAACAAGCGCAACAAATGTGGGCCGCGTGACCGATATTCTCAGCAAAATGATTGCGAATAAAGAAGATAAGCTCAGCACGGAGACACTGTCCGAGCTCGCATTCCTTATCGACAATGCTGATTTTGATAACCTTGTAACTGTTCTGGTCGGAAAACATGGATAAAAAAACCCTGCAAAACCAGATTCTCAAACTTCTCGAAACCTCCACAATCCCCCGCCATGATAAAGTGATGGTAAAAATCCTTATAAACGCGATGGATGAGGGCGTTTTGAACAAAATCTTTGAAGCTCTGAAAAACGAGGCCACCGAAAATGAAAAACTCGAGCAGAAGCGCACTCGCATCAAGATGAAATACGATGTCATGGTGGAAAAACTCAGCGATATGGAGATCAAAAAATACACCTAAGAATCCGACTAATCAAAAGCTATTGCTTTTATTCCGTTGTTGCGTATACTTAAGGGGCTGGGTTTCGGCCCAGCATTCTCTGATGGATTAGGATATTAAGGCTTTTCTAGGGCGTTGGTACTCCTAAGTCTATACAAGATCCCTCCTCCAAGCGGGGAGGGTTTTTTGTTTGAGTTTTTCATAGCGAGCGGTTAAGATTGTAACGCTTAAAAACGCGGAAAAATATGGTGAGCGTAGCTCAGTTGGTTAGAGCACCGGGTTGTGGTCCCGGGGGTCGTGGGTTCGAATCCCATCGCTCACCCCATAGCTTGACAAATTCTGCGTTTTGACGTATTGTTTCTGTCTATTTGATAATTGTAGAATTATGGAATCAACAGGAAAAGGATTAACAAGAAGAAAACTTTTAAGCGGTATGCTTGCTGCTGCTGCTATCGCCGCTTCTGGCGCAGGCTGCATGATAAACAGCAATGGGAAACCTGCGACTGATGCGGAACAGGACTTTAATGTCAGCCCGGATTCTTCTGATCCAGGAACTGATACTGTCGCTAATACAGACAATGGTCCGGATTCGGATTTATCTTCAAGTATAGACGAATGTATCGGCGAACCAGCTGAAGCCATTACAAACGAAATACTTCTAGACATTCAACAAAAAGTAGATGCGATTTTAGCTGATGCATTGAGGGTGCTGGAAAATTCACCGGAAGGAGAAACCGTCGAAATGGAATCCGATGATACGGGTTTTAATCTGAAGGTTATCGGTCCTCCTGTTGATGACGGTTATGGCGACCTACAGACATTGAGCGCTTATCGTAAAGAAATTGGTGCCGTGGTTCATCATCTTGATATAACTACTCAAAAGCAGGGTGCTATTGAGTGGAAAGAACTAAGTCATGAATGCGCCGCCTCCGACAGTCCGGTGTTTGTAAAATCTCCGGTAAGTGGTGGCCTTGAAGTAAAAACAGTTCCTGCTGATGAATATTTCAGGCTTGTTGAGGATACAAGAGAGCAGATAATGGCTCTGATGGACAGATTTATGCCCCGACAGGCGGATGCTCTTTGATGAATTTCACGATTTCGTCGGGATCGTCCGAGATCGCGAGCATGTCGTGGTATTTGTAGCCTTCCGAGACTTTTTGGAGGAGCTCGAAAACCGGTGATTCCTCGCTCCAGAATTTCTTTCCGAAGAAAATCATAGGGCTCACGTAGCCGAAACTCATGTAATGGTTTTGCGCAGCGTCCGCGAATATCTCCTGTAGTGTGCCGGCGCTTCCCGGTGCGTAGATTATGCCGTGTAGCGCGACCGCGAGCAGAATGTCCTCCCTTATCGAATTTGAGAAATATTTTGCGATTTTTGTTGCGAATAAATTTGAGGGTTCATGGCCGTAAAACCACGTAGGAATCGCAAGATTTTCTGCACCTTGCGGATACATTTCCATGATTTTTTGAGATTTAAGCACGAAGTCCTTGTCTTTGTAGCTGGGCGCTTCTTTCAGGATCTCAATCGCCTCTGAAAGTTCAGTGTCTTTTTTGCCGGCGAGATATGCTCCGAGGTTTGCGGCTTCCATTATTCCCGGGCCGCCGCCGGACATGATGTAGTAACCATCTTCCGTGAGAGTTTTGGCGATAACCGCGACTTTTTCATAAAAAGGATCGGTCCTCAAAATGCTGTGGCCGCCCATCACACCAACACATTTCCTTTTTGTCATCCCATCCTCGCCGAGGCCAACCAGTTCATTTACGGCGTCGTCTATCGCGTGGTCGTGGATTCTCTCGCTTAAAGCTTCATTTATGTCCTCGAGATTCTGGAAAGATTTAAAATGATTGTAGATTTTAAGATCAAGACTTTTGTCATTATCGGGATCATAGCCGTCCATCAGTTCCTGCCATGTATAAAGATCCTTCCGGTACGGATTGTAAGGCAGGCCAACTATTTTCGGGTAAATAACGGCGCCTTTTTCCCTTAACAGAAGTTCCGTTTCAACCGGCATGTCACAACCGAGAAAAGTCGTGTTTGCCAGCTTGATTTTTGCCCAGTCTATAGAGGTTTTTTTAAGGTCGAGATTCTGGATCGTGAGATTCAGCAAAGTGTCTCCTTTCTTCAACAATTCCTCAACCGACTGGATTTCTTTTATAAGTTTTTTTGGAGCCGGCATATTTTTGAAGTTAATTTTTTATAACTTTACATATTTATCATTTTTTTTACAAATAGACTCCCGCAAAAATCTGTGTTAGTAATATGTTATGAAAAAAATTCTGTTTTTTATTTTCGGCGCCGGTATTTTTATTTTTCAGTCGCTGAATGTTTTTGCCGGAGACTGTTTCAGCGATCCCATTTATGACCGAGACTGGAACGCGGAGGTTACAACCGGAGCCTTTGTGCGCGATGTCGCGTGTATGGAGGGGTCTTCAGTCCTCACAACTCTATCGGTCGGCGAAGTGGTGCATGTGATTGCGGAAACAGATGGATGGTATAAGATTGAGCGAAATAACGGACTTATTGGCTGGGTCGGGCAATGGCTTGTTTCCGCGACTGATCAGTCTTTTTCTTTTAATTATCCGCAGCCGGAAGAGCCTCTGTACGATGTCACCGGACATGTGTATGAATCCGCGATCCGCTATATTTATTCGGAGGGAATAGTAAACGGCTATCCGGATGGATCTTACAAGCCGAACAGCACTATAAACCGCGCGGAACTTCTGAAAATTATAGTAGAGGCCGAGTATGATGACGAATTTGAATCGTACGGAGGTAGCGGATGTTTTTATGATGTTCCCGCCGGAGAATGGTTTACAAAATATGTGTGTTTCGCGAAGGATCATTTTATTATCGAAGGCTATGCCGATGGCACTTTCAGGCCGGCGCGAGAGATAAATTTCGTAGAGGCTTTAAAAATAGCTCTCAATACCTTTGGTTATCCATATGCGGAAACCGACCCGTGGTACAAAGGCTTTGTTGACACCGCGTCGGAGTATAATTTTATCCCTCTTGATGTCGATTATTTTGCGGAACAATACAGCCGGGCACAGATGGCCGAAATGATGACGCGCATGTTGAAGTACGAAAAAAGTGAACTTGATGAATATCTCGGCAATGACGCGGACAAGCGCGTTACCTACGATATTCTTATGTAATTAAAATTTTTTATGGAAAATAAACTTCTTATTGATCTGAGCATAAAATACGGGCTGGATACGGCGCAGGTTTCAAAGCTGACCGACATGGTTTATCAATGCGGCGTAATGGACCTGAATTCGCAGGAGGCCTCCAGAATCGCCACTTTTATCTGTAAAATGGACATGATAAACAAACCAGCCGAGGAAATTATCGAGGAGCTGAAGCTAAAAGGGCTAGCCGGCGAGTAGGTCCCGGTTGTCCAGGTTTTCTTTTGTCTTTGCGAGAATTCCTTTTGCTATGAACATGGAAAATTCGCGGAGGTTTTCGTAGGACTTAAAAACGTCGTGCTGTTCAAGAAAATCACGCAGAACAAAAGTCAGAAGCTGTATCAGGACCGCGGCGGGTTTCTTGGCAGCGGGCTTGTCGGAAGGCGGTTCGGCCTCGTACGCGGTTTTCAAAAGCTTGTGAGGACTTTCCTCCGCCTGAAATAACATGTTTTTTATCCAGTCGTCTATTTCGATTTTCAGTTTAAGCGGCATGGCTGCATCTTTTTCCCCGAAAAACATCAGCGAAGTTCCGGTTCCGGCTGGCGTTTTCAGCATCAGAAAATCTCCCACCTCGCTTTTTATGTCCTCATTTCCAAGCAAAATCGCGGCAAGAATAAAATTTGCGGGAATATTCTTTTCCAAAACCCTGCTTATCAGAAGAACAAGCTCACTCTTATGACTGGTTTTGACGAATTTAAGAAGAATTTTCAGAAGCTCCTCCTCCTTTTTCTTCTGCCTGCCTTCTTCCTTTTTTATCGCGGCAATCTGGGCGGCGGCGTGCTTCATTTTTTCTTTGAATGCTTCAAAAGCCGCCTCCGACATAGGCTCGCCCGATCCGGCGATAAATGATTCCAATGACATAATTAAACTTTAGGCTGCAGAAACTACGTTGACTATTGTGTCCTTAAATTTCCTACCGTCGTACTTTTTAAGGGCCTTTTTTGTAAAATGAACTTTGCCTTCCTTGAGAGCAAATATTGTATGGTCTCTGCCCATTCCTACGTTTTCACCGGGAAAGAACTTTGTGCCTCTTTGTCTTATGATGATTCCTCCGGCTTTTATCGCTTCACCGCCAAAAACTTTTACACCAAGGCGCTTTGCTACCGAATCGCGTCCGTTTGCCGTTGATCCACCCGCTTTTTTATGTGACATGACAGTTTATGTTAATTGCTATGTGATTTTAGGGAAAAGCGGCATGTTTTTCAAGAGAAAGTTGGAATATCCCCAAAATTGGAGGAAAAATGTTGTTCCGGCAGTGGCTGGAAAATGGATCGTATGGTTACAGAAGTGTCACCGGTGACACTTTTAAAAATCAACTTGACGGGCATTTCTGTACGAAAAGCGAACTAGATCTTCGGCTTGTTACGGTCAAAAATTCAGTGCAATAATTTTTGCGGCAAAAACGTGTTAAAATCGCATTTGTCAGCGGTTTTTGTCTTGTTTACCGTTTGGCTTTTTGAGAAAATTTAAGCACAAATATTTAAACAAAAAACATATGACCTATTCCCAAAAATTACATCACGAATTTGTCCGACTTGGCAGAATGCGATTCAGGCTGAAAAATAAAATGCTGGCAATTTTACCTGAGATTTATAAAAGCGGCGTTTACAAAAAATATGCCGGTTCAATCGTGGAATATGCGGGAAAATACGGAGATATTGCCAAATCGACGGTGATCCGCCGCCTCGGCCTTGAGAAAAAACTCGAAAATAAGCCATATTTAAAAGAAGCGATAAAAACTGTCGGACTTCAGAAAGTCGCAATTGTCGCAAACCTCGCCACTCCCGAAACAGACAAAGCATTCGCCGATAAGGTCAGAAATATGAGCAAAACAGCTGTCCAGACCCTCGCGAAAGAATTGAGACAAAAACAAATTACGAACTTTTGTTCGCAATGCCACGCGAAATCTGAAAATATAAAAATCGAACTCGACGAGGAAATGACCTTCATGTTTCTGAAGCTGAAAAACCGGCTCGGAAAAAATCTCGGCAACAAAGAGATCATGCGAAAAATCCTCGAGGAAGTGGCCGAAAAAGAATTTCCAAAAAGTGTGACCGGTCACACTTTGACGAAACCTAAAAAAGATGACAAAATCTCCCGTTACATTCCCGCCGGTAAAAAACGCCAAATAATCGCACGGACAAACGGAAAATGTTCTTATCCAAATTGCAATTCTCCATTTCAGGTCCTTCATCACGTAGATCGCTTCAGTGAGAGTAAAAACCATGATTTCGTGATTCCTCTCTGCGAAATTCACCATGAATTCGCCCATAATAATCTGATCCGGAATGAAAAGCTGGCTGCGGAAAAATGGCAACTCTCAGTGATCAGGCCGCCTGCTGTCCATGTTTCACAAGCGGAAATTCTTTACAAGGAGTATCGGCAAAAAGCATCTGCTTAAATTCTGTCCGCCCTTGCTCCTAGCATTGCTTTTTCGGCTTATTAGTGGTAAAATATGAAGATAAATCCGAACATAAAAACCAAAAAATGGGAGCAAAACTGGACAAATATCTGATAACTGTCGTGGCTGCGGCCTTTTTGCTGGCGCATACGGCTGTTGGTTTTGTCTCTGATTTTGAAGGCGGTGAAGCGTCGGCTGGGTCGGTTGTCCAGGCTGATTCCGGCGAAGCGTCGGCCGAGCCTGAGATGAGCGTGACCGATTTCGGCGATATAAAGCAAAAGCAGGACGATCTTTTAAAAAGGCTTAAAAGCGAGCTGAATCTGAGCAAGACCGGTTACAAACAGATTCTTATGAGTGCAAATGACACCCAGGAGAGGCTTGATCTTGTAAGGGAGGAAAAGCTCAGTTTAAGCGAGTATCTGGAAAATCTCGACAGTCTTATAAGTTCGACGCAGGAAAAACTTGTGGATGTGGTAAAACAGCTCGTTGAGGCAGAAAACGAAATTACTCTGCTTTATGAGCAGATTGATCTTAAGCAAATAGCTCTCAATTACCAAAAAGAGCTTTTAAAGGATTACAGCAGAATTATTTATGAACAGGACAACAATCTTTTATCTTTTGATGAAAATGGCGAAATCAACGCGTTTAAGCTGCTTCTCGCGGATGGAAGCGTCGGAGAAAATCTAAAAGATCTTGATTATCTTGGTATGCTGGACGAAGCCGGCCAGCAGATGGTTGAGAAACTGCAAAATCTCAGTGCCGACCTGCAAAATTCGCAAAAAGAACTTAACAAAAAGAAAAATAATCTTCTAAAACTCCAGAACGAGCTTGAAAATGAGAAAAAACAGCTTGAACTTCAAAAGGATTCGAAAGAAAACCTTATGCGCCTGACTTTTGGCCAGGAAAGCATATATCAGCAGCTGCTTGAGCAGACTACCGAGGAGCAAAAACAGATGCTGAGCGATGTAAAACACTTGAGCGAGGCCATCGCTTTTGTTGAGCAGAAAATCGCGGAAGAAGGCGATAATTTCAATCCCGACGAATACCTGTCCCTGCTGGATCCGAGCTCAAAGGCGATGTACAATTTCCAGCTTAATCTGGGAAGTTTAAACAGCGACGGATTTTTGTGGCCGGTTGATCCGGATCGCGGTCTGAGTGCTTATTTTCATGATCCGACTTATTACAGCGCTTTCGGCATGCAGCACAATGCGATTGATATTCCGGAATATCAGGGTTCAGCTCTGCGCGCCGCGGCTGACGGAGTTGTATTCACCACAAAAGACAACGGTTTCGGTTACAGCTATATAATCCTGGCACACGCGACCGGATTTATGAGTGTTTACGGACACGTGAGCGAGATTCTTGTGAGTGAGGGCGAGGTTGTAAATCAGGGCTCCGTGATAGGCTTAAGCGGAGGTATGCCGGGAACAAAGGGCGCTGGCTACATGACCACGGGACCGCACCTGCATTTTGAGATGCTTCTGAACGGACTTTATGTTGATCCACTCGATTATCTACCAATCCAGACTTTGACCGAGGATCAGATTTCGGCACTTCCCGAAAAGTATTTTGACAGCTGGGCGGACGCGACTGCGAAGTCTGAGATCAAGTCGGTTTCACGTTTTTAATGATTCCATAGTAGAATGGGGACATGATAAATGTAAATTCTGTTATTAGGATTTTGAAAAAGGAATATCCTCATGCGAAGATCGCTTTACATTTCAAAAATATTTTTCAGCTTCTGGTGGTCGTGATTTTGTCGGCGCAATGTACCGATAAGCAGGTAAATAAAATAAGTCCGGCTTTATTCGCGAAATTTTCTACCGTGAAGGATTTCGCACAGTGCGATCTGCACGAGCTTGAAAAATACATCCGCTCGACCGGTTTTTACAAAAACAAAGCCAAAAACATAAAAGGCGCCGCAGGTAAAATCATTTCCGATTTCGGCGGAAAAGTTCCCGATAAAATGGAGGATCTGCTGAAACTGCCGGGCGTCGCGCGCAAAACCGCGAACGTGATTTTAAGCTCTGGATATGGCAGAAACGAAGGAATCGTGGTCGACACTCACGTGATCCGCTTAAGCGGCCTTTTGGGATTCGTTCCAAAAGCTCTCAGTGAAAAGAAAAACGCCGTCAAGATCGAGGAAAAACTAATGAAAATCATTCCAAAATCCGACTGGGGCGATATTTCCCATCTTCTCATATTTCACGGCAGAAACGTGTGTGTGGCAAGACGGCCGAAATGCGACATCTGCCCGCTGAACAAGATCTGTCCGTCGGCTTTTTACTGGATGCCGGTTGCTAAACGACCGCGATGAGTACGGTTTTGACGTTTTTTGTGTCGATGCATTTGGGGCAGGCCGTGTACCACATGTAAAACTCTTTTGGCTTTGCGCCGAGCTCACGCTCCAGATCCATGATGTCCGCGCGCATCTCCTTCCATGGCCGCGTGCAGACTTTTGTGTAAAGATTTTTTCCGGCAAAAGAAACGACGTTTTTGTCGCCTTCCTTCGCGCCCTGCACTTCGACCATCACGGAGCCCATAAACATTCCGCCGGTGTCCAGAATCATCGCGTTATCCGGCACGGTGTAGCCAGCTTTTTTCGCTCCCTGAATCGCTCTGTTTATATCAACGGCTATTGAAAACGGAAAATAAAACAATTTCGGTGAAAAAGTTTTGTAAAACATTTTGTTGAGCTGGGTGCGCTTTTTGTCCCAATCTTCGGCTTTGACTTCGGGGCACTTGCAAGCCTCTTTTTGAACGGGGGCCGCGGAAGGCTGAGTGGGCTGAGGTTGTGGCTGAGGCGCTGCCTGTTGTGGTGGCGGTTGTTGTGGAATATTTTGCTGCGGCTGTTGCGTGTTTTCCTGATCCATATTTGAATTATTAATTTTTATCAGTTTACTTATATTTAAGTTTTTCCGCAAATATGGTAGATTTTGTTTCGAATTTTAATATTGGGGCGTCGCCAAGTGGTAAGGCACCCCGCCCTGGCGGGGCATACGTGGGTTCGAATATGTATTATACTTATATTTTACAAAGCGGGCGGGATAATAGATTATATATTGGCCAAACGAATGATATTGAGGACAGAATAGTAAGACACAATAAAGGAGAAGTAACAGCAACAAAAAACAGAAGACCATTAAAATTATTGGCAATGAAAAGTTTTGAGACAAGAGCAGAGGCTATAAAAATGGAACGATATTTGAAAAGTTTGAAAGGTGGTAATGAATTTAAAAAAATTCTAAATCAATGGGGCGTCGCCAAGCGGTAAGGCACCAGGTTTTGGTCCTGGCATTCGTGGGTTCGAATCCTACCGCCCCAGCCAAACGGCTTAAACAAGCCATCTTTGACCCGTCGTCCCGAGGCGAAGGTGATGTGTAGAAAACCTCTCAATTGGTCATTGAAAGGCTCTTTTGGGCTTGTAGAAGGTACTAGACCCGAGTGGCCAGCCGGTTAGTTATTTTACTTAGCTTTGATCCGTTGACAGAAGGTATTGGCGCTTATTTGGGAATTTTGAGCGGTAGAATTCGAGGACTTGAGCAAAATTATTATATGTTGGTATAAAAAATTTTTGAAACAGGTTTAAATCCGCAGGCTTGATAAAAACGAAATGCTGATTCGTTTTGGGCGGCAAGAGTGGTCCATATTTTTTTGAAGTGCAATTTTGAGGTATAGTTAAATCCGGCTTGCATTAGCGTTTTCCCAAACCCACGCCCTCTAAATTTATCATCTGTAAAAAGTTCGTTGATATAGATGCCGGAACTTAATATTTCAAAACCAATAAATGCAATTAGTTTGTTTTTTTCATAAATACCATATGTGATGCCTTTATTTTTCTCATAGTTCACCTGAAGCTCCTCAAGGTAACTATCTAAATTGAATTTTTCAGTTTTTTCAAAAAATTTAGTATTAAGCTTGTAGTGTAGAGACTGTTGTTTTTTCAGAAGTTTCTTGAGAATAGTTGTGTCTTTTAGTTCTACTAGTCGCCCAGGTAGCGTGTGAGTTTTTGTAATATTCCTTTCCACTAATATTAAACCTGGAAAATAGTTAAATTTCTTTAATATTTCCGAAAAGCTACTCCATCTATATGGAAATTTTATTTGAATTTGTGGCAAATTTGATTTTTTTGCTTTTTCTATAAATTCAGATGAATACTTATTGAAATTTTTTAATATTTTTGCGTATGAAAAATCACTTAAATCTATTTTGAGATAATCCTTACATTTAAGATCTGTAATTTTGCGGTTTATAAATTTATAATTTATGCTTGTATTTGTCATCAAATTGATTTTTAATAAGTATCTTAATTATGGTACTATTTTAATGTTTTAATATAAATATGACAAAGGAACCTAGAAATTTGTATGATAGACATCAAAATAGACGCGCTCTTGAAAAAAAATTGCGCGCAAAAGAGCGGCATTTAAGAAATAGAGAAGAAAATGAAGAACTTGGATTACAGTGGCGAAATTTTGAAACAGATACAGCTACTGATGGAGCAAGAATGGGCATAATAGTCGAAACAAGGGGAAGAGTTTTTCGAGTATTGCATGATAATGAAAATATAGATTGCGCACTATCTTCTAATATTCCAAAGGAATTGGGACCTAAATTGGTTATTGGCGATAAAGTTTTTTTCAAATCCGAAGATAATGGAAATTTTATAGAAGGAAGAGTGCCGAGAAAAAGTGTGCTTTCACGCTTGAGAGGTGATAGTCAAAGAGTTTCTCCAGCTTTGCAGGAAACTCAGGTTATTGCGGCTAATGTAGATGCTGGCGTAATCGTTGCTTCCGCTGACAGTCCGGCGTTTCATCCTAGATTTGTGGATAGATATTTAACAATTTGCCAGAATGGGGGGGTGGAGCCTATTGTTGTCGTTAATAAATGTGACCTTACGGAAGAGAGACACCCTATTATTGATAGTTATAGGGCGATGGGAATACCTGTTGTTGAAACGTCTGCTACAACAGGGCAAGGTCTTGATGCTCTTAAAGAGCTTATTCGAGGGAAAATTGTAGTGCTTGTTGGAAACAGTGGTGTAGGTAAATCTTCTCTTATAAATGAAGTTATCCCTGGCTTGGATATTGTAACAGGGAGAGTGAGTGAAAAAACCGGAAAAGGAAGGCATACCACGTCTAGTTCTCAATTGTATGAATGGGATTCTGGTTCACATATTATAGATACTCCTGGTATAAGATCTTTAGGTGTAACGAATATACAAAAGGGACAGCTCCAATTTAATTTCCTCGAATTTGGGGAATTCACCCAGGATTGTAAATTTCATAACTGTACGCATTCTCATGAACCTGTATGTGGCGTTAAAAAAGCTGTTGAAGATGGAAAAATCGATCAATACAGATACGAAAGTTATATAAGAATGCTGAACGAATAAAAGTTATCTTCCCGGAATGCTAGTTCTTCTGGTATGTGTTTTGGCGTATCTTACAATGTGAAGCACGATATCCTCAAAACTGTGTCCTTCATTATGTGCGGCAAGAACGAAAGCTCCGCTTGGGTGAAAACAGACCTGTGCATTCATTTCCAAGAAATATATAGATCCATCTGATGTTAACCTGAAATCAGCTCTACCATATCCGTTAATATCCAGTACTGACGCGATTTGTTTAGTTAAATCTTTCAACCTTGTTCTTATGTTAGCCGGAATATCTTTTGGATCAACAACATCTATGGTGTGATTATCGAGGGTTTTTAATCTAAAATCATATATTTTTGCATCATCATGTGTGTATTGTACCGGTCCGAAAACTCCCATACCTTCAATAAACGATGTGCTTAAATCTATCCCCTCAATAAATTGCTCAACCAAAATATTTGTGTGGAATTTTCCCCAAACAGCTGTTACTTGTTGGCTTAATTCGTCCCAATTATTAACTATACAATGCTCATCCATTCCCATGCTTGATCCTTCGCTGTTAAGTTTTACGATAAGTGGAAATGGTAAATTTGTTTCTTTTAATTGCCGTAAATCATCGGGGGATTTTAAAATTTTATCCCATGCCAGGGGGATTCCACATCTTTCAAGTAATGTTTTTGTTAATGCTTTGTTGTGACAAACGAGCAATTCAGTTGGTCCGGGACCGGAATACTGGATTCCGAGCTGTTCGAAAATAGCCGGATAAAGACTTTCACGGGCTGCGCCACTATATCCTTCGGCAATATTAAATATTATATCTGGTTTTTCTAGAACTAATCGTGCAATCCAATGTACAAAATCCTGAGTGCATTCAACAGGAGTAACTTCATGTTCTGTTTCAAGTGCCTTAACAAGGGCATCTATAGTTAAGGGCAAGTCAAACTCAGCTTCATATTCGTGTTCTTCGTGGTTCAAATTGTGGGCTAAAGCTACTTTTATATTTTTTAAGGGTTACGTGATTTTAAACCGAAAGATAATAAGTTCCAAAGTAAATCACAGGCGACTATTTGAGTTCTACCTGTTGGATCAAAATCGGGATTAACTTCAACAAGATCGAACCCTTTTACTGGAAGTTCATTAAGTTGTCTAACTGCATGTATTGCTTCTTCAGCTCTAATTCCTCCAGATAACGGAGTCCCTGTTCCTGGGGCATCTACCGGATCTATGCAATCAATATCAAAAGTTACATAAACAGAAGCACATTTTTCTCGAAGTATTTTCATTGCATCTTGAATGACCTGGTCTATGCCTCTTCTTCTTATTTCTGGTACTGTAAAATTTGTTATTCCATGATCATTTATATAGTCCATCCATTTTTTTGGCAATAAGCCACGTAATCCTATATTTACCAAATGTTTTCCGTCCAAATGGTCTTCCTCTATTAATTTTCTAAAAGGATTTCCATGCCATACTTTCGGCAATGTAAGGTAATCTTCTTCAACGTCAGGATGAGCATCAAATTTTAAAATTCCGGTTGGTTGTTCAGCTTCGCTTAATGCTCTTTTGCATCCTATAAAAGCCGGATGAGTGATTGAATGATCTCCTCCAAGAATTAAAGGGAAAAGTTCTCTGCGAATCATTTCTACTATTCTTGCAATTTCTGAGCTTGTTTTTTCTGCATCGCCAGGGGAAATAAGGATATCTCCCAAATCTCCAATTTTTAAATTATTGGATACTGACGTTGTTCCTGAGTCCACATCTATATATTCGCTTCCATCCACCCTGTCCCAATGAGAATGACCTCTAATGGCTCTGGGTGCGTTTCTGGCACCTTGTCTGTAAGAAGTTCCGTAATCCACCGGCACTCCTAAAACTCCAACATCGTAGCCTTGCATTTCCGTAAGATCTATGTACGGTGATGCCATGAATGTTTGTATTCCACCAAATTTTAATTCTTCTTGGTCGTGTTTCATAAAAAATATTTTGTTTTAAAATTCTTCAACATCACAAAGTACTATCGCATTTCCGTGATATTCGGTTATCAAATCCGGATGCTGTCTTGCTTTCTCTAACGTCCGTGGGCCAATTCTTTCTTTTGCATATCTCTTCAAATCTTCAATTTGAGATCTTTCTATAACAATCGGACAGTCCGGTGAAAGTGTAATCATAACTTTTCTATCGACTCTCATTATATAAAAAGGCCATGTGAGGCAGTCAAAAATTTCATAATCGTGAACCAGACAATGAGCTGTGTCCGCATCAAAAAATGGACATATTTTTTTATCTGATCTCGGGATGTCATCTAAAACTACTTGCCATAATTTGCCCCTTTGTTCAAAACGTAGATTTTTTACTCTAAATTCGGTCTCTGCTCTTAAGCGCTGTTCTTCAGTAAACATTGGAGCATCCATAAGCTCGTCTGGTTCATATTTGCAACATTTTCTACAGTTGAAGCAGTCTTCTGAAGCTAAAATTGGAGGTTCTACACTTAGACTCATATTTAATTGATTAAGATTTCCAAAGTAATGTTTTTATATCGCTCGATTTATCAAGATGCTCCGGCAAGTCGGGATATTTTATTGTTTTGCCTTCTCTTTCGAAGGTCGCAATGCCTGTTGTTTTATCAATTGATTTTAAGTCTTCGCGTCTAACTTTTCCGTGAACCGTATCTAAAACCAGCCTTGTCGAATTCACCCACGAAGATGTTGTCCAATTAAGTTCATCCATAAGCCTAAAAAATCTTTCTAAAGTCATACGGTAACCAGATGAATAATTAATCGGATCAGGTATAAACATTGAAAGATTTCTGATGCCAAGATTGTCAAGTTCTGTGAGTAAACGTTTTAACACTTCGACATGATCATTGATCCCGCTTAAAACTGGAAATTGATTATATGAACGGACACCTAATCCATTTAGAGTATCTATTTTGGAACGTACTTCATCACAAATTTCATAAGGATGAATAATATGATGTACAAGTCTTACATTTGCATCTGCCAAGGCTTTACAATTTCTGTCATTAAACACCTGAGGAGAAAACGCTAATGTTCTTGTGTGTATTCTTATGTTTGCAACTTTTGCGTCTCCTTTTAGCCTTTTAAGAACTTCTTCTAATTGATGAGGAGGAAGAATCATCGGATCACCCCCGGAAAGAATTACCTCTTCTATCTCTGGATGTTCAGACAAGTAGGCTATAACTTGATCGAGTTTTTCTTCTAAAGTCGGTAGTTTTTTATCGTGTTGTTCCGTTAAAACGTCTGTTCTAAAGCAGTACTGACAATGTCCAGAGCACACATCTGTAGGAAAAAATAGAAGTCTGTTTCGGTATTTTCTAACAATAGTATGTGGTGCTAAATCGGGCATATTTTCCCTGTCATCCACGAAGTCAGGGACTTCACCAGGAGCTCTGATTCTAAATCTATCTTCTGAAGGAAGAATGGCTTTATATAAAGGACCTCCAGTTTCTCCTAATTCATCCATTTCTTCAAGTACTTTTTGTTCGTAAAATGGTGGTACTTTTACTGGTCTTAATCCTCTGGCAGAAGCTTCCTCATTAAAAGTCCGGATATCTTCTCTTGTTTTATCTGGTAATCTCTCTAGCATATTTAATAATTAAATTCTTCATATCCATTAAGATCTAATGATTCTATCCATTGTCTTACGTAAGAATTTTTTTGTATCGCTTCTCTCCACTTTTCAAGAATTGATTCATAATGTGTTCTTAAAGCTCCTAATCCAAGTGGGCATCTTTTTCTATCAACCAGTAAAATCAAAGATCCACCTCCAAAAGCTGGTGCAAATGGATAAGACTGACAGTCTAAAGGTTTAAAATTATTTTCAGGATTGCATGTAGCTTGATTTAAGATAGCTGGGTTACAATATCCAAGTTTCCCACCGTTAAAATCATCCAAAGTTATAGTAATATGTCTTTTTCTTTCCGTTGTTATTGCCTCAATCTCACCCGGATAAAGAAGAATTGAACTCTCTGGTCTGGGGGGCTCACTAGGCGAATCTTGATTGCAACAATCAAAGCTGCAAATATGGCTAAGTGGTGCACAGTCTGAGATTTGTCCTCCAATGTTAATTGCTTTATCTGTCATGTTCTAATTTCATTAAAATTCTTAAATGTGTTTCTACAGAAATATCTAACAACTGCTTGGTATGCATCCAATCATCATTGAATAGTGTGCTGATGTATCTTTCTCCTCCATCAGGGATAAGAGCGACCATGTTTCCTCCTCCTTCACGAGAATGGGTGAGCTCTAACGCTTTATAAACAACTCCACCTGCGGAACCTCCTACTAAAATTCCTTTGCTTTTTGCAAGAAATCTTGCTGTGTTGAAAGCTTCTTTGTCAGATGCCCAATGATTTTCATCAATTACACTTCTGTCTACATTTCCCGCAATTTCTACGCTTCCTGGGTTGCCTGTTCCTGACTGGAAATATGGACCATCTGGTCCACCAAAAATGACTGAACCTTTTGGCTCAACAGCCGCAACTTTAATTGAGGAATCATTCTTTTTTAGAGCTCTTGCTGTTCCACATAATGACCCCCCGGTACCAATAGAACCGATAAGTATTCTTACGTTTACCAAGGCTTCTATTATTTCCTGAGCTAAGGATCCATATCCCACAGGATTATCAGGATTATCCGCTTGATTCGGAAAAAAAGAATTTGGAATTTCTGATGCTAGGCGAGCTGCCATTTCTTCACGCTCTTTTACAGCAACTTTGTCTGGGGCATGTCCTTCTCCCACATAAACTACTTCTCCTCCGTAAGCTCTAATAATATTTATTTTTTCCTTTGCAGCGTGATGATCTACCACAGCTATAAACCTGTAACCTCTTGCCGCTGCTATCATGGCTAGTCCTATTGCTGTATTCCCTGATGAAGATTCTATTATCGTTCCGCCTGGTTTTAAATTACCTCTTTGTTCTGCGCCATTAATCATGGAAAGAGCCATCCGATCTTTCATGCTTTGACCAGGATTTGTTTTTTCCATTTTTAAATATAGTTGCCAATTTGGATTTCTGACTGGAAGTTCTAATAATGGTGTTCCACCTATCATCTCGGTAACATTTGAGCAAATTTGTGACATATATTTATATTACGTTGTTATATCTAACATTGAGAATTCTGAATCCCTCTTCCATG
The DNA here is from genome assembly GCA_043810515.1 of Candidatus Peregrinibacteria bacterium. Lineage (GTDB taxonomy): Bacteria > Patescibacteriota > Gracilibacteria > UBA1369 > LOWO2-01-FULL-3 > WJKQ01. Next base: position 17,227 of record JBDRNZ010000005.1, read on the forward strand.
CCCATTGGTCTCTTTTTCTATAAGCGGCAACTTTTTGTGGAACAGGAATACGATGAAAATCAGTTTCATTTGTATCCATTTGATACCCCGCTGTATTAACATAAACAAGAACATCTCCTGATTTTGGAGTATGTTTGAAACCGATTTTTCGCCATGTAATCATATCCATTTCCATACACGTATTGCCTGCGACTGATGCCTCAATAGGTTCTGAAGAATTATCTTTCTCTGCTTGTATTAGTATTGGATCAGGAATAAATTCCGTGCAAAACCATTGTTCTGACAGGTGATTCAGATTAGCTTCAGCTAAAATAACATGGTTACCTGATGCGGTTTGTTTTATGCCTTTAACTCTCATTAAAGTAATTCCAGCCTGGTCGAGAATTGATCTGCCAGGTTCTACAACGAGCTGAATATTTGATTCTATTAATATTTCCGCTATAGATTTTCTTGTTCCATCTTGCTCATAGGCTAAAACTTCTTTAAGAAAAGCAGGTCCAGGTTTTTCGTTATAATATGGGTAAAAATGCTTAAATCGTTTTCCATGGAAGAAAAGTTTTGCACCTTCTTCTCCTTTATTTGCTTGTTGAAATTGTTCCCAAGAATTTTTGTCTACATATGAGATTGTGAATCCACCTCCTATATCAACAGTATTGCAGTTGAAACCTATTGATCTTGCTCTCTGAATTTCTTCAACTACAGACAAAATTGCTTTTGATCTTTCTTCAATTGAATAGCCATCCAAATGAAAAGCAAATCCTGAAAATTCTATTTTTCCTGAGTTAGCTTGCAATAATTCATAAACTGCTGGCAAGTCTGATTTTGGTATTCCGAAGCGACTTTTATTTTCTCCTACATCATTCAGCCTTATGGTAATTTTTGCTTTTTGCTTATCATCTAAAGAATTAAGTATCTCTATAATATTTTTCAGATCATCTATTGAATCAATTGCAATTGTTGATCCTTGTTGAATACCAAGCAGTAAAAAGCGTGGATCTTTTGTCGGTCCTGACATAGCAATATTTTCTCCTCTGATCCCATGTGAAAGGGCTTGTCTTAATTCATATACACTTGATACGTCTGCTCCTCCTCCGGCTTTAGCCATTGCTTCTAAAACTGCCTCGCTTTTATTTGCTTTGGCAGCGTAAAAAACTGAGCCCTCTACGTTACTTTCCCGAAGTGTTTCTTGGAATCTCGTTAAGTTTGCTCCAGCAATTTCAGGGAACACAATATGTAAAGATGAACCGAAAGCTTCTATCAATTCTAATATCCTTGGATTTTCCTCTTGTATAAACTGATTAACGTCTGGATGTATGATTGGCGAAATTTCTAACATTTGGCTTGGGGATTAGATACGGGGAATAATTATAACTTAAAAAACCGTTTCGGCAAGCACTGATTTATTGAGAGCTTCGGGAATATCTCTTAAGTAAGACATTCCTTTTTTATACTGTCTCATTTGTCTCATTTGTCTCATTTGTCTCATTTCGCGCCGAAATGTATAATCCGTCCAGAAACGGCTCCAAAAAGGTACTAGATCCGAGTAGCCAGCCAAAAGCATTAATTAACCAAAATTATAAATGAAAAAACTATCAACCATGGCGTTATTGTTTGCTCTAACGCTGAGCGCATGTTCATCTGCTGTTCAGGAAAGTGAAACAGATCAGGATTTGGTGCCTGCCGAGCAGGCGGATTTGGTCATGATTTATGAGGCGAACGGCTTTACGTTTGAATATCCCGCGAGCTGGACGGTAAGTGATATCCGTGGGCATTATTTATTGTCCGGTGATGAGGATTTCTGGAGGATGCATGTTTATGAATCGGATATTATGGGGCCGCGCTGCAGTGTGGAGGAGAGAAACGAGGAATTTATTGATTCCAGTGGAAGGAGTTGGTCTATCTCAATACAAAAGGAGGGAATTCCGGAGGGGGGTGAGGATATATGTGGGGATTATGTGAATTCCCTACCCTATCTTCGTTCTGCTGAAACAGCCGTGACAAATGATAATGGCGAATATTTGAGCATGCTTTTTTATCAATACGATATTGATGAGGAAGAAGATGCTTTAGCGGAATTTGAGAAGATTTTGGATAGTATTGTTTTGGAATAATTAGGGGTTTTCAAAGGGTACTAGACCCGAATAGCCAGCCAAAAGGTTGAACTATGTGTCAGTTTTAAAACCGATTGTTTGACCTGGTTTGTCTTTGAAAGGTTTTGTCAGATCATCAATGGCTTTCCAGACTTTTTTGAATTCGCGATCTATTTTATTAGTACGTTTTAATACGAAGCTCCGAATTTCGGCAAGTTGCCTAACTACGTCTTTTTGAGAAGCTAATAGCTGGCGGAGTCGAATAAAAGCCTTGATGACTTCAATACTCATTTGGACTGCACGTTTACTGCGCAGTATGCTGGCAAGCATCACTGTTCCATGCTCAGTAAAAGCTAAAGGCCGTTTTCGTCGACCTCCCCAACTTGAAGTCACAACTTGTGATTTCAAGTCTATAAATTCTGTGACAGACAACTGGAACATAAAATCCGCGGGGAAACGATCTTTATTCCTACGTACAGCTTGATTGAGAACTCTAGTATCAACTCCATATAGCTTCGCCAGATCTTCATCCAGCATTACCCTCCTTCCACGGATTAGATAAATAGCGTGATCTATGCCTTGTACTTGCATCGGCGATTGTTTTTTTGTCATAAAACAATTTATAGCAGAGGAATATATTTCGCTGACTGATATCGCTCGCCATAAAAATAAAAATGAGCCAAAGGATATAGTTAAAAACTGGATGCGATCCAAGTCTACGATTGAATTTTTGGGTCTTTGGGAAAAATTAAACAACCCTAATTTCAAAGGGGTCGAAATCGACCCCTTTCTGAGAGAAGCTGGGAGTAATTCTTTCGTTTTATCTCCCAAAAAATGGATAGAAAAGGCTAATTCTATTGGGATTATCTCAAAATCTGGTGTTAACGGAGGTACATTTGCTCATAAGGATATAGCTTTTGAATTTGCTTCATGGATTAGTCCGGAATTTAAGCTCTTTCTTATAAAAGAGTTCCAGCGTTTGAAGGAAGAAGAGAATGAAAGGTTGTCTCTTGGATGGGATATCAAGCGCAATCTGACGAAGATTAATTACAAAATTCATACAGATGCTATAAAAACATACTTGATTCCTAAAAAGATCTGTGAAAAAGACGCTAATTTGGTTTATGCGAGCGAGGCTGATGTTTTGAACAAGGCTTTATTTGGAATGACCGCAAAAGAATGGAGGGAGGCAAATCCGGATAAAAAGGGTAATATTAGGGATTATGCCTTTGTTTCTCAACTAGTGTGTCTGTCCAATTTAGAATCTCACAATGCGGAATTTATAAGACAAGGTTTTTCACAGTCCGAAAGACTTTTAAAGTTAAATGAAATTGCGATTGTTCAAATGATTTCGATAACGGGAAGTATTTCTTTGAAAAAAATTAATATCGATACGTAGTCAATTTGATGAGTTGTTTCGTTTTATGCTGAAAGGTATACTAGGCGCAATTATGAAAAAATACTTATTACTTTTTTGTTTCCTTGCGTATGGCTGCGGCAGCCAGATAGTTTCGGATAAAGATTCTACTATCGAACAGGAATCTGCTTCACAAAATGTAAACGCTGAAGTAGACGCAGATTATCTTTTTGCTCTAAATAAGCCCAATGAGGGATATTATATTTATCCGGACAATGATAGGTCTTTTTATAGTTATCTTTGGCACGATGATAAAAAATTACTCGAAGAGGATGTTGTAAGTTATCTTGGGTACGAATGGGATCCGGACGACGGACCCTGGATTTTTGCGGATGTTTTTTCTGAACTGGAACGCGACGGAAAGATAAATTTGTACTTAAAAATGAGTCGTGAATGTGGCGGATGCATCTGGTTGGATGATCATTTTTTTGGACTGAATCCTATTGACGATTCTATTCGTTTATACGCTTTAAATGATATTAATAAATTTTCTTATACTGGCAGAGGTGTACCTTTAGACTGGCTTGTTTTATCACCCGACAAAACTAAATTTGCATTTGTGTACGCTGATTCTTCCGATTATTTTTCAAATCAATCCGTGTGGGTTTATGATCTTGTGGACCAGGAATGGAATTGGGTTGAGGACGTGCCGGAAGGAAAGAGCGTTTTACTGCAAACTATGGCAAGTCCTGTTTATGATAACGCTTTGTATTGGGATGAAAACGGAGAGTTGATAATAGCTCCGGTTTCATCTGAGTCGGAGGAATTGTTTGGGGACCAGACCGAGTAGCCAGCCAGATTCCTCCTCACCGGCTAAACACTCTTAAGATTCTAATCTCCTCATCCGTCAGACCGAAGCTTTCATCGAATTCCACGCCTGTGAAAAATGGATTGTAAGGTTTGTATGTATTTGGGATTACCATAATCTGCGGCAAAAGAGAATTGCCGTTTAATTCCGCTACTGCCAGACGTACTATATCTGAATTTCCCATGTCAATTCCCTCTTCTTCTACTAAGATTGAGCATAATCTTTCCATATGCATGCGGGATCCAGTCTGAGCGAGTAAGAATTGAGGTATCTTGTGTTTAAGTCGTTTTATGTGCAGATTTGCCAGAATTCCCGGTAAATCCTCATATTCGACTTTTCTAAGGTTTCGCTTTAGTCTTTTTTCCAGATTTTTAATATTAATGCCTTGCTCCGTAAAAATTTCGTGATCGGAAAGATCGAACTGACGCGAAAGGGCTTCTGTATTTTCTGGATCAGGATCTAGATTTCCTATAGATAAATGCCTTGCCAGTCTTCTGAATGAGTTTCTCAGACATTCTATAATTTTCGGGCTTAATGCCAAGACGGATCTGTATGATTCGTATAAAATTCTTAAGATTGCACTTTTTAATTCTTCCATTGCTGCCTCGACATCTTCCTGTTTTTCTCCATGCACGGTTACTTCTTCGAGCATAAAATCTCTCCTTTCCAGGGCTTCTTTGAATGAACCGCAATTCCATTCTAAATTTGCTATTGCGTCCAATTCCTGCTGACGGCGCAAGTCCTCGTCAGATTGGCTTGAAACTAACCTTAAATGTCTATTTTCTTCCATGATTTACGGTTTTATGGCGTATGAATGTACTGTGATTTATGTGGATTGTCAATGTGCAGACCTTAATTATTGACAGGCAATTCAAAAAAGTTCAGTTTGGGGGCGTGAAAAATATGATCCCTTACATTATCGGCGGCGGGGTGATGGTGGTGATTTTCGGGCTGATTGAGTTTTTCGGGAAAAAGAGGATGAAGGAAGGGAAGGTTGATAAGCACTGGAAGGATTATTAGGTGTCGTGCTTTTACTCCATCCTCACCGGTTCCATTTTTTTGTCTTTTCTTATCAGCACAAAGATTCCGAGGATTATGGTGGCGAAGCCGATTAGCTGGTAGATTGTCGGGATTTCTTTTAGAAATAAAAAGGCGAACAGCAAGCTGAACGCGGGATAACCTCCCGTGCTAATAGTGGTTGCTTTGCTTATGTCTATCCGCTTTATGCCTTCGTACCAGAGAATTTTCGAAAGATGGTATATAAAAACACCGCTTAGCAGAATTAACGGCCAATGATCTGAGATTTTGTTCATGGTCGAGGTCTGATTCTCAAAAATCAGGCTAACACCTATCAGAACAATTCCACCAAGAAAACTTCTGACAAAAAGAATTGCCGAAGGGTCACCCACCTTTAGCGCTTTTTTCGCAAAAATATTCCCGATTGGGTAGAAAAATGTGCCCGCGATCATCAGCAGATCGCCGGTATTTATTTCCCTGCTTCCGTTATAGATAATAAAAACCGTTCCGAGCAGGACGATGAATGCGCCGAGCACACGGCTCAGTGTTATTTTTTCGATTGCGAACAGGCCGAAAATTATAAAAGTGAACACAATTTCGCTTTGCAGAAGGATTGTGGTGTTGATGCCCGAAGTTTTGCTGCTTCCGGTAAAAATCAAAATTGAAGGAATGATTATTATAAATAAAGTTATTCCGAGCGTGTATTTGAGCATCTCTTTGTTTGCCAGACTTTTTAGCTTTCTGCCGATCAGAAGGAAGACAAATAAACTTACCGCCGCCGTCATTGTGCTTAAGCCCGCAAATAAAATCGGCGGAAGAATTTTTGTCGAATGTGCGACAATTATGGGAAAAAGCGAATACATCAGAGTTTCGCACAAAATCATGATTTCGCCTGATTTTTCTCTGCTGAGTTGCTTCATTCTACTTCTCAATTATTTTGAATCCGTCCAGTATTGCGTCACACAGAAAATCTTCAAGCAGACTTGGATCCCCCTGAGTCTGGGCTTTATTTAAAAATGTGTAATACAGCTGCTTTTTCTCCTGTCTGATTACTGCCGGAGGCATATTTTCCCTTATCAACATGGCGCTTATTATAAGCCGGCCGATTCTTCCGTTGCCGTCTCCGAACGGATGAATTTTTTCGAAATTGCTGTGGATTTTCGCTATTTGTCCGATTTTATCTTTCTGCGAAGCATTGATTGATTTGTCCAGTTCTGCCATCAATGTGGGAATTTTAATATAATTTGACGTTGGCACGTTCGACCCTACTATTCGTACACTATGTTTTCTGTAAAATCCGGCATCGTCCCTGATCCCATTCATTAAAATACCATGCAATTTCAGTATCAGGTTCTCATTTATCTTATTTTTCGCTGACGACAGATATTGGAACAAATACTGCAACGCGGCCTGGTGATTTTTCACCTCCATCTGTTCAACAAGAGTTTTGTTTGGCAGAACCTTATTGTGAAATAATATTGCGCCAGTTTCGTTCTCGCTTAATGTGCTTCCTTCTATGGAATTGGTGTTATAAGTAAGAAGAAGCGTAAATTCATCCTGGATATCCGGCTGATCGAGGATAGTTTTTAGAAGGTTCTTATGTTTTTTGCTTTTTGAAATAATCAGCTCTTTTTTCGCCTGGAGAATATTTTCCGGAATGATTTTTTGGCCGGTGTACTCTTTGTAGAGTTCGTCAATTATAGTTTGCGCTTTTGGATGAGGAGTTGATTTCCCGTTTATCCAGCTGTTTATGGTTGCGAAAGATACGTTGAATTTTTGAGCAAGCTGTTCCTGAGTAGCGCCAGACAGGCTTTTTATAATTTTTAACTTTTCCGATATTGTCATGACTTAATTATATAAAACTTTATAAAGTTTGTCAATAACTGCGGTTTTTATAAAGTTTTAAAATTAGTCGTTTGTATCGTTTTCATACTTACTGTAAAATGCGTGGCGATATGAGAAATTTTATTTATACTTTATTTGCTCTGGCGATTTGTGGGTTTATTCTGGCAGGGTGTGGTTCCAATGCTACAAACCAGCCCGAAAATCAGCCTGTCGATGGATTGTCGGACGATGTAGCCGAAAATAATACGGTCCCGCCGAGCCTGAGCGAGATTTTTGCGAGCGTGCCGGATGAATATTGCTATGCGGAAGTGCGCGAGCCGGTTTTGATTTATGATGAGGAAAATTATTACATTAAGGCGGGCGATGATTTGAGCCAGCCCGGATCGCATCCTTCGTTTGATAATTGCGAATTTACGATTTTTAAGAATCTGTCGGGCGGGAATGATGTTTATGGCATAACAAAGGCCACTTCGACGCCGATGCTGATTTTTTCGGAAACAAATTTTCTGGAATATCAGGACGGTGAATGGACCGAGGTTACCGATCAGGTTTTATCGCTCGTGGATCAGGAAAAATTATTGGCGAACTCAAAGGCAGTAATCGAAAAACTTGCCCCCGAGCTTATAGATGAGCAACTGGAGGAAAACTGTTACATTGAACTTCCAAGATACGGCACCACTTTAAAATTTATCCAGTACAATACGGGCGGACAAATCTACGGATTAACCTGGAACGGCTCTGATTTTGCGGTTGAGATCGGATACTAGATTCGGGTTGGCGGACAGTTTTTACTGGCCGTTGTCAAATGTAGCGCTCCAGCTGCCCGGATCGGCATATGAGCTTCCGCCCCCGTATAATCTTATCGTGTATGTTCCGCTTGCTGTGCCGGCGCGCAGGTTTACGCTGCCGCTGAACGTGCCGGATATGTTGTACATTGGTGTATATTCTGTCGCCGTCATATAGCCGTCGATATTTCCCGATACAGATCCGTTTTCGCCACCGTCAAACTGGCCCGTGGCGGTGGATGACCAGCAGGTTCCACCCGGGCAGCCTCCAAAATGTCCTGTTATAGGCCCGCCATCCGATGGAAACTCTATATCAAGAGTTCCACCGTCTCCGTAATCCCCCTTCCAGCTTCCAACCGCATTTAAAAATGCAGGATAAACAGGCCGATCCTCCTCGTCACCAGTTGAGGTTTCATCAAGCACATCCTCCAGCCCTTCAAACAGTCCGACTTCGGCTTCGAGGCCTTTGATTTGTTTGTTCACTTCGGCAAGCTGGCTGTTGATTTTGTCACGGGCTTCAGGACTTACTGTTGTAAAACTTCCGCCTTCCATCGATCTGAGAATTTCAAGCTGGTGTTCGAGCTGGTCTTTTAATTGCCGTTGGAGGAGCAGTTCGTTTTGTTTGTCCTGCAGGTCGGCCTTTGTCGGAAGAGCGAATGTAGTCTGGCCGAGCGATGATATCAAATTAAGCAGACCTGGGCTTACTTTGAAATCTTTTGTTGTGGTTGTCTGCAATGTTGTGGTTTCTCCTTCCTTTATGCCAACTTCTTCGGAATATACCGGCGCGTTTCCGTCGGTTGTCCCAAGCACCTGATAATTTCCGGGAGGAAGATTTATTTCATTGCTGTTATTCGTGTCAACTTTCGTCACCAGCAGCTGATCCGTGTCCTGATTGTACGCGATTATGAATTCCTCATTGTCGGATTTTTCGTAGCCCTGTCCGTAATAATTCGTATTTCCGTTGCTTGACTGAAGATTGTTCATCAAATCTATCAGATCCGGCGGCTGCCAGTCGTCTCCTGCCACTTCGGCGCTAAGCTGAAGGCGGTCCCCTCTTCTTTTCTCAATATAATTCAGATAATCCTCGTACCCCTGTGTTCTGATCATGAAATCCGCAATGTGTTTCGGGACGTACTCGTCGTAATGACCGGCCTCGATTTCCGGCGCGATCATCGAAGTCACGTTGTCCATATAGTTCTGCATATCTTTCGAATTCCCCTCCCGAAGCGTTTCGTACATGTCGTTCTTGTATGACTGAAAATTTTGTCCGAATCCTTCAGGCAGCTCTTTTGCTTTTTTGTAAAAAGTTTCGACTTTATCGAGATCGCAATAAAATATATCCTCGATTTTTTCGATTCCGGCCTCTTTTAAGAGCGGATCTATGCTTTCGGGCAAATCTCCGGGAAATTGGTTACGGATTTCCTGATAGCCGGCATAAATTCCCATTCTCATTGATTCATCCTGATCACGATACTGGTTTTTTGTGAGAAAATTTCCGACCGATTTCATGATGCCGTAGTCGCGAAGTCCGGCGTTGATTCCCACGTCCTCCGCGGAAGCCGCATAAGCCGTCCTGCTACCTGAACTCTGCGCAGCTAACTCTTTATCGTATGAATTTTCAAGCCCGTCAACAGTTAAAAGAATTTTGTCCGTTTTATCATCTATGTCATGGAATTTCGCAAAAATCTCATCAGTATCGTCACTCTCGGCGATGAGCATTATGAGTTCCATTTTTTCCTGCGTAAGTTCCTGGTACTGATCAAAGAACGTTTCCATTCCATAATCAAATTCATCAAAAGCTTTGGTGAATTCTTTGTCTTCTTTTTCGGACCGGCAGCCCGAAAGACCAGCTGCAACCGTTAATATTAACAGCAGCGATGTGATTTTTCTCATAGGATTTTGGGGTTAAACGACAAAACTCCGCCAGATTTATTTAAGGATTTATGACAAAACTGTCTATCATCTTTCTTACATTTTCTTCAAACTGAGTGTAACTGTCCGTCTCCGCAACAAAAGTTATAATGTATACGGTCTGATTTTTTATTGCGTATACCTGCAAAGCTTTCAGTTTAAATGAGGACTGTTCGAAAGTGTATGAAACTTCATAAGCGTCATTTCCATCAAGCATTGTTTTGTTCTGCTCCAGAACTATATCCGTATAAGCCTTTTTAATCTCTTCAACCGAGAGATTCGTAAAATCATCAATAGAAATTTCTTCGTCTCCAAGGTCCTGAATCGACACATTCAAATTGTCCTGGAATAAATCAGTTTCGTCCGCAAGAGGCGACAAAAATGAAACAACTGTTCCGTAAATATCCTCCTGAAGATTCCAGTCGGATGGATACTGTGTTTCGATATTGTAAGTGGAGTTTTCGTATAATTCAAACCCTTCCATAACATTTCTTGCTGATTCCGGACTCTGTTTCGCAGAACAGCCGGCCGTCAGAACAATCACCGTTGCAATAAGCGCAAGTAAACTTTTCTTTCTCATAAAGATGAGGTTAATGATCTTGCGACCTATTGTACTATAGATCTTTCTTCCTGTGAATCTCCGTTTTCCCACGGGATGCTTTTTTGAGGCATTTGAAAAGGGGTACCCTGCGTACGCAGCATATTTTGCCTGGATTCTTTCTGACGGCTTATAACCCTGAAATGGAATTTGGCATTGGGTACTCCGTGGAATGTTTTTACCATATCCGACGCAGCCAGATATACCATTATGTCGCCAAATTTAAAAATACTTGGCAGTACCCCCTCGGTTTTCATTTCCAGATTTTGTATCTGCGTCATGTAAATGGAATCAATATTGTCCGTGAAATACAAAGTCTTCTGATGATCAATAATTCTCATGTCGGTAATAATTCCTACATTTGTGAAATAGTTGAGCATTTTGAGGAAAAATCTGTTGTAATAAATGACCGCGACAAGCAGACCCGTAAAGAAAAATATCTTCAGTTCGCGGTTTCCCCGCAGGACCTCCTGGATCAGGTCAACATTCAAAACAAAAAGAATGGCCATTGTCGCAAAAATCGCAAAATATATAAATTCCCGAAAAAGCGCGATCCAGTGGTGGCGGAAAAAACATATAAATTCCTCTTCCTCCTGCTGTCCCTTAAAATACCTGTCCTTGTTTGATCTTGTTACAGTGTCCATATAAACCAAATCATAAATGCTGTGTTTGCGAGCGTGAATATGAGATATATAAATGCCACATGCTCTTTTGTTATGATTCCAAAAAGCTTGGTGTACTGCAGTTCGGGCATGCGGTATTTTTTATTGTAATTCAGGAGTCTTTTTATTGTCGTCACGCAGAAAACCAATCCCCCGAATAATGCCAAAATTACTAAAATATTGAAGATTGACATGCTTGCCTTTTTTTATATGCCCGATTTGATTTTAAGGGTTTTTTGAATGTATGTCAAACACGCGCAGAGCTGAACACTTCCGGCGTAATGCTACTCTGCCGACTCGTTTACGACCTGCTCCGCTTTCTTTATGAACCCCTGATACTGATCGGATGAACCTATGTTTTTCAGCGTTCCTATTCCCACGATCAAAGCTACTATTCCGAGAATTACGGCGATTATTATGCCTTTATTCCCTATCAGAAATGAAGATTTTTCTTCGGGCTTTAATATCGAGGCGGGTGCGACCGGCGCTGCAGGCATGGTTGGCTGGGCTGGCTTAGTTGGCTGGGTTGGTTCCATATTTATTTTTTAGTTTTTCTTGATGCGAAATATCCTATCACCGGCAATAATAGATAAATTAATGCTTCAGGTCCAGTCCCGGCTGTCTCTCCTTCGTAAGTTTCCTGCAATGCCATTGTTGCCGCGGCCTGGCCTGTGTCGGTGGTAGCCGCTACAACTACGGGCTGTGGTGTTACATTTTCAAAATCGGTCACTATTTCGTATTGGGCTTCAATCTCTCCGGTTTTTATGTCCTGCACCTCGTCGGTGTCGGGGTCACTCGCTATGATTTTGTAAGTATATGTTCCTGGCGGAACCACCGTTCCGGCGCTGTCGGCCTTGTCGGTTCCATTCCACCACACAAAATGCTCGCCTTTTCCCAATTCTTCATCATTAGTCAAAGTCACGACCGTAAGGCCTTTTTCATCAAGGATGCTGAGTTTCATAACCGCTTTCTTTGATATTTCGTAAGTGATTTTTGATTCGAGAATAAGCGGATTGAACTGGTCGGGGTCAGCGTCGGCTTTGAGAATTTTAATATTTTCCTCTTCAGTTTGATCTGGCGGCGACAACGGTGCGGCCTGCGGCGTAAAGGTGAAAGATTCCGATTTTAGCTGATCGGCTCCCTCAAGAATTGTTAGCTGAATTCCGTATTCCTTTTCTGCGGCATTCTTAATAACCAGGTCCGGATGCGTGTATGTAACCGTATATTCTCCGGCTTCCTCCAGCCCCTCGACCGGATTTGTGCCGCTGTAATCGTCCGTCTGCACGAATGCGGAAGGAATCGACTGCGGCGCGGCCTCGCCCGTTTTCGCGATTTGCGCGGTCAGAATACAATCGCTGCCGACAAAACATTCGGTACCGTCAGCTGCCGTAATATTCACATCCAGGATATCGAAGGAATACAAGCCCTGAGGCGGCTGCTGCGTTTCCGGAGTCAAGACTGTCAGCTCGCCGGTGGAAGAATTTCCAGTTCTGGCTTCAGCAGTTTCAGGATTAAAATTGTATGGGGTTAACTTGTATGTGTACGCGCCGCCTTCGGCTAACGCCCCGCCGGAAGTATTTCCATTCCAGATTATGGTACTGATCGCGTTTGGGAAAATATGCGTATTTTCTGTTTGAAATATTTTTTCATTATTTTTGTCGAATATTTCGACTTTGATATTTGCAAGGTTATCCACTTTGAACTGAAATCTTACAGTTTCTTCCGCTGACGGGTTGAATGACACCGGTTCGACAGAAGTAAACGTAAACTGTGGCGTGGAGTAAGTCACCTGTTCGCAGGTTATCTGGTCCGCGGAGGGTTTATCCACATTTACTGTCTCCCCAGCCGTGCCGTCCAGCTGTTTGTAATAACAACACTTAAAAACATTATTAAACAAATTGCTTAGTTCTGTTTTTGCCGTGGCGTTGAAATTCTTTTCATCATAACCAGCTTTTTCAAGCGTCTGCTTTGTGATTTCGCACAAATTAGTTGAATTTACAGTTGTCAGGTTACATTCTTCACCAAAATCTAAAACCAATATCTCAATTTTTCTTATTTCACCTATCAATTTCAAGCTGTCTTTCTCGGCAACCGCTAAATAAAAATCGCTTCCGTCGGCTACTGAATCAAGTATTTTCTGGCTTTGCTCAGGATATTTTTCCTCACATGTATTGCCGGCTTTGCGTTCAAAAATAGCTTCCGGTTCGGCAAGGCAAGCGTAAACAGGCTCGGCTCCCTGCAAAACTTCCGATGTCAGGCCGTAATGTCCGGGCGGAGGGCAACAAGCAAGATTTTGCGAAAGCAGTTTTAGCGAACTCTCGTCATCCGAGCCGACTGCAATATCACCAAGACCTGCTCCTGTATTTAAAATATTCAAAGTTCTTGAACAGATTGCGTCTTTACTACCGACTTTATCGAGAATTCCGACGTTCTGCTCGTACTGACTGTTAAAACTGTCGGCAGCTTCAATGAGTTTCTTCAGCTTTAGATCGCGCTGAGAAGCTGACGTGTCATTTTCGGTGGCAAATTCATAAATATTTGAATATGTATCGAGATCCAGTGCGACCTGATCGTTATTGACAGAACAAGTCTGAGACGGAACTCCGAGTGAGGAAATATCAAGAGTAAGTGCGTTACCGGATTCCTCACAACAGGTCAATTGCGAACTTATACTGTCAAGCAGGCTTAATTCCTCGCTTGTAACGCCTATCGCGTATTTATACGGAGTTATTGCGTTGCATATTTCCTGTTTTCCCTGCACCGCAGGCGCGTTCAGTCCGGGCAGACATGCGGGCATGTACTGGATAACATTGTTTTCAATTTCGTTAAGTTTTGTAACTCGGTTCTCCGCCGCTGTAGCGGTCTGGACAGCCGTGTAATATTCAATTATTCCCGAATCTATGACGTTTCTTCCCTTTTCACAGTCATATATACACACACCGTCTGATCCTTTTTTATACGCAGGGCCCTGCGGACATTGGCATTGATTTTCTATTCTTTGTTCCAATATTTCCTGCGTTCCGCTGACAAGCCTGAACCTGCCGTCTTCATTCTCAGCAATGGTCTGCAAAATATCGCAATCCGAAAAATCCAGTCCGTTCTGTGCGAACTGATCGGCCAGCAGTTGCATTGCCACCTGATTTTCCGTTTGAGTATCAGGAAATATCAAAGGCAGACACGCGTTTATTGCAGGATAGTCCGGCGAGGCGTTCTCAACCAGAAGCGCATAATTTTCCTTATCAAGATAAAAATTTCCGTATATGCAATAGTCAGCCATATTTTCAAGCTCGTCCTTCGTATATTTTGATATCGCAGGTCCTTGTGCGGCTGTACAATTATTATCTTCGAATTTCTGATAAATTAATGAAAGGATTTCATTCGGCACAACAGTAGACATAAACATGGTTTTCTCTATATTTGCAAAAAAATCGTCAATCTCAGGGCAGGTTTTGCCTTCCAGTGTGGTATCGATACTATTTATTATAACTTCGACGGTGCAGGCTGATTTGTCTTCCTGCGAAAGAGCTGTGTATTCCTCCTGCGTAAGCCCTCCCAGACATTCATAAGCAACGGGGGCTTCTATAGGCTCTCCAATAAAACCTTTAAAAAGGCTGGTTATACTTCCCCAGCTTGTGGCGAGCAGGACTATAAGTACAACTAATACTACTCCCATCAATATCAAGGAGATTTTTTTCGTCTGTGATCTGACGGTTTTTTGTGCTCCTTCAATATCAAAAGGGTTTATTTCAGCCACGGTATTTTGTTTTTATTTTTGTCTTTTTCTGTTGTACATCCAGCCCAAAATCAGGCTTGGCACAGCCAGAAGTCCCATAGCCGGTCCGGTTTCGATAATTATGGGGGTTGGTGACGGAGTCGGTGTAGGTTCATCAGTGTAAGCACAGACTATTCCGTCGGATGTACATTCACATGTCTGATTATCGTACAAAAATGACTGCCCGACATTATAATCCGCGCCTGTAGGTGCGAACGTACATATTGAGGCCGCCGGACCTGTCAATGCCGGTGGCTGATCTTCTTCGCCGGCTTCAGGCTCGGTTCCTGTTAATGATGGTGGCTCGTCTTCGTCTCCAAACGCCGGCGCGCCAATTTCAGGCGGCGCCTCCTGCGCGAAGACTATATTCTGGCCAACCAGCGTCGTCATCACGGCAAGTGCCAGGATGGCGAGAAAATGCTGGAAGAGTTTATTTTTGTTTTTCATATTTTGGTATTTTTATGTTCTAAGTTTCTACTATTGTACGGTTATATTTTTTTCGAGTGCGGGACTATAAACCTCGTTTCCGTAAAATGCTCTAAGCGTTACCGTGTAAGTATCACCTTTATCAAGCCCTATATTTCTTTGAGTGATATTGGCATTAAGTAGATATTCTATTACAATTAAATTATTAGCCGTTCTTGTTATCGATAGTGCGTAACCTTCCAAGCCTCCTTCGTAGTTCGTACCGGTCAATACCGGAAGTTCCCATGTGATGGATATAAGGCTTTGGTTAGCTTCTACTACTCCATTAGTATCCTGAATGACATCTGTATCCATGCTGGCAGGCATTGGAGGATATGGATGCAAATAACTGTGAGTCGCTGTTGCAGGAGCGCTTTCACCGTCAACAGATCCGTAAATTGCAGTTAATTCAAATACATAAATGGTGTCGAATCTTATTGGCAAATCGGTTTCATGTTGATTTGCCACTGAAAATTCTTCTTCAAAATTGTCGCTATTGAGAAGTGGGTAATATTTTAATCTATAACCATTTGCTAGCGGATCACCACTTTGAAGTGTGGGGCTATCCCAACTTACATGCACCATTCCTATACTTTCTCCGTTTGCAGTAGTTTCTTCCAAATTACTTACAGTCAGGTTTGTCGGTGATGGAAGTGTTGTAGGTGTTGTAGGTGAAGTGGAATCTGTAGGTACTGACAGATTTGGAGAAATATTGCTTGTAGCGTTACTAAAACTTGGTGCAATACCTGTCAAATTTCGTGACGACGCGTCTTCTACTGTATTTGTTGGGATTGTTGATACTGGATCTGTTGCATCTGCTGGATTTTCTGCATCTGCTGGATTTTCTATCTGGTTCACACGGGTATTGGACTGTATAGAATTTTCTCCCGTATCAAAACAAGACGTCTGATATGAGTTTTCAATGTTTTTGAAGAAAGCTTTGTATGTTCCTTCGAAATTTACTACCAGATTGTTTATTCTGATATCAAAGCATCTCATCATGTCAGGAGCATTTTCGTATGCTTCAGCCGCATCGTTGTAGTTTGTGAGTTCTATTGATACTAAATCGTCAGAAATCTGAGGGATTGTCAGCGTTTCGCTGATATCGAATATCATTCTGTTATAGTAAGTGCCCCCAATCAATACCTGATCCGGACTGAATCTTCCTCTAACAATCGCGTCTCCGCTGAAAACAATTGCCTCGTTCTCGTAATCTATATTTTGAACTGTAAGACCTGCAATGATGTCACCGTTATGGATTTCTCCTGCAACCAAAGAATCATGGAAAGGATTTGTGATGGCTGTGGTGGTTGCCTGGGCTCCGTGCTGACCTGTTCCGGCCTGTGGCAGAGTACATCCACCAACTCCATCCGGAACCATACCAGGACGACACTGACAGTCTGTTGAACATGTTGAAGCGCCAGTTTCCGTTCCTGAATCGCATGATTCTCCCAGAAGTTTTTCGTAAACTCCGTTTCCACAATGTGGAGCAGTTTCACCCGGCATCAAAATTGGACCAGGTATGTTTGTGGTGGAATCACTTGATGGTCTGGTAACTTCTCCATTTGTTTCATCCGGCGTCAGATCGATTTTGAATACGTCTTTTATAAGTCCCTCCGAGTCTCTGTTTTGAATTATTCCGCCTGGAACTGTTCCCGGCATTTCTCTATTCAATTCAGGTTTTCCGATTTTTACCCAGACCAGGTATTTTCCAAGATCGTAGTTGGAAATATCGGTTGAGTCCAGTATTGAATAAGCTTTCTGAAATTCGAGGTTGTCGTTCTGTTCAAAAACAAGTTTTACTGTTTCAGGACATGGTTCGAGGATTGTCTTAAGACCGTCACGGTCAACCGCTACAAGGTTCCAGCCCAAAGAAACTACTTCCGTGTCGCATACAGAGCTTGTGTCAGAAATCGTTTCGCCTTTTGTGTCGCCAGTGTAAAGATCGTAAGCAACAGTATCCCCGCTTACCACAACAACAAATCCCTGGGAACCTTTGATTGTGTAAGTCGTAGGATCTTCAAGTGCGACAACGCCGTCGGTGTAATAAGTGTTTTCAGGATAAAGTACCCATTTTGTCTGGGTTGGATCATATAACGCGACAACGGCCTGCGCATCGTCGCTCAGGTCAATTCGTCTCAGCACATCTTCAAAATTCAGATCGTGATTTGTATACAAATAATTCACTCCCTGTTTAAGGTCGGTAGGTTCGACGTTTTCGTCTTCGTATTGGTTTTTTAACGCAAGATACAAAGCTTCGTCGCTTCCGTCCTCATTCCAGAAAGCAAATTCATATCTTCCTTTCTGTATGAATCCCTGAAAAGAACCCGTGCCCTTTAAGGCCGGCGGGGTGTTGTCCCGTGTGGATATATAATAGTATACTCCCCCAACTACCGCAGCAACTACAAAAAGTGCCGCAATAATGGCCCCAAGTTTTCCTGAGGATTTTTTTGTTTTTCCCGGTGTTAAAAAGTCGGGAGAAGATGCGAGATTTTCCATGGTATTTTGTTTTAATTTTTATTTTTGGGTTTTATACCTAGTATTATTGTACCATAAAATAGACGGCGGGTCAACAACATTGCCGGATATTTTTTACTCGGTCACCGTAATTTCAAGGCTCGCCGAACTTACCGTATTTTCGCTATCGGATATTTCAAGCGTTACCGTATATGTGCCGGGATTTGTGAATGTATGGTTCGGTTTTACCTGTGTTGAAGTTCCTCCATCATCAAAATCCCAGAAATAAGTGGCTATTGTTCCCGTGGAGCATCCCGGATCAAATGTATCCGCAAGAGGAGCCGGTCCATTATCAAAAACCGCTGAGAAACACGCCTGCAAAGGAATCTCCCTTACCGTTATTATCACGGAATCCTCCGCCTGGGAATTATCCGCGCCTATTGCCGTAACCTTGGCAGTGTATGTACCAATTTCGGTGTATTTATGACTTATTTCGGCTGTTCCGAGTTTTGGAGCCGTGCCATCGCCGAAGTCCCATTTGTAGGTTGTAATTTGTCCTTTATCATACGTTGATCCGCTGGCGTCAAACTTTACCGTCACCGGAACATTTCCCTCTATTTTGTCCGCTTTAATAATCGCAACTATGCCCTGCGCCTCCACCTTAATTATTTGCGTTGCCGTGGAGGTGTTTTCATCCGCGTCAACGACGGTGAGTTCAACCGTGTAAGTTCCCTCTGTAGTATATGAGTGAGAAACGGTTTCACCGTACTCATCAATCGTTCCGTCATTTTCAAAATCCCATCTGTAATCAACTATATTATTGTCATTGTCCGTTGTTGCAGAAGCGTCAAGATTCACAGCAAATGGAACTGTTCCCGTCAAACCGGGCTCCACTTTAAAAGCGGCAACGGGCTTTCCTTTCTGGGCGCCAACAGTTATAACTTTTGTAATTTCGCCCTCCATGTCTTTTTCGTCCGTGAGTTTCAAGGTAATTTCATAAGTACCTTCTTTTGAGAATGAATGCGAAACGGTCTGCGTGTTTTCCGTTTTTGTGCCGTCATTGAAATTCCATTCGTATTTTTCAACCGTTCCATTGGGGGAAGTGACTTTGTCGGCTTTAAACACATAATTCAGTCCAATCACGTAAGTCTTCGGCTCGTCCACAACCGTTATCACCGCTGTCGGCAGTTTTTCCTCCTCAACAACGATTTCTTTTTCCGTTACCGCAAATTCGCCTGTCGTTGAAACAACCCTCAGGCCCACCGTGTATCTTCCTATTTTATCAAAAGTGTGCGTGATTTTTGCGCCTTCTTCATCGTCATACTGGCCGTCTTCGTTTAGATCCCATTCATAATTATCAATCGTTCCGTCCGGATCGACAGATTCGCTCGCGTCAAGTTCCACTTTTAAAGGCGCGCCTCCGGATTGCGGATCTGCGGAAATTACCGCCGTAAGCGCCTGATTTGCAATACTCACTATTGAGCTGTATTGATCTTCAAATTCCTCACCAGTCGTTTTATTTCTTCTCGTAACCGTCAGGAGAACATCGAAGCGGCCTTTTTTCTCGTATCTGTGCGCGACTATCTGGCTTGTTCCAACTTCACCATCACCGAAATCCCATTCATAAGAGATAATCTGAAATTTATTTTTGTCGACAGGAACGTTTGAAGCGTCAAATTTGATTTCAATCGGGGCGGTGAGATTGAGTGTTTCTTCGGGCTCCGTAATAATCGGCTCTTTAAGCTGCGGTGCGCTCTGGACTCTTTTCGCGTCCAGATACACGTAAACAAACATCCATGTAATAAGGATAAATATAAGAGATATTCCAGCGATCAGGCTCATTTTCAAACCGGCTTTCTTCGCGAGTCTGTCTTCTTTTTTGGCCATACTTGCTCTGAAAAGGCCTATCATTGTAAATGTAAACGCGACCAGTGACACAAGTATGAAAACTATATGAATTGACGTAATAAGGCCGTTTACAAACGAGGTCTGATTTACACCAAGAAGTTTTGCAATGGGATTTGCTTCACCTCCTGTCTGGGAAATAAATATAAACGCGAATAAAATGTATAAAATCACAATCACTCCAAACGCTCCGAGACATCCCAAAACAGCTTTTCTTTTTGCCGCGGGATTTGGAACTGATGTTTTGGCCTGCGTGCCCGGCGGAATTGGAGGAATCGGTCCTTTTGGTGAGGATTGTGGCATTTGCGAATCAGGCATTTGCATGCCCGCTTTTACCTGTCCTATAGTTCTGCCCTGAGAAACAGGAGCAGGTGTCGGCGTTGGCGCTGGCGCGGGGGCAGAAGGTTTTACCTCCGGCTGTACCGGATTAGATCCGGATTCTTTTACATCTTTCATGTAATTATTTATTTTTGGCGAGGCGGGCGGAGTAATATCCTGTTCCTCCTCCCCCATCTCAATATCGGTTGTTTTTTTAGGTTCTTCCGCCATAGGATTTAAGGGTTATTCAAATTTTATTTCCCGTGTAACAGAATTTGTATTTCCATAAAGGTCTACGACTGTTAGTTTTACCACAGTTTTTCCCCAGGCTACGTCAAAGTTTGTTTTCCAGGTTCCAGGCAGTGTTGTTTTGAAATCCTGATCGTCATTTTCTATACCGTTTCCATCTGTATCATAATAGATATTTTTATCCAAGACATAATACGCAATCGGCCCCACCGAATCCGAGAAATCAAAAGTCACAGAACCGCTTTCCCCCTGCAGATAAACGTATCCGTCACCTCTCGGTAGAGGATCAGTGATGAGTACCGCCGTGAGTCCGGCTGTTTCCCCCTGTCCGCCTGTTTGTCCGCCTTCTTCTCCCGAAGGAGCCGCGAGCGATGTCGTGTCCACTGAATTCACAACATCATCAATTCCGCCCTGATTGTCCGTGACT
Organism: Candidatus Peregrinibacteria bacterium; assembly: GCA_043810515.1. Lineage (GTDB taxonomy): Bacteria > Patescibacteriota > Gracilibacteria > UBA1369 > LOWO2-01-FULL-3 > WJKQ01. Next base: position 37,953 of record JBDRNZ010000005.1, read on the forward strand.
GTCAATTTTACCTGATAAATACCGGGCGCGGGATATTCATAAACCGGTTCTTTAATCGCGGAATCAGTGTCGTTGTCCGCCACACCGTCGCCGTTTGAATCAACCGCGGCGTTAAAATCCCAATTGTATTTTGTAAGCACGGCGCCTTTTGAGGTGTCGGCCGTGGAATTATTGATAAATGAAACCTGTCCGCCGGAAATATTGTAAACAAAAGCCGCAATCGGTGGGTTTGCCATCGGAATCGTCAGCGTATGAGTAACTTCATCCTTGTTTCCCTGATTGTCCGTGACCGTCAGTTTCACCGTGTACGTGCCAAATTCCGTGTAAAGTCTTTCCGGATCTTTGGCCTGAGAATCGACATCGTTATCTTTTTTGCCGTCGCCGTCGCTGTCCGCCGTTTCAAGCGCGGATGCCGTGTCGAAGTCCCATTTGTGGCTTATAATAGCCGCGTCCGCTTCCGTGTCCGCGGTTGAATTGTTTGTAAATTTTATTTTCTTGCCGGAACTTCCTTCCACAACCTCAAATTTAAATGCGGCTACCGGAGGATCCGCCATGCTGTCCACAAAAATTCTTAACGGAGTTGAAACAGCCTCCCCGCTTTTGTCATCAACCACTTTCAGTCTTACCGGATATCCTTCCAGATTTTTTTCGGAATATTTATATTCAATTGCTGACTTGTCGGTAGGTGAATTGTTGAAAAATCCGTCCCCTTCGACGTCCCATATATACTTTTCTATTTTCCCGTCAGTGTCTTTTGAGGAACTTGTGAATGTTACGGTTTCGCCGACAAAAACGCTCGTTACGTCGACTTTAAAGCTTGCCTGCGGCAATACATTCGGGCCGTTTATCACAGTAAGCTCCGGAATCTGCTCCGGTGAAAGTATATCTTTGCTCGATACCTTTATATTGTCGGAATCCGTGACTTCCAGACCGAATCCGTATGTTATTTCGTCACCCTCTTTGCCTCTCGTTCCAATTGTTATTCTCGCCGTCGGCCCCTGAGTTATCTGAATTCCAAGCGGTTCATCAGGATCGTCAACGTCAAAATACCACCATCTATATTGTGTAATCTCGCCGTCATCGTCTTCCGCGCCGAAAGCTTTCATATTCACATTTACGGGCGTTATAAGGTCGGCATCAGAAATTTCCGGAATAGCCTGTATTGAAGAAAATGTCGGGGCGCTGTTCACTACGTCTATGTGAACTTCATCATTATCATATTTTGCCGCGTCATTCTCGTCCGAAACTTTTAAAATAACTTTATAATATCCGGGATCATGGGGGCTTAATTCGTCATAAGAATGAGTCGCAGCTTTCTGCGTGCTTTTTTCCGTGTCGCCAAAATCCCAGCTGTATTTGAGCTTCCTGCCGGTTCCATCCGTATTTATTGATTCGGCGGCATCAAAAGTGAGTACGTCTTTTTTTGTAACTTTAACCGCTTCGTCCAGATCGGCTACGGCTTCTCCATTGATACGCAAACCGATTTTCGCGACAGGACTGCCACCGCTTCCTATAAAAATTCTGCGTTTTATCGAATTATCATTATCCTCATCGTCATAAACCGTGACTTCAACCGTGTATCTTCCCGCTTCCAGATACGTATGTGACGTTGTTGCTGAAAAATTTATATCTCCGGAATCCGTCTCGCCGTCACCAAAATCAATCTCGTATGCAATCGCAGTGTCGCTTTCTATTTTGAAATTCATAGTCGCCTTGCCCTCGTCATTTAGCTGAGCTGTAACCTCCTGATCTTCCGCCCACGCGACATCAAGAGTGTTGTCCACCGTAACTTTCTTGGTGTATGGCTTGGAAGCCTCTTCCTCGGCTTTTGTTCTGTCAAAAACATTAAGAGTAACGTCATAGTCGCCTTTGGTATTAAATTTTATGACAGGCGTTTTCCCATTCAGATCCCCCGTCCAGTTATCGCCGTTTTCGGTGTCGGGATTTATAGACCATTCATAATCCAGATCTTTCGTGAGACCGTCAGGATCATAACTTTTTCCCGCATTAAAATGAACAGTTCCCGGTTGTGTCGGATCCGGAATACTGTAATCAAAAAGTGCGACCGGCGGCTGGGATTTTACCTCAAAATTATCAACAGCTGTCACCGGCTGAGAATCTATGTTGCTCGTAACCGTTAGCTCGACTTTGTATTTGCCTCTATCCGGAAATTCATACGTGAAAAAGTTCTGGTTCGCTCTGTTTCCAAGATCAACGTCTTTGCCGTCCTCGTCCGTTATTTTCCATTCATAAGACCTTATATTTCCGCCCGTGGCCGACGACTGTCGTCCGTCAAATGCGACGGCTGTGTTTATAAATATATTTTCTCTCGGCGAAATATTTATGCGAGCCGCGATTTTTTTCACATCAAGGGTAAATATTTTTCTGTCGATTTCGTTCAGTTTATTCATTACCTCAAGATTGACAATATATTTGCCTTCCTGTTTGAACGGATTCTCGGCGGCATCAAATTCAACAACTCCGGTTGTGTCCGTATCGATAATCACGGAGTCCGCAAAATTCCATCTAAAATTCTCAACGTTTTCCGTTGCGCTGGCATCAAACTTTATACCGCGTTTTGCCTCATCCAGAGTCACCGTAACGTAGTCCCTGTCGGTTTTTATTATTCCTTCAGGGTAGTAATCCATAACAGTCGTTTTTTCATTATCGCCTTTTTCATTTTCAGTAATCATTTCGAAGAATATCTTCGTCGTTGGAGGATTAACTTTTACAATCAAACTGCTCATACCGGCAACGTATTTTGTCGGGTCGTTTGATTTTATCGTAACCGTCGCGACGTAGGTTCCGGGATATTTAAAAGTGCATTGTCGGAATGCCGGACCGTACAGTTCCAAATCTTCCTGTGAAATTTCGCCGGTAATGCTTGTAGTACAGGTTACGGCATCTTTCAGATCGACTTCTATGCCCCCTTCAAAAGTTGCCGAACCTCCTATGTTTGACCAGTCTACATTTGTATCGACTATACTTCCGCCGGCTGGGTCTATCGAATCAATCACATCAAAAGTTACGACCAGCGGCGCGTTTCCGTTTGTGACATTCGCCCTTAAGTGCGCCTCAACTGACTGCAAATTCAAAAGTTCATCGGCAAGTTTCAGCTGGGCGTCGAGGGCTTTAAAAAGATAGTCACCGGCCTGCGCGATTATAGCCGCATCCGAGTATGGATATATCCAGTTTTCTATAGCCTCCACAAATGATGTAGTTGGACCTCCGCTTCCGGCCGGAATGTATGCCACATTTGTATATCCAAACGCCGTCTTCATTTCCTCATAAAGCCTTCCTATTTCCCCCGACTGCACGGCTTCAATTCCCTGAACAGCCTGATAGATCTGCTTTATGTCTTCAAAATGATTGCTTAGTTTTGTTTGAAAGTCCTTTTTTATCGAATCAAACAGGTCTTTAAAATTTCCTAGTGATACCTCTATCTCGTCCCTCCAAGTGTAATAAAGTTCCTTTGAATAATCCGTACATCCAGTATCAGTAAGCCCACATTCATTCAGGTCAACTTTTCCTGCACTATTCAAAACTTTTTTGACGCTTTGTGTGCTTCTTATTCCCTGGACTTTATCAATATGTTTTTCAAATTCACGTATTAACTCGGTTACTTTTACATATGTTTCCGTAAACCTGAGTGCCTTTAAACGCATGTTTGTCAGTTTTTCTTTCACGCTGAATAAGAAGCTCAACATGTTTTCTTTTGTGACCCATGTTTCCGCATAATTCAGAGAAGATTTTCCGGAATCATCCAAAATTCCGCGCAATTCCTCAGCACTGTCGGAAAAGAATACAAAATCGGTGTATATATCTTTTGCCACACCTCTGAGCTGGACGGCCGTGGCATTGAAACTGCCTCCAAAATTCTGGCCGACGATAAATTGTGCGCCCTCCTCTTCGCCGGCTCCACCTGCGCCTCTTATTATTGTATTAACAAACGCAAATGATCCCATTACTATGAGAAGACCGATGGCCGCGTAGCCTATCGCTTTTTTTGCTTTTTGAGTAGGCTCCTCTTCACCGCCTGCCGTTACATATAAAACTCCTCCATAGATGACTATGATCACAGCTATGATTCCCAAAAATCCAAGCGCAAAGTTTACGATTGTGATTATAAAATCTTTTACATCGCTCGTTGTCGTAAGAGCTTCATGATATCCCTCAGCTCCCAGAGTGAGACTCTCAGTCGGCGAGTATTGTTCAAAAGACTGTCCCTGTTGCCCCGTGGAAAAAAGATCGCTCAAGGCATCAGCGGACGCTATATCGACCGGCAGGAGCGAAGTCATAAAAAGCGCCGCCATCAGGCCGAGTATAAGCAATGAGAGTTTTTTCTTTATATTTTTCATGGGAATTCAGGGTGGATTATAATATTTGTAATGTTATTCTTCAATGTCTTTAAGAATCTATTTAGGGTTGCTGTGAAGTTTCAGTCAGTCCGGGGTCTGGAGGTTTGAGCTCCAATAGTGTATTTACAAGCGCAAATGCGCCCAGCGCGAGTATTAAAGCGATTAAAGATCCGAGTATTATTTTCTTTATTTTTTCTTTTGATTCCTCCTCCCCGCCGGACACAACAAATCTGTAACCTCCGTAGAACAGCCCCACAAACGCAATTATCGCTATGAATCCGGCCAGATAATTTGTAATTGCAATAATGACCGCACGTCCCTTGTCCGCATCGGGGAGCTCTTTTCCGGCTTCTGGAAATATAACGCCTCTGACGACAGCTTCGGAAAGTACAACTACTGCAAGACCGACAACTGCATAAATAAGGTGATTTTTTGCTTTCGTCATTGCCTCTTCATCTCCACCGCTTGTCACCAGCGTGAATCCGCGGATTATTATTACCAATACAGCGGCGGCTCCAACAAATACTTCAACAAATCCTATAATTCCTCTAACCTGTTTTACGCTTTCTTCCGCGTATATCTGGGTAGTAGCTATGTCCTCAAACGCCTCTCCCTGTTCTCCAAAAAACATTTTTCTCACTATAACGTCTGCGAGCTGGATGACTATTAACCCGATTACTCCCATCAACAGAGCGGTCTTTGCCTTTCCGGCATCCTCCTCACTGCTTGCGGAAATAAGTTTTATCGCCTGTATTACTATTACGAGGATTGCTATTCCGCTCACAACGTAACGGAAAAAATCCAGTGCAAAGAAAATCGGACTTGTGGCCGTTCCAACGCCTTCCTGCAGATAATCCGGCGGCGCGTCCGGATGCTGTCCTGATTCTATAAAACTCGGCAGACCTGTTTCCTCGCCTATATTCTGAATTTCCTGAAGAGGACCGATGTACGGCGTGGAATCCTGAGCGCTTGCAATCTCCAGGTGGATCGTGAGGCCGAGGTTAACGAGAAAGAAAAGTAACGCTATCTGTTTTATGAGTTTTTTCATTTTTATAATGACATTTTACGATGCTATTGCGCCTATCTGGGCAAGTTTGTCGGAAAGCACCGTGCTTACAAGCGCGAATGCCCCGTAAATTATTACTATTCCAAGGATTGTCGCGAATATCAGTCTTTTTGCTTTGTTCATTTTCTCCTCCTCGCCTCCCGCGGTTGCGTACATAATCGCGCCTCCGAGCAGAACTAAAACCGCAATAGGACCGAGAAAGCTGACTACGAGATTTGTAATTCCGGCTATCTGTTCCGCGCCGGCTTTCGCGTCGACTCCGGGATGCACGCCCGTTATTCCGGAATAAACGTCTTTGTCGACTTTGTAGAAAACGTTTTTAATGAATATTTCACCCACGTAAAGGAGCAGGAGCCCACCAATACTGTAAAAAATATTTTTTTTGGATTTCGAAGTTTCTTCTTCATTCCCTCCGGAAGTCACAAGTTTTATTCCTGATCTTATGAGCATGACAACCGCATAAGTTCCTATAACATATTTGATGAATGTCATTACTATTTCCACTTCCTTGTCGAAAAGATGCACCCTGTTCAAAATCTCCTGAGGACTTCCCAAAAGCGTTCCGGATTCCATTCCAAAAATTCTAGCTATATCCTGAGACATGCTTATAAGAACAAAAGCGATCAGAGCATAAACGATTCCACGTCTTGCCTTTGAGATATCCTCCTCATCTCCACTGGCCATCAGCAGTTTTAAACCGAGGAGGCTTATATAAACTATTCCAATTACGCCGGCCAGCACTTTTACGTAGCTCAGACCACCAAGCACGAGCTGTTTTACGGTGTCCTGTCCACTTCCGGAAGGCGGATGCGGAATGTCTGCGGACTCGTAAACGCCCGGTGAAATCGGCAAATATTGCGCGAAGGCAGCCAGACGGCTGAATATCACCATCAGTGCTGTGACAAAAAGAAATTCCAGTAGGGCCGGTAGATATTTTTTCATTTTGTTTTTATTTTCGTTTGTTTATTTTACCATATTTTCGGGTTTTTTACAATCATCAAAAGATGAACTTGTTTTTCCGGCCGGGTGGTGTTATATTTTTCCCGCCTGAGGAACCAGCTTTTTAAACTTACATTAAACGATGATTAAAGAATACCTAAAAAACAGCTTTGAAGAATTAACAAAAGTAACCTGGCCAACAAAAAACCAGGCAGTAAGACTGACTATAATTGTACTTATTTTTTGTGTAGCTACTGCGCTATTTCTCGGGGCCATGGATTATATTTTCAATCGCGGTTACAATTACCTGCTTAGCATAGCTCCGCCGAACGCGCCGGCTGTGGTGGATTTTTCCGATCCCAACGGACTTCCCGCCGGTATTGATATAACCACGGAAAGTTCGCCGGATTTAAATATTACGGTTGACGGCGCGGAAACTTCTCCCATTGACGCAGCTCCGGCTGATGGCACGGCCGACAGTTCGGCCGACAGTACAGCTGATGGACAGTAAAATTATCAAAAAGATAAACCAAGATTCGAATGGCACGACAAGCTGAAGGAACAGGAAGACACTGGTACGTGGTTCATACCTACTCGGGGTATGAGGATGCCGTGCGTGAAGCCCTTCAGCAGCGTATTGAATCTTTGGGAATGCAGGATATGATCTTTGAAGTTGTCGTTCCAAAAGAAACGCAGATCGTTATCAAAAAAGGCGAGCCTGTTACCGAAGAAAAGAGGATTTTCCCGGGATATGTACTTGTTGACATGATCGTTACGGATGACAGCTGGTATGTTGTGCGAAATACGCCGAATGTTACTGGATTTGTAGGATCGGGAACCATTCCGGTGCCGGTTTCTCCGGAGGAATGGAAAGTTATTAAGAGGCATATGGGGCAGGCCGAGCCTAAATTTAAAATTGATTTCAGTCTTAACGACAACGTTATCGTGCTTGACGGACCTTTTGCGAATTACGAAGGGATTATCAACACAATTGATGAGGAAAAAGGTAAGGTTAAAGTGCTTATAACAATCTTCGGACGCGAAACTCCGGTTGAGCTTGATTTTACGCAGGTGAAGAAAAAATAATTTCTGTTCTTGCATTTTGCGGTTAATTCTCTTAATCTGGTAGGGATTTGAAGTTTTTTGTTTCCCTCATTCCCATGCGCAAATTCACGGTATTTACAGTTATTCTTACAATAATCATTGTTGTTATTGCCGCAGAATTTTTTGTGAACGACTACCTGCCACGTCTTAACGGGACGGCCAGCGACGATGCTTCAATGGAGCTGACTCTGCCGGCAACATTGGATGTGACAAAAGGTCTGCCGGACATCGCCGGAAGCATGCAGACAAATGTTTTGGGGGCCGATATTGATTATAGTAAAATTTCCGAGGACGACATGCCAGCCGTGACGGATGAAAGTTCGGCTGCTCTTCCTGACTTTGGCGATCTGAACAGTAATGAATTATTGCCCGTACCAGGCGACATTTCCGGAACATCTCCCACCTACCCTGATTTCGCCGCTAGCACAAGCGATATTCAGGATTTTGAAAGTGAAAATTATGTAGCCTCCCCGCAAAACGTTTTTATTCGCGATGATCAGATAAAAAGCGCGGGCTTTGTCGGAGCGTACCTTGAAAATGAGTCGTATGACGGATTTTTATACAAGACGATTTACACAGATGATATTTATGATGTCGAGGTTACAAAAACCACGATCAGAACCGCGGATGAGCTTCTGGCAAAAGTTTACGTTTTTCAGATAGGCGTGATGACTGCCATAAATGAGGTGTATGAAGTTTTGAAAATGAGAGCGTCGCAGGGGCTGGACTCGGAGGTCAACGAAACAAGTGAATTCGGCGTCGGCAGTTTTTACATAAACGATGACAGAAGGCCGAATGTCGCTTTTCTTACAGTAAGAATCGGCTCTTTAATCTACGGTTTTTCATATCCGAAGGAATATCATTCGCAGATAAAAAATCTTATAACTTTGCTTGATCTGGAATTTTAAAAGTGGTGGTGTTGACTTTTACCTGGAAATAAATAAAATGTGTCCGTTACGCGCTCTGGAAAAATTCTAGATTTTTAATTCAAAAAAAAATGGCAAAAGCACTTTTGACAGTAATAAAGCTGCAGGTGCCGGCAGGCAAGGCAAATCCTGCTCCACCGGTAGGTACAGCACTTGGTCCGCACGGAGTAAACATTCAGGATTTCTGCACCAAATTCAACAATCAAACAAAAGAAATGGGAGATACGATTGTTCCGCTTGAAATAAGCGTTTTTGATGACAGAAGTTTTACGTTTATAATGAAAAGCCCGCCAGCGGCGGTTCTGATAAAAAAAGCTCTGAAGCTGGGAAAAGGCTCTGCAATTCCGCATAAAGACAAGGTCGGAACGATCACGAGAGCTCAGCTTGAAGAGATCGCGAAAGTAAAAATGGAGGATTTGAGCGCCAATGATATTGACGCGGCTGTAAAAATCATCGCCGGAACGGCAAGAAGCATGGGCGTAAAAGTCGAAGGCTAATTTAATTCGTGGGACCCCGCCAAGGCGGGGGTTTGCACCACTTAACAATTACAATTATGGAGAAAAAACGCGGCAAAAAATACAATGAGGCAAAAAAACTCATTGAAAAAGACCTCTACACTCTCGACGAGGCGGTTTCTATTCTCAAGAAAACTTCCACTACAAAATTTGACGCGAGCTGTGAAGCGCATTTCAGTCTCGGTGTCGATCCGGCCCAGGCCGACCAGAATGTTCGTACAAGCACCGAACTTCCTCATGGAACAGGAAAAGACGTTCGTGTCGTTGCTTTTGTCGGCGATGACAAAGTGAAGGAAGCTACAGCCGCCGGCGCAAGCGAGGCCGGAACCGAAGGGCTTATCGCTAAAATCGAAAAAGGCTGGCTGGATTTCGATATTGCAGTCGCTACTCCGGATCAGATGAAATCTCTCGGAAAAATCGCAAAAATTCTCGGACAAAAAAGGCTCATGCCAAATCCAAAATCCGGAACTGTGACTCCCGATGTTGGCAAAGCAATCGAGGCTTTGAAAAAAGGAAAAGTCGAACTGAGAATTGATAAGGAAGGAAATCTGCACAATATTTTCGGAAAGGTTTCTTTTGATGAAGCCAAACTGAAAGAAAATCTCGCGGCGCTTCTAAAAACCGTGATTGACGCGAAACCGTCAAGCACCAAAGGAAATTATATAAAGAGCATAACAATAGCAACGACCATGGGGCCGGGCGTGCATATTGATGTAAATTCCGCGATGAGCGAGGTTAAGTAGAGCTTTTTGAACTTTCTTTTTCCATGACTAGGGCTTCTTTTAGCGAAGCAAGGCCGACTTCGAGCTGGGAGGAGTCAGGTTCTTTAGTAGTCAAGCGCTGAAACCAGAGGCCGGGAGCTATAAGCGCGCCGACGAAATTATTACCGGCGTGTTTCGCGCTTATTTTTAGATATTCATATGAAATTCCAGCAATAACCGGAAGAAAAGCAAGTCTGAGTGAAAGATTTATCCAGAAATTTTCCTGTTTCGGAACAAAAGTGTATACGATGATGCTTATTACAAAAACAATAAGTATAAAACTCGTGCCGCATCTCGGATGAAAACGAGACTGCGGGGCGGCGTGTTCAGTATCGAGCGGCTGTTTATTTTCATAAGTAAAAATGGATTTGTGCTCCGCGCCGTGATACTGAAAAACTCTTTTGAAGCTCGGGATCAGCGACAGAAGAAATATGTAAAGCAGAAAAATGGAAATTTTTAACGCTCCGTCTATCAGATTGAAAACGATATAGTGCTGCTGAATGTACCCGCTTCCGTTCTCCAGAAGAGTCGTGGTCCAGAGCGGGACAAATTTGAAAAGAAAAATGCTGAAAGCTATCGCGATTATAAATGAAAGAATGAATGTCACAGTTTCAAAAATTTTCATGCCGGAGGTTTTGTCTTCTTTCTTGACCGGTTCCTCCTCAACCGATTCGTTCGCGGAATAATTTATGGCTTTCGCGCCGACCGCCATCATTTCAAAAAGATTTATAACTCCGCGGATAATCGGAATGTTCAGATATTTTTTTCTTTGAGTTAATGACTTGTAAGGTTTTTTGTCCAGTATGATTTTTCCGCTTTTTTTTCTGACCGCTACGGTTATGTGATTCGGCGATCTCATCATTACGCCTTCAATAACAGCCTGTCCGCCGACCGCGAAATCTATTTTTTTGTCGGAATTTTCGTCCAGTTCCGCCGTGAGCAGGTTTAATATCTGTAAATGTATTATTTTGATCAGCTGCATAAATATTTGTGTTGTGAGTGAGCGCGATATAATTTATCCTATATCCGCCGACAAATAAAGGCCTTAAGATTATGAAAGTTCGCATAAAACGCATAGACGAGAGCATTCCGCTTCCAATTTATGAAACCGGGGGGGCTGTCGGTTTTGATATCAGCGCGCGGGAAAGTTTCGAGATTCCGCCAAAAGAAATTTCAATGATTCCATCAAATCTGATCGTCGAAGTGCCTGAAAAATATATGCTCGTAGTCGCTTCCAGAAGTAGTACGCCTTCAAAAAAAGGACTTACTCCGCCGCACGGTTTCGGGATTATTGATCACGATTATTGCGGGAGCGAGGATGAGATAAAAGTTCTTGTTTACAATTTTACCGATAAACCGGTTTCCATTCAAAAAGGAGAAAAAATCGCGCAGGGCGTGTTTGTGAGAGTTGATAAATTTGAATGGGAGGAGGTTGATGAAATGCAAAACAGGACACGCGGAGGATTTGGCAGTACCGGAGGTTATGGTAAATAAAAATTTATATTTTTAAAATGCAAAAAGGGAAATTTATTACAATTTACGGGATAAACAATATCGGCAAGACCACGCACTCCAGGCGTCTCGTGGAAAGGCTTGAGAGTGAAGGATACAAGGCGCATTACGTGAAATATCCGGTTTATGATATTGAGCCGAGCGGGAGTTTTATAAACGGAATTTTGCGCGGACATGAGGAGCAGAAAATTTCCGAGGACGAACTGCAGATGTGGTATGTGATAAACCGCTATCAATTCCAGCCGGAGCTTTTGCGGCTTATTGAGGAAGGATATATTGTCGTGGCGGAAGATTATTCGGGAACAGGAATTGCGTGGGGAACCGCAAAGGGTCTTGAAGAGGAGTGGGTTGAAATTATAAATTCAAAAGTTCTCAAAGAGGATCTGGCAATTTTGATGGAGGGAAAAAGGGACGTTTCGGCAGTGGAGGAAAAACATGTTCATGAACAGAATGAGGAGCTTATAAAAAAATGCGAGCAAATTCATTCCCATCTCGCTGATAAATACGGCTGGAAACGAGTAAAGGTAAGAGAAAAAATCGAGGACACGGCCGAGGATTTATGGGCGGCTGTCAAAGAATCTCTGGTTGACGTTCCAAAAAAGTGAAGTTAATATGAAATTGCTTTTCAGTTAAGGCAACTGGAAAGTTTTTATTTTTTTCATTACTTTCCATGACGCTGCTGGATGGACGCAAAGTATCAAAGGAAATGCTTCTGAAACTGCAAAGTGAGGTAAACAGACTGCACGCGGAACATATCCATCCAAAACTCGCCGTCATACTTGTCGGGAAAGATCCCGCTTCTGTGTCTTATATAAAGCAGAAACAAAAAGCCTGCGACATGACCGGCATAGAATGGGAACAGTTTGATTACGACACCGATGTAACGACAGATGAGCTTATTGGGAAAATTCATGAACTGAATGAGGATGAATCTATTCACGGAATTTTAGTGCAGCTTCCCCTCCCTCGCGGAGTTTACGTGCCGGATGTTATCCGCGCCATTGAGCCAAAAAAAGACGTGGACGGATTTACGGCTTATAATCTTGGAAAGATGTTTCTGAGTATGGAATTTGAGCATCTTGCGCCGTGCACTCCGAGAGGCGTTATACGGCTTCTTGAACATTATAAAATTCCGATTGAAGGACGCGAGGCCGTGGTGGTCGGACACAGTAATATTGTCGGAAAACCGCTCGCGATGATGCTTCTAAACCGCAATGCAACCGTGATGGTCTGCCATATTCACACAAAAGATCTCGCGGCTCATACGAAAAACGCCGACATTTTGTGCGTCGCGGTCGGAAAGCCGGACCTCATAAAGGCTGATATGGTAAAGGAGGGAGCCACCGTGATTGATATCGGCATCAACCGGCTTGATAACGGAGAACTTGTCGGAGACGTGGATTTTGATGAAGTCGCTGAAAAGGCCGGATTTATAACGCCGGTGCCGGGCGGCATCGGGCCGATGACTGTCGCGTGTCTTATGGAAAATACAGTAACCGCCGCGAAGCGGCTGAATAATATAATCAATTAACAAAAAAATTATGTGTGGTGTTGTTGGAATATATGGTCATGATTATGTCGCCCAGGATCTGTATGACTCTCTTTTGACGGTACAGCACCGCGGCCAGGATGCTTCCGGAATTATCACTTATGACGGTAAATTTCACATAAGGAAAGATTTTGGACTTGTGAGAGATATTTTTCACACACGACACATGAAGCGCCTTGCCGGCTATGTAGGCTTGGGCCATACCAGATATGCAACAATCGGCAAGGGAAATATTGAGGAGATCCAGCCGTTTCTCGGGCCGGCGCCTTTCGGGGTTATGCTGGCTCACAATGGTAATCTGTTTAATTCATATGATCTGCGGAATGAAATTTTTGAAAAAGATCACCGTCTTGTGAATTCCGACAGCGACGCGGAGGTGCTGCTGAATCTTTTTACGAAGGCTCTGACAAAACAAAATGCTGAGAACCTTGGAATGAAACATGTCTGCAAAGCCGTCGAAAGCGTCTTTGCAAGATCACAGGGGGCTTACAGCGTTGTCGCATACATCGCAAAACACGGCATGGTCGCGTTCCGCGATCCGCGCGGCATCCGGCCTTTAATATTCGGCAAACGTGAAAAGGGGCTTGTTACAGAATATATTTTCGCCTCCGAATCCGTCACTCTCGATATTCTCGGATTTAAAATCATAAGGGACGTAAAGGCCGGCGAAGTCATATTTATTGACGAACAAAACAGAAAAGTTCACAGCAAAGTTCTCACAAAAAAGCAACATATTCCATGTATTTTCGAATACATTTATTTCGCTCGGCCCGACTCTTTAATAGACAGCGTTTCGGTTTACAAATCGCGCATAAGGATGGGAGAAAAACTCGCTAAAAAAGTTAAAAAGTCCCGTCTGAATATAGATGTCGTGATGCCGGTGCCTGATTCCTCACGCACGGCGGCTCTGGCGCTTGCTGACGCGCTGGATCTGAAATATCGCGAGGGGCTTGTAAAAAACAGATATATCGGCCGGACTTTTATAATGCCCGGGCAGGCTGTCCGAAAAAAATCCATAAAATACAAACTGAACGCCATGCGGCTTGAAATTGAGGGAAAAAATATCCTTATTGTCGACGACAGTATCGTAAGAGGAAACACTTCAAGACAGATTGTTCAGATGGTGAGGGACGCCGGGGCAAAAAAAGTTTATTTTGCTTCATATTCGCCGCCGGTCATAAGTCCGTGTCTTTACGGAATAGACATTCCGACAACAAAAGAACTTATCGCGGCGAATGTTTCCGTCGAGGATGTCCGCAAATTTATAGGCGCGGACGCGTTGATTTATGAGGATCTGAAAGACGCTTTTGATTCATGCATGGTAAAAAATGTCGGTCCAAAAGATTTTTGCATGGCGTGTTTTGATAAACACTATAAAACCGGCGATATCGACGAGGCGGTTTTAAAGAAAAACTCTGATGCAAGGATGAAAGACAAGGTCTGCAGCAGCTGTGAACCCGCGCCGGATGCCGGAATTTCGGACGAGAATTCAAGTCCCGAGGCTGAAACACAGTTAAACCTAATTTAGTCTTTTAAATTTTGACCGGTTATGAAAAAAGTACTTTTAATCGGCAGCGGTGCGAGAGAACACGCAATTGCCGAAGCTCTTAAGAAGAGTCGGTATCATGTTTCGCTTTTTACTATCGGCAGTTCAAAAAATCCCGGGATTTTTAAAATGAGCGAGGAATATATCGTGGCGGATCTTTGCGACAAAGATTTGATAGCGGAGGTCGCGGCGCGAGTGCGTCCGGATTTCGCCGTAATCGGGCCGGAAGCCCCTATTGCATGTGGAATTGTTGACATGCTTCTGGAAATGGAAATCAAAAGTGCCTCGCCCCTGGCCACGGTCGGCAGGCTTGAATCCTCGAAATCTTTTGCGCGCGATTTAATGCAAAAACATCAGATTCCCGGAAATCCGAAATTTAAGGTTTTTTATGATGGGAATGGTCTGGAAGATTTTTTTATAGAACTTGGCGAGAATTTTGTGGTAAAGGCTGACGGATTGAAAGGCGGCAAAGGTGTAAAAGTTTCCGGTGATCACTTAAAAAGTATTGAGGAGGGAATCGCGTACGCGAAAGAATGCCTTGTCGACGCGGGGCGGGTGGTGGTTGAGGAAAAACTTGTCGGGCAGGAATTCAGCCTGATGAGTTTTTGTGACGGAACCTATACCGTTGACATGCCGATTGTGCAGGATCACAAGCGCGCTTTCGAGGGCGACAAGGGGCCGAATACCGGCGGGATGGGTTCGTACAGCATGGAAAATCATCTTATGCCGTTTCTGACGGCGCGCGATGTGGCTGAGGCGAGCGACATAAACAAGCATGTTGCGAAAGCAGTTTTTGAGGAAACCGGAAGTTATTTTAAAGGCGTAATGTATGGCGGTTTTATGGTTACCAAAAGCGGCGTGAAGTTGATCGAATACAACGCGCGTTTTGGCGATCCGGAAGCCATGAATGTTCTACCAATACTGAAAACGGATTTTGTGGATATCTGTGAAGGAATTATAAATAAAACTCTGGCTCAGGTGACGGTCGAATTCGAAAAAAAGGCTACCGTCTGCAAATATGTCGTGCCGGAAGGCTATCCGGACAAACCTGTAAAAGGCGAAAAAATCGTCGTGGGCGAGGTCCCGGCGGGTGTGAAAGTTTATTACGCTTCCGTGGACCTCCGCGAGGACGGACTTTATTTAGGCGGCTCGCGGGCTGTGGCTTTTGTCGGAATCGGGGATAATATCGCGGAGGCGGAAAAGCTTGCACAGAGCGCTGTTATGGCCGTTGAAGGTCCGGTTTTTTACAGAAAAGATATCGGGACGGCCGAGCTGATAGAGGCGAGGGTGAAGATGGTGGAGGGACTGAGGTAGGAATTTAAAAAAATTTAATAAAAATTTTAAAAGCATTTGATATTATTTTTTCTCATTAGTAATTTTATGAGAAAGGATTTTAATAACTATGCTTTTATTGACAGCCAAAATTTGAATCTTGCGATAAACGACGCTGGCTGGAAATTGGATTTCGCAAGATTTCGTATTTATTTAAAAGACAAGTATAAAGTAAAAAAAGCGTATCTTTTCGTTGGCTATTTATCTAGAAATGAGCGTCTTTATTGATACAAGCTTATTTTTAAGCCTACTTTACGGAGAGGACAGACAGTTATTAAGGGGAATTGTGACGCAGAATTGGTTTTGCATTGCATGATTGAATATAAAAAATTTGATAAGGCGATCATTGTCACCGGTGACGGGGATTTTTATTGTCTTGTTGATTACCTTGCAAAGACTAATAAATTATTAAAAGTCGGAATTCCCAATAAATATAAATACTCTGCTTTACTAAGAAATTTCGGTAATTATCACTTTTATATCAATAAGCTAAAGCATTTATTGGAACACAAAAAAAGAGGCATAATGATCGGGACTTTCCCCTTTCGTAGCCTCTTATCGTGGTGTTTTTATTGTAGGTAAAACTAAATGTAATTTCAATAGTTTTTTTTAATAACTTCCCAGGATTTTTAGTTTTGCGACTTTGCGGGCGACTTTTTCTAAGGTTTTGCGGACTTTTGGGTCGGAGAGAAGACCGTCAAAGTCGAGATAAAAAATATAATCGCCGAATTTTGTTTTTGTGGGACGGGATTCTATTTTTGTCATGTTGATGCCGGCGTCCGCGAAATCTTTAAAAACCGTAAAAAGGCTGCCGGGAGAGTCTTTACTGAAGTGGAATGCAATCGACGTCTTTGATCTAATTTTTTGTTCGGAAGTGGTCGGGGTTTTGGATTTGGAATCGGTCGTAGGTTTTTCGCTTATTCTTCCTTTTCCGATAATTACAAAAACTGTGGCGTTGTCTTTTTTGTCCTCGATATTTTTTGCAAGAATTCTTAATCCGTTTTGGTTTGCGGCAACTTCGGGAGCTATGACCGCGATGGACTTGTCGGAAGAGTTCTGCAGCCTTTTTATCGCCGCGGTTGTTGACTGAAAACTTTCAAGCGATGCGTTCGGAAAATGTTTTTTCAGATACTTTTTGCACTGACCGAGCGCCTGATAATGCGAAAGAATCCTTTTTATTCCACGCGTATTTGAATTCGACAAAGAAATAAGACAGTGATGAACCGGCAGAGAAATTTCGCTTATTATATGAACCTTACTTTGAAAGAGACAGTCCAGAGTTTCTCTGACGGTGCCGTGGAGCGCGTTTTCCACAGGCGCTATTCCCATCACGGCTTTGCCCTTTTCAACGACAGAAAAAACCTCGTCAATATCTCTTGCGAAGAGTTTTTTAAGTTTCAGGCCGGACTTTTTTAAAAATTTATCGGCCGCGATATCAGAAAAAGTGTTTTTTGGGCCGAGAACGGCAATGTTTCGCAAAGGTGTCATTTCATGCGTTTTTTCAGAGTTTTTCTGGCTTTGGAAATGACTTTTTCAACCTTTTTTCTGCCTTCTTTATACTCTTTTGAAGATGCTACTTTTCCCGAACAAGTTTTGCAGCTTTCGCCGATTTCTTTTCCCATTCCGACAACCGTGCTTCTTACAGTATCGAGTCCCGTTCCTCCCGAATCAACTTCTTTTTTCAGATCTTTTCTTAATTCCTCGCCTTTTTTGGGCGCAAACAAAATTCCCAATGCCGCACCTCCTACAAGCCCTGCAAGCAATGATTTTAGACCTTTAAACATATGAAATGAGGTTAGTTATTCTTGCTTGAATAGTAACAATGTTTCCGTGAATGAATCAAGAGAACTTTACTCCAAATTTCTGGAGAATTTTGTGAAGTTTGAAAATTGGCAGGCCGACGACGTTGAAGTAGTCGCCGTCGATTTTTTTGATGAATAAGGCGCCGAGGCCCTGAATGGCGTAGCCGGCGGCTTTGTCATGGCCTTCGCCGGAAGCGACATAAGAGGAAATGTCGGATTCTTCAAGGCGGTCCATTGTTACGAGAGTGGTTTCGAGGGCGGAAATGGCAGTGTTTTTGTCCGAATCAATGACGCAAACGCCGGAAATGACCCTGTGCGTGGTGTTGCTGAGAAGGCGGAGAATTACGGCAGCGTCAGAGACGTCTTTTGGTTTTCCGAGCATGTGGTCCTCAAACGCGACAACCGTGTCGACTCCGATTACAAGCGCGTTTTTGTAATGGCGCGCGACGTCCTGGGCTTTGCCGATTGCGTTGTGGATCGCGAGTTCTTCAGGCGTGAGATGCGTGTCCTTTTCCTCAAAATCGCTGGCGTGAACCATAAAATCCATTCCGAGCATGGCTAGAAGCTCTTTGCGACGCGGACTTTTTGAGGCGAGAATAATTTGTTTGTCGGATTTGAACATGGTTTTGTTGACTTGAATGGCTTCATACCTTAAAATCTCACCGCCTATATTATCTTAAACATTCAAAAATGCCACTATTAAAGTCTTCGAAAAAGCAGATGAGACAGAGCCTTAAGCGCAGAAAGAGAAATGCGCCCGTAAAAAGCGAGCTGAAAACATTATTCAAAAAAGAGCTTAAATACATAAGCGAAGGAAAAACCGAGGAGGCGGTAAAGCTTTTGCCGACAGTTTATTCGATCATCGACATCGCCTGCAAAAAAAATCTCATTCACCAAAATAATGCCGCGCGCAAAAAATCACGACTCGCGCGGGAACTGAACGATCTTCA
The DNA here is from genome assembly GCA_043810515.1 of Candidatus Peregrinibacteria bacterium. Lineage (GTDB taxonomy): Bacteria > Patescibacteriota > Gracilibacteria > UBA1369 > LOWO2-01-FULL-3 > WJKQ01. Next base: position 56,313 of record JBDRNZ010000005.1, read on the forward strand.
GAAAAACGGTCCAAAAGCGGCCAGTGTTGCGACTACATCTAAGGTTGAGACCGAGCGTGCCGAGAAAAAAGCCGCGAAAGTTGTAAAAAAGGCCGAGAAAGCAGAGAAAAAGGCAGCGAAAGCCGAGAAGGCAGAGGAGGCTGAGGCAAAAACCGAGTAAAAGTTCCTTAAAATATGGGCCAGTAGCTCAGAGGTTAGAGCAGTCGGCTCATAACCGATTGGTCGTAGGTTCAATTCCTACCTGGCCCACCAAGATTTTTCAGGCTGGGAAAAAATGGGGCTTTAGCTCAGCTGGCTAGAGCGCTTCCATGGCATGGAAGAGGCCAGGGGTTCAAATCCCCTAAGCTCCACCAGATTACAGAAACGCCTTCAAAGTTTCCACGCTTTTTGTCAGTTTGCGCTGTTCGTTTTCGTCGAGGGGGACGTGGATGACTTTTTCGATGCCGTTGCGGCCGAGGACGCATGGCACTGAAAGGCAGACGTCGTTGTGGCCGTAGTAATCTTTCAAAAGTGTTGAGAGCGGGAAAACCATTTTTTTGTCCTCAAAGATGGCTTTTGTGATCTCGCGGATGGCCGTGGCTATGGAATAACAGGTGTAGCCCTGATCGTGGATGATGCGATAAGCGGCGTTTTTCGTGTCTTCGTAGCATTTTTCAGCGATTTTTCTGGAGAATCCCTCGAAGTCGTAGAGAGATTTTCCGAGGACGTTTGCGCTGCTGTAAACCGGAAATGACGTGTCGCCGTGTTCGCCGAGAATGTAGGCGTCGACGCTGTTCGGATGGATATTTATTTTTTCGGAAATATGGAACTGGAGGCGCGCGGTGTCGAGAATTGTTCCCGTTCCAAAAACCCTGCCGGATGGAAATTTTGAAAGTTTCAGGGCCTCATAAGCCAAAATATCCACAGGATTCGCGACAACAATAATTATTGCGTTCGGAGCCGCTTTTGCGACTTTTGGGATGATGCCCGCGAATATCTTTTTATTGGCTTTTACAAGATCGAGACGTGACTCCCCTTTCTCCTGCCTTTTTCCCGCTGTGACGATGACCACGCTTGAATCTTTGCATAATTTATAGTTGTCGCCGGACTCGATTTCCGTGTAAGGCGTGAAAGGAATTGCGTGTTTGAGATCGAGCATGAGCCCGTTCGCGCGTTCTTTATTTACATCTAGCAGAGCCATTTCTGTTACCGCTCCGGAAAGAAGAAATGCGTAAGCCGTTGTCGCTCCGACGCTGCCGCAGCCTATTATCGAGGCTTTGAAGGTATTATTTTTCATGATGGGCAAATAATATCATATTTCCACCTGGGTGGAAAAGTGTGACCGGTCACAATTTTCCAAGATTGATTTCGATTTTTTTAATCAGTTCTTCCAGGTTCAGTTTTTCATTCGCGGAAACAAATGCCGGCATAAAATCTTTGTATTTTCTTTTCAGAATTTTCGGATTCTCCGCGGGTTTGTGCTTTTTTGGGGCGGGAGTTTCCCAGCCGAGCAGTTTCGCGGTTCCACTTCCCGCTGGAAGAAGGCTGCGTGTAGGGACAACGGGCGTTACTTCTCTTCGAATTGAAACCGCCGGCAAAAGATCGATTTTATTAAAAACATAAATTTTCGGCTTATCATGAAGGCCGATCTGATCAAGAATTTCCTCAACAACTTTTATTTTCATATGAATTTCGGGATCGGTGATATCGATGACGTGAAGAATCATGTCGGATTCAATAGTTTCGGCAAGAGTGGATTTGAACGCCTGTATGAGCGACGGCGGCAGATTCCGGATAAAACCGATTGTGTCGGAAATTAGGAGTTCTCTGCCTTTCACGTATTCGCCGTTATCAGGATATGACTGCGGGGCGATGTAAAGTTTTCCGACTCTTGTATCGAGAGTGGCAAACAATTTGTCCGCGACGTAAGCGCCTTTGTTTGTCAGCGCGTTTAAAATGGAGCTTTTACCGGCGTTTGTGTAACCCACGAGCGCGGCTGTCTGCAAGTTTAAGCGGCGGCGGCGTTCCCTGTGGTGGGAATTTATGAGTTCGTAATGTTTGAGCTTTTTCATGATGCTTAATTCCTGGCTTTGCAGGTGGCGTTTCATGATTTCGATGTTGGCTTCGCCGGCTCCGGCGCGAAGTCCCTTCGCGCCGGACTGTCTGGAAAGTTCCATTCCCATTCCAAAAATTCTCGGCCCCATATGACGGATTCCAGCGAGTTCTATCTGCAACTTTGCCTCCGTACTCTGGGCATGTTTATCAAAAATTTTCAAAATCAAATCTATTCTGTCCCATGCCTCCATTTCCGCTTTCCGTAAAATTTCCAAAAGATTATAAATCTGTTTCGGCTTTAAAATGTTGTTAACGATGAGGATTTTCGCGTCGTGAGTCTTTCCCATTTCAAATATCTCCTCGACTTTTCCTTTACCGATATACGTGTCATAATCCGGAGTCCCGCGCCGCTGGATTGTTTTCACCACAACTATTCCGCCGTATGTGTTCACAAGATTTTCGAGTTCGTTTAGACGTTTCTCGGCCTCCTCACGGGGGGTTTCTTTGTCAATCACGTCTATCAAAATCGCTTTGGTTTTTTCGGGTTTCATTTAAGGCAATACTATGGCTTATTTGTGAAAAATTGAAGAGATTTTTTGTTTATGTATAATGGCGGTATGAAAAAGAGTCTGAAGTTTTTGACGGAAAATCTGTCTTATGTTTTATTAAGCGCTTTCTGGCTGGTCGCGCTGATGAACCCGGTGTTTAAAAAGTATGATTACGGTGCCGGATTTCCGATGACAATTGTTTTTTGTGTTTTGGTCGCGGTTGTTGCGTTTTTCGAATTCAGGAAAAAAAGGGAGAAAGTTTTCTGGGAAAAGGCTTTTCTGCTGATTTTTGCGGCGGCTATCGCGGCGTCTTTTGTTTTTTCGCAGACGAAAAATCTGGGATTCAGCGAAGTTCTGGCTTTTATATCAATGGTTCCGTTGTATTTTTTGTTCGCGTACAAAAAAAATGAATGGGCGGGGAGTTTTTTGCGGATCGTGGGGTTTGGTACGATTCTGGCTGTAATTGTCGGATATTTTATATATTTCGCGAAGCCGGAAGTGCGCATGTTCGGGCCTTTTTTTAATATTTTTTATCATTCAAATGTGTGGCCGAATGCTTTTGCGCTTTTTCTGCTCATGGCGTGGCCTGTTTTTATGCTTCTTGCCGGAAAAAAGTCGCGCTGGCAGACTGCGGTGCTGATCGGTTTTGTGCTTTCCGCTTTGCTTTTGACGTATTCGCGAGGCGCGCTGATCGTTCTTGGCGGGCAGGCAGTGCTGATGCTGATTTATTTTTTCAAAAGAATAAGGTGGAAAGCCGTGTTTCTGGTGGGCCTGACGATTTTAACGGCCGGAGTTTTCTTTTTTGGAGCGAATGCTTTCAGGTCTATGAATCACGAAACTGTTAATATTGAAGAAAGAATAACTTTTGGCAATAGCGAGAGTCTGACTTCGGCTCAGGAAAGAGTTGATTTCTGGCTCGGCGCCGTGGAACTTATAAAAGAAAAACCACTTTTCGGATGGGGGCCCTTCAGTTTCAGACAGGCTTATAATGGCATACAAAAGACATTTCTCGGAAATGCCGATCATCCGCATAATCTGTTTCTGAAGATCGGCGCTGAGAACGGACTTATCGCGCTGGGTGCTTTCCTGGTGTTTCTGATCAGCATTTTTGCGGTTGTCGTGAAAAGATTTCCGCGTTTAAGCAGAGTAAAAAAAGACAGCGTTTATATTCTGGGAGTGAGCGTTTTGGGCGGATTTGCCCATAATATGATCGATTACAATCTGAATTTTATGGTCAATCTGGTGACGCTTTTTATTTTTATAATTCTGATAAGGTCGCTGGTAGCGAAGGCCGCCGCGAAGGAACGAAGAGCTGTTTTGGGTCTTGTGCTGGCCGTAATTGTCGGGCTTATGGCTGTTTATGAAGGCGGAATACTTGTACTTTCGAAGGTTGTGGATGAATCGTATACGGCGTATTCGTTTTTCCCGAGAAATTATTATCTGAATATGGCGGATGAGACGATAAAAGCTAATGACTTTGATACCGCGTTCCATTCGACAGAAAAAGAAATTGAGCTAAATCCGCTGGACTCTCAGGCATGGTACCTGAAAGGCGTTTTGTACTGCGATGAAAACAATCCGGACAGAAATATAACCGAGTGCAGGGACGATCTGGAAAAAGCAATCGAGCTCAATGGCATGAATGAGATGGCGTATTACGCGGATTATTTCAGAATTTTTGCTATTTTTTCAGACAGGGATCCGAATGAAATGATTCAAAAAACTCTCGAACTTTTAAATATATATTTTGATTATGTGGGAAATAACGTGCATTTTACCGCTTATACAGGTAATGTAGAGGCCACCGCGGAACTTATTGATCTTCTTGTCCCCTATCTGCCGGCAAAAACGGCTGACGAGCTGCTGGTCAAAAAACAAAAAATGCTTGAGACCGCTGAAAGGCTTAGGAATGAAAAAACCTATTAAAAAATAACCAAAAAAATATGGAAAATATCAAAAAAATCGGTATAGTAAGGGCGCTTTATCTTTACATTGTAACGGCTATTTCCGTTGTTATCCTTATAGTTTCAATGATCGGACTCATAAATCTTGTGCTTAAGGAATATGTTTTTGACGTTAAAGGATGGGAAGAACTCGATACAATGCAGCCGGAAATGTATTATGGATGCACCGATGACGCGCTTCTTTACAAATACGATCCAGCCAGCGGCGCGCAAATTTTGAAGGATCCGACATTAACATCCGAGCAAAAAGAAATTCTCAAAGCCGACTGTCTCGTGAAAGCCACCGAAAACGCGGAATTTCGCCATGCCAATGAGGTGAAACGCGAACTTGTGCTATGGCTTTCCATGCTTATAGTCGCATTGCCGATTTATCTTTATCACTGGGGAATTATTAAAAAAGAAGCAAAATAATCATGAAATTCAAAGCGGCGATGTTTGATTTTGACGGAACGATAACCGAAAAAGGCGAGGTTGGTCCGTCAAAAAAAATGGCAGATATGCTTGTGGCTCTGTCCCACAAAATGCCCATAGCTTTCTGCACGGGGCGCCAGCTTGAGTCTTTTGAAAAAAGGGCTATTGGCTTTCTTGTAAAGGAAATCGATTCTCATGCGCTTCAGGGATTTTTTGAAAATCTTTATCTTTTCGCTGAAAACGGGGCTATCGGCTACAGATTCAACACCGATCTGGACCGTTTTGAAGAATTTTACCGCGTTCCATTCCCAGAAAAATTCGCAAAAAGAGACGAACTTATGGACAGGCTTGATGAGGCGGTAAAAGGTTACGGGGAGGTTTATCGCGAGGCGCACAGAATTGTTGTCGTCATGCGGACAAAACTTTTTGATGTGCCAGCGGAGGTTATTGATATGGACGAGGTTTATGAGCTTTCGAGGAAAATGTATAAAATCTGCGTTTCGCTGCTAAAAAGCATGGATGAGAATTTTGAAAAATATCTGCATGTCGGGGATTCGGGAAT
>JBDRNZ010000006.1:0-9437 GCA_043810515.1 Candidatus Peregrinibacteria bacterium
CCTACCCCGCAGAGTAGGAAATATTCAGTTGTGGCTGAGAAACTTAAACCCCCAAGCTCGATCCAGCGGACTTGGGGATTTAAATCCTGGATCGATTCATTGAGACGGGTTTCAATTTCTCAACGCTTTAATTTTATCAAACCGACAAATGGTGTCAATAGATTTTTGCCGAAAGAATGAAAATTATCCACTTGATAAGTTCTTTTGCTAAAGACAATAAAAGACACTCTTGCCATAGGTATTTTTAAGCGCTATTATAATATCAAGCTGATGAATTTATATTTTTGGTCATGAAGTTATCCACAGATAAATTTTTAACCATTGAAGAAGTCGCAAAGATTTTGCGTGTTAGCACGCGGTCGGTGAACCGTTATATTGTTTCGGGTAAGCTTAAGGCCTCCAAAATCGGCTGGTGGCGAATTAAACAATCCGATCTAGATGAATTTTTAGAGGAGACGAGTAACCAGAAAAAGAAACATGAGAAATAGTTTTGTAGAAAGTTTATTTTCAAGGGGGGTTGATAATAAAACTAACAAGGGCAACTTACCCTCTTAAATTGGGCAATTTTTGGATTTTTTATTTTCACAGCCTGGCAAGAATCAAGTATGGCTATTAAAACTAAAATCAAAAATGAAGTTCACTGGCGCTGCAAAAAGTGCGGTGATGAGATTTATTGGAATACATACAAGAGCATGACTTATTGCAAATGCGGCGCTCTCGGTGTAGATGGATGCGAATTTTACCCCGCACCTTTTGAAGATATGCATTTTGTTTACTTAATACAAAGCATTACCAAGCCGGATGAAATTTATGTGGGTTCAACCAACGATTTAAGAAAAAGATTGTTTGAACACAATGACAAAAAGTCAAAGTCAACAGCTCGTTATGTCCCATGGTGTTTAATTTACTATGAGGCTTTTCTGGCAGAAGATGATGCTAGAAAACGAGAGATGATGTTGAAACATCACGGAAAGGGATTAAGCGAACTTAAGAAAAGACTTGAATCCAGTCGCAAAAGGTGCGGGGTTTATGTACGGCTCATCGGTAACGAAGTCGATCGGGAAGAAATTAGGAAACCAAGAAAATGAGTTATATTTTCTTATATGAATAAACAGAAATTTACATTTATAGACCTTTTTGCCGGTATTGGCGGCTTCCATTTGGCATTGCACGATCTCGGTGGAGAGTGCGTTTTCGTAAACGAGTTTGACCGTCATGCAAAGAAAACCTACGAACATAATTTTTCGAGAATAAGCCCCAAGTTGTTTCTGAATGAGCTTCATGCCCAACATTTTTGGAGAAGCATAAAAGAAATAACACTGACGAGTACAATCGACAAACCAAAATCGGTTTGGGAAAAAAATATCAAAAAGATCATACCTCGCTTCGATATTTTGTGCGCGGGTTTTCCGTGCCAACCGTTCAGTAGAATCGGAAAAAAAAACGGATTCGATGACGACAGGGGCACTTTGTTCAATGACATAGAAAGGATAATTTTGGCTCGTAAGCCCAAGGTTATCTTTTTGGAAAATGTTCGTAATATTGTAACCCATGACGAGGGTCGGACATTTCAGTTTATTTTGGAAAAATTGGATAAAGCAGGATATCACGTAAATCGTGATAGGGACGATTCGTGGAACATATTGAATGCCAGCGATTTCGGACTACCGACGGCCAGACAAAGATTTTATCTTGTTGCTTTCAGAAAAGGTGCTTCTGGGGCGGGTAAATTCAGATTCCCCAAGCCAACCACGCCAAGTGGCATAACCTTGAGGCATTTTTTCAAGAACCCAAAATGGCCAGATAGAATAGGGAGAACAATCCGCGTCGGAGGTCGTGGTTCACCGGTATATAAAAAACCAAACGGTGAATGGTTTATAGACAGAAGAAGCTGGGATACATATATTGTTGGGGATTCGAAACATATTTTGACGGTAGATGAAGCAAAAAAAATGATGGGCTTCCCGAATAATTTTATTTTTCCGGTAACGGTGTCGAATGTACTCGCTTTAAAACAATTGGGGAACAGCGTAGCGATAGACGTAATACGGGAAATAGGCAAAGAAATAATTGGATTTTTGTAGATTCATTTTTATGGAAAAAGGGAGCGAGATATTCAAAAAAGTAGAAGCTGCCGACGATGATGTTCTGTGGGGCATCTATGCTTTCGCAATCGCTTTGCTGAAAAAGAGGGGGTTAATTAGAACAAAAAATATCACGGGAGAACGCGGAGAATTTTTGGCTATCGAAACCTACAACAAGATTTCTGGTTTACCTAAACTTCAAGCCGCTCCGGAAGGAACCCAAAACGTCGATGCATTGAGCAGAAAGGGAGATAGGTACAGTATTAAAACAATTACCGCGCCAAACAGTTTGACCAGCGTCTTTTACGGACTCGGGGATCCCGAAGATGAACAACCGTCGGAAAAAAAGTTCGAATATGTAATTATTGTTATTATTGACGAAAATCTACGACCGAAGAAAATTTTGGAGATAACGTGGGAACAATTTCTTAAGTTTAAAAAATGGCACAAAACCATGAGGGGGTGGAATATAACCGTCACCAAGGCCCTTGTTGGTGAGGCTCGCAGTATTTATCCGCACACCAAAGAAAATGGATAGGATTTCAAAAAAACAAAGAAGTGTTTTGATGGCGAAGGTGCGGATAAAAGATACCGATATCGAAAAAGTTCTCGGCGAAATAATAAAGCCGTTTTGGAAAACCGAAAGATATAAGAAAAACGTCAAAACTTTACCCGGAAAACCCGACGTTGTTTTTCCCGAATCAAAGATTGCGATTTTCGCCGATGGTGACTTCTGGCACGGAAAAGATTTCAAAAAGTGGAAATCAGGGATCCCTCTTTTTTGGCGCAAAAAAATTGCCGACAACATTCAAAGAGATAGACTCCAGACTAAGATGCTGCGAAAGGCGGGATATCACGTACTCAGGTTTTACGGGTCAAAAATTAAGCGGGATTCACCATTTGTTTGTAGCGCAATAAGACGATACCTCGGATAGAGTCGTTTTCTCCTATATTTTAATGCTTTACACTAATATGTCATCCTCTTGACATAGTTTTTGTGGCGAATATAATAAGAGAATATAAACGTTAGAAATCTTAAAATAAGAGATAAAAACGTCGAAAAACCTTATAATATATATAAAATATGGAAAACGAATCAAAAGAAGCTAGATTCAAAAGAGTCGCCGAAAGAAGGGTACGCGCTATTTTACGAGATCTCCGGGTATTGGGAAACTGTGGGAACAGAGGTAATTATTCGTATACGGAGGGCGACTTCCGTAAGGTATTCTCGGAAATCGATCAGGCCCTAAAAGAAGCGAAAGCAAAATTTCATTTACCAAAAAAGAAGGAGTTTGAATTATAAATAAGTCCTAGGTTATCGTATCATTTCAACACTTTTATGGATCAGAAAAAACCGGAATGGATTTTCGATGATCTCCGCGGTAGCATGGCCAGTGGTCCCAATGCCGGACCGACCGTAGAGTTTCGGGGCAATCCATCCTACTACATTGCGCGAGAGGCTTTGCAAAACATAATGGATGCACACGACGAGAATTCCGCCAAGCCCGCCGAGGCGGAATTTAGTGTTATTTCCATACCCGCCAAGGACTTGCCCGAAGCAGAGCATCTCGGGGAAGTACTTTCGTCGTGCGCTTTGTATTTAAGGGGGAAAGGCGCGATCGACACTGCAATAGAATTTGAAAAGGGTGCAAAAAAAATTTCCCAGAACATCTCTATAGAGATGCTTCGAATCAGCGACCACAATACGGTTGGGATGACCGACGAAAATTGGTTCAGGTTTGCCGAATCGGTTGGGTTCAGTAATAAGCAATCCGGCAGTGGGGGTTCGTTTGGTCTTGGGAAGGGGGCTTATTATGTTTCATCGGGATTCCTTTCGTTATTTATTTCCAGCATCGCTTCCACGAATTCGTATGTTTTTGCCGGAAAATCTATTGTCACCACGTTCGAATATAAAGGAGTCAGGAAACAAAATAATGGTACATATGGAATTGGTGAACAAGAGCCAATTCGCGATCGGGCCGCAATCCCCGCTAATTTTGTAAAGCACTTTCCCGACGTTTTCGGTCGGAGTAGGCCCGGAACCGATTTTCTCATCCCCGACTTTATCGGCGACGAGAACTGGGAGTCGGAATTGGTTAAATCCATATTGCGCTATTTCTGGCTGCCCATAATCATGGGAAAGCTGGTTATCAAAGTACAGGAAGGAGAGGTCATAAACTCAAGCACCATCGAGCGCCTTCTTCATAAATACTTTAATAAGATGTCTTTCCAGTGGGACAATACCGAGGCCCCAAATCCACTTCCTCTGTATTATGCCTATCGTAGGGCTACCCCGATTGAGCCTGAATTAAAATACTTGGGTAAGGTTCGACTTTATCTTTTGCCAGCGGAAGGCTACCCCAATCGGGTTGCTTTGGTCAGAAAACCCGGCATGGTCGTTGATTGCATCAAGAAAAACTCGATGAACCGATATGCGGCCGTGTTTATTTGCGACAATAAAGAGGGCAATTCCCTGCTCAGGGAAATGGAAAACCAGGAACATAACGAATGGAAATGGGAAAATGCCAAAACGGAGGAGAATAGGGATAAGGCAAAGAAGGCATATTTGGAGATGGAATCCTTTATCAAAGAGGAATTGCAGAAGCTCAGCATCTCAAAAGAAGAGCGGTACCTTTCAATCGAAGGCCTCGAGGATTTTATCTCAATGGATATCGACGAGGGCTCCGGTGTTCAAGGTGATGAAAAGGAAAAAAGCGCCAAGGAATACGGCGATGAAGCCACTATTGAAACTATGAGGAACCTTGATTTGAAAGTAAAAAAGAAAATCTTGAGCATCAAAGAACGTCCCGATCAGGTGGAGCCAGGCATCTATATCCCCAAGTTGGAAAAAAAGAATGGCGGGAAAAAGAAAGTTGGTCCGAAAGAGAATAACCCTCGTCCGTTGGCGGGTATTGCGTTTCTTTCGTTTGCCGATTCGGATTCCGAAAACAATCCGACCCATTATATCCAAATAAAAGGGGAGCCAGGGAAGAAAATAGATATTATCGAAGTATCTGCAGGAGGCGATGATGTTTCCGAAAAGCTTCTCTTAAAGACGGTATCGGCGGACAAAACCGTCGGCAACGAACCGACTTTCATCGAAAACGAGATACATAATCTCATCTTGAATAAAACGGGTGAGAGAAAATTAAAGGTTAATTTTAAGGATTCCGGTAAGTACTCGCTCAAGTTGAATGCTTTTGAAATAACCAAAAAATCATTATGAAACTTGATATCATATCGCTACCACATCCAATATTGCGCAAAGATGGAGGTGAAATCATGGGTCGATTTGAGACTCATATCGGTCTTACGATCGGCAAAGAAGAAACCGTCCTGACAATGTCCCAAATACTCCATAACGAGACGATTCAGGAGCTGGTTTCCTCCAGCAAAGCATCGTTTTTCGCCGACATTTCCTGTTCATCGACAATGTACAGAAAAGGTGTCGAACTCCCTGGAGACGGTTCCGGTCGAATAAAAATAAATTCAAGGGACTTAAGGGATACGGTTGTGGTTACCTGCCTAATCATCGCCACACAGGATATTCCGCGATACAAGAATCTTTATACCGCCGATTTTTTTGAGGACCGCACTTTTGACATTCATAAGGGTGAAATACTCGGATATAGCGGCAATGATTCCTTCGAAGTGGACAAGGATTGGGAAACGCCCGGGTCGAAGGGGTCGTTTTTCATGTTTTGGAAACATTCCGGTAAGGATGTTAAGTACGAATTGGGAAACGACCCGATTTTGATAGAGCTACCCGAAAACGATTACGAGAACATGAAGAAGATCAAAAAAAGCGAAGATCTTAAGGGGGTATTCATTTCCCTGTACGTGTATCCGGCAATGCTCTGGGTAGTGAGCGAGTTTTTGTCGGAAAGGAGCTCGACCCACAACCTCAGAAAATGGCACAAGAGGCTGACCGACATAACGAAGGAAGAGCAATATCAGCGTATAGGCTTATCTGTAGAAAATATCCCGGAATTGGTGCAAAAAATATTCGATTACCCGCTTACGCGTTCACTGAAAGACTTGGATAAGGTTGTCGAGAAAAAATTTATGGAATAACTTCTCTCGATATGACACAAAAAACAACAAGACCCATATTCACAAGTTTGGCCCTCATTAAAATGAAGGAAGATCTTCGTGGCCAGAAAAGCATCAAAAAATATCTGAACGAAAGGTTTGTGATTTTGCCTGGTAACACGGTGGAGTCATCGTCTAAAGTTCCCACAAAAAAAGTTTTGCTTTCGGATCCTCCCGGTGGAGGCAAGAGGGACTCCGCGGAAAACGCAATCAAACTTTTTGAAGCTTATAGTTCGCTCACGCCCGAAGATGCATCGGACGAACGATTTTGGGCTTATCTCACCCATTCCGACTTCTTCGATTATATGAAGAAAAGAACCGATGTATCGGCTCAAAAAGAGGAGAAGCGTGGTAAGTATATTCTGGATCACTGGTTCGTCGATCCGATGAGCCCCGCTTCGTTGATGAACAACGACATATCGAGGCTTTGGTGGGTGGTTTTTCTCACAAAGACGAAAGACGCGAAAGATCCGTATGTTCTCACCAGAGAAATCTTTTCAATGTTGGACTACACGACACATTTACTTCCCGGTACCCAGGGACGGAACGAAACAATACGCTTCGCCGTGCTCGAGTTCGTAGTGGAGAATCCCGATTTGTTCTCAAAAAATAAGGAGGCCAAGGTGAGGTTGATAATGCGTAAGCTCAATTTAAGAGGCGGGTATTCCGCCCTGTCTTCTTTGGACTCAAACCAAATAAAATCTCTGCTCAAAGAAGCTATCCCAGAACTTAAACGAGTAATTAAGTAAATAGACATAGAACCTCTTCCGATAGAAAACAAATTGACCAGCTCGTCTATAAACTCTACGGCCTCACCCCGGAGGAGATTAAGATTGTAGAAAATCGAACAAATTTATGGCTGTGTATAACTTTTTGACATTGCTCTTGACAAACTATTTTACATCACCTATACTAAAAATAGGTCATAATAAGGTTACAAAATCAATAAAAAGGTAAAGGTAAATAATATGCTTTCAAAATTTATTCAACAATTGCGAAAAAAGAACAACCTGACGCAGGAATTTTTAGCGTCCAAAATTGGCGTTTCTCGCCCGACCTATATGCAAATTGAACAAGGCGAGCGGGACTTGACTCTCACCGAAGCAGAAAAGCTGGCGGATATTTTTGGCATTGTCCTTGACGATTTTATTAAAGGCAAAGAAAGCCCGTCGCCAAAGATAGAGCTGGAAAAACAAGCGGCGCCTAAAAAAGTTAAACAAGAAATGCGAATTTCCGTGCCTCAAGAAAATATTATAAAACTCAAAGAAACGCTTTTGTATATCTTGGAAAAAATCGGGGCGTTGCCAAATATTGGCGAGGCGGTGATTTGCAAAATTTTGTATTTCATTGATTTTGATTACTATGAGAAATATGAGGAGCAGCTTATCGGCGCCACTTATATTAAAAATCATCACGGACCCACTCCGGCGGCTTTTACAGAAATCGTTAAACAGATGGAACATAATAACGATTTGGTTCAGGTGGTAAAAAAATATTTTCAATATGATCAAAAAAAATACCTGCCGCGCAGAAAGGCCGATCTGTCAGTTTTTTCCGCCCGCGAGAAGGAATTGATTGACGCGGAAATTGAGAGATTCAAAGATTTTAATGCCAGCAAAATAAAGGAGTATTCGCATAAAGATGTGCCATGGATTGGGGCAAAAGATTTGCAACCAATCAGTTATGAGGCGGTTTTTTATCGAGCGCCGGAATTTTCCGTAAGACAATATGACGATGAACTATAGCGAGACCGCTGAATTCGCGCGCGATTTTAAAAGGTTGCTTAAAAAATTTCCATCACTCGCGGAAGATTTAGCGATAGTCAAACAATACGATATCGAACTTTTTCATTGCCAAAAAATTGATAGGCGCGGCATTTTTAGAATAGAGAACGTGGGGAATGACGAAAATCTGCAATTTTTCAAAATTAAAAAATTTGCCTGTAGGGCGTTAAAGGGGCGAGGCTCAAAAAGCGGGATTAGAATTATTTACGCTTTTCATAGCAGTAGCCTAAAGATTGTTTTTATTGAGATATATTTTAAGGGTGATAAGGCGAACGAAGACCGAGAAAGAATCAAAGAATATTTGAAAAATTTTTCTTAACCCACCCGCCGCCCAATTTGAGGTCCCGCCGCCGTCCGAAAAAATTACTGGGGGTTTCCAGCAGGCGGGCAAGATTCCTTTCTCGCCCAAAAATCAAAACTCAAAGAACTTTTTGACTCCGTTTTGGCAAAATCATTTTCGCAAACATGAATACCATCAAGGAATCTTTTGATCAAATTTTAAAGGGTGGCAAAGAAGAAAGTCGTCAAGCGGCGCGCGGGGTAAGGAAGCTTGTGTATAGCTCGTCAACGTCGGGCAGAGAAAAATATGAAGAAATTGCCGACTTAGTCAGAACCGCGCCGGAAAATTATGCGCGTATCTCCGAGGATTGGCGGCAGGAAAATTTTGTCATAGCTGTTTCGGTTATCTATTTTTTACATAACAAGGAAAACCAGCCGGATTTTCTTTTTCCGTGGTTATTTCAATTGCTTCAACACCCGAACGGTTATATCCGCCACGCCGCGGTTAAAATGATTTCTCACGAAATCGGGCCGCTGACCTATCACATTCGCTTTCCGGGCGAAAAATCCAGTTTTCATGAATTTTCACCCGCACAAGCCGATGCGATTTTATATTCTCTTTTTGCAAGTTTGAACGGATTGTTGTCTGCTCTCTGGCAGCCAAAATATAAGAGATACAAATACATTGATTCTCTGCCGCCGAGTTCATACAAATCAGTGCAAATGGTCTTGGCTGAGATGGAGGATTCTTGCGGGAAGAAATACATAGACCGTTTTGTTAGCTCGTCAAATTCGAGTCCCCGGTAGTAGAGCATCCCCGTAGCAAAGCAGAGCTTGCTACGGGACAAGAAGCTCGCTACGGGGCAGGCAAAAAGCGTAATAAGTGGTAAAATTAAATAATGAGGGTTAATAATTTCTTCAAATTAGTTATTGCGATCGTGGTGTCGGAATTGGCCGGAGTTATCGGGTCGGTGTTTACGATCTCGGCAATTCCGAATTGGTATGACGGGCTGGTGAAGCCAGCGCTGAGTCCTCCGAGCTGGGTGTTCGGGCCTGCCTGGACAACGCTTTACGCGCTGATGGGCGTTGCCGCGTTTTTAATTTGGCGTGAATACGACAAATTAACCCTGAGCGAAGTCGAAGGGCTGGTTATACAGCGTAAAAAGCAAATTAAAATTGCTCTTAGCATATTCCTCGG
>JBDRNZ010000007.1:0-24855 GCA_043810515.1 Candidatus Peregrinibacteria bacterium
TATTTATGTCATGAAATTTATGAAGTCTTTTTTGCTCGCGTCTTTGATTCTTTTCAATTTTGCCGTTTTCTCGCCGGTGGGTTTTGCGCAGGGCACGGTTTTGCCTAATACACAGTTTGACCAGATGTCGGACTGTGAGAAGATCATGATTTATGTGAATGCGAATATAAAAAATACGACCGTTGAGGTAGAGGTTAAAAATGCGGCTGGCGTACCTCTTACTTCAGAAAATGGGGAGCCTTTGAAAGTTGAGGCTGATGGTCCTGGAATTAAAGATATAATTGCAGGCCGTGAAACCATATCCGCGGGTCAGATTTATGGAATTGATAAAGATGTTAAATATACTGATATTCTCGGATGCGCCATAAAAACCGGTGATATAAAGCTCTGGATGGTGCCGTTTTTTATAAGATATTTTCTTGAATTCGTGATTGGCATTGCCGGACTTGTTTCAGTTGGTGGAATAATCTATGGCGGGTATCTTTATCTGTTTGCCGGACTTTCCGATGATAAAGATAAAGGAAAAAGCGCTATCAAAAACAGCGTGATAGGTCTTGTTCTTACTTTGACTGCCTGGGGAATTGTGAATATCGTGATGGCTCTTGTTACTGGTTAATTTCCTGCCAGTGAGCCCATTTTTCTCTGATGTAATCCATCATTTTCTTTTTGAAGGCTGTTTCATCAAATTCGTTCGCGTGATGTTTTATTTTTTCCGGAATAAAAGCTTTTTTCTCTTTCTGGTATCTCTCTATTGCGCCTGTCAGGTGTGCTGATGTCTGTTTTTCAAAAAATATTCCTGTTTTTCCGTCAATTATTGTTTCTATCGCGCCGCCTTTTTCAAGGGCTATTACCGGCCGGCCTGAAGCCATTGCTTCAAGCGGGGTTATACCAAAATCCTCAACCTGCGGAAATATCAGAGCCTCGCATTCGCTGTAAAGATTTCTTAATTCTTTGTCCGAAACAAAACCGAGAAATTCTATGTTTCCCTTTGCCTGTTTTTTGAGATCGGTTTCAGAGATTCCTGTGCCGACTATTTTTAAGGGAAGGCCGGTTTTGTTGAATGTTTCCACTATCAGGTCGAATTTTTTGTAAGGAGTCAGGCGTCCGACCGCGAGAAAATATCCTTTTGTTTTATCGGCTACGCGGTATTTTCCACTTTGCATCATCGGATGTATCACGGACGATTGTCTGTTGTAATATTTTTCGATTCGTCTTTTTGTTACCGAAGAATTCGCAATAAAATAATCCACTCTGTCCGCGGAAATTCTGTCCCACATTCTTAATTTGTGCATGCGTTTTTTGCCCCAATATTTTAAAATCGGATTCATTTTGTATTCGCGTATGTATGAATGCCAGTTGTCCCAGGCGTATCTCATTGGCGTGTGGCAATAGCATAGGTGCAGCGTTTCCGGTTTTGTAATTACTCCTTTCGCGCATGCGTGAGAGCTTGAAATGACGATGTCGAAACTGCTCAGATCAAAAAGTTCATAAGCGGAAGGCATCAGACTTAAATATAGCTGATGGTGTCGTTTTGCGAATGGGAGATGCTGAATAAATGAAGTGGTTATGGCCGCGTCTTCAAATCCTTTTACAGCCGAGGTGTTGAATATTGATGCGAAAATTGGCGCGTCCGGGAACATTTTATGGAGCACGAGATTGACTTTTTCAGCTCCGCCCTGGGTTGTCATCCAGTCAAACACCAGAGCTATTTTTGCTTTTGTCAGGCTCATGCCTATATAGTACGTAATTTTTGACGTTTCTTCAACTGAGTTATTTTCCTACGGTGAAGGTTCCTTTTCCGGTGTAATCTTCAAGAGGATTTTTGCCTTTTTTGAAATGTTTTTCTTCGGTTTCTTCCGGCTGTGGGTTTTCAGGCTTTGGAACTATAAGTGTCTTTCCTTCTTTTTCCAGCTGTTTTTCTATCATTTTTCTGACCTTTTGCTGCATTTCTTTTTCCTCCGTGTATTTTGCGATTATATTTTTTTGTTTTTCCGAAAGTTCATCGTGCGATTTAAAAACTGTTCCAATAATTTTTTTGTAAGGATTTTTGTCGTCAAGCTTGTCCTCCGCTTTTGCCCTGAAAAGTTTCACAACGTTATTGTCCGGATCCCTTTCCAAAAGTCTCTGACAAATGTGCATTACGTCAACGTACCTTTTTTCGTTGAACCACATTCCCAAAAGTTCTATAACAATGTCCTCGTCTTTTTTTGTCATTGTTGATTTGGATTTTTCCGAAATGTCGGTCGAGAGAATCAGATTTCCAGATGATCTGCTTAAAAGGTATCTCAAATACAAATATCCTAGGATGACAAATATCAATACCGGAATCAATACGTTGAACTGTAGAAGAAAGTTGTATGAGGCGTGCATAAGAATTGCTATGAAGAGACCTTTTGTTACCATTTTCTGCTGATATGCGCGGCTCAGAGGAATATTGAAAATTCTTGCTATTATTCTTGCGCTTATTGAATTTTTTCCCGCAAGTTTTTTCTGTTTGCTTATATCGATTGAAAATTTTCCTATTCCATAATAATAACCAAAGACTCCCGAAAAAATCATATGAGCGCAGGCCGTGAAAACGGATCTGAATATATACATTCCCGTGAGTTCTCCAAGGCTTATCAACGGCCAGAATTGGAATAGATAATAAATATTTTCCGTGAAAGAAAAACCGAGTGCCGCCGCGATGCTGTACTTCATCGCGTCTCCGATTTTTTTTATGAGAACTGTTCTTCTGTCTACAGCTGTTATTACGTAATGTTTTATTATTTCCTCCATTGCGCCGAAAAGCACAAACATTGCGATGAACATTGTGCTTTGAGTGGTGATGTTTTCCTCTATGAATGTTGCCAGATTAAAGCTCGGAAAAATATCCCATACGTATTGCAGGCCGAGAAGCGCCGGCGCCGTAAGGCAGCCAAGCCCGAATACAAGTGCGACCGTGCCTTTACTCTGTTCTTTTTTTCTGAATAGTATGTAGAGCCATATCGCAACAGGTATTGATGCGAATAAAGTTGATATCCCTAGAAGTACGAATGGATTTTCAAACATCGGCTCATTTTTCTATTATTTTATTTATCGAATTTGTATGTTGACTCCTCTTCTGTTGATGGTTGTGCCGGCGGAGTTTGTGGGGCTGCTGGGGTTGCTGGTGCGGAAGGTTCAGGAGTTTCGGGAATTTGAGGAGTTTCGGGAGGAGCTAGTGTTGGAGCTGGTGCTGGTGCTGCCGGTGCTATTTCTATCGGTTCCTCAGCTGGTTTTTCGGCTGGTTTTTCCGGTGTTTCCACTGGAGCCGGGGCAGGTTCTGCGGGTGCAGGTGCTTCTACTGGAGTAGCCGGAGCTGGTGTAGGTTCTGCTGCCGGAGCAGCTGGGGCTGCCGGAGTAGCTGGAGCAGCCGGGGCTGCGGTTTCGCTTGATAAGGCAGCTTTTGCCATGTCAACTGTGTCAAAATTTTGTATCAACTGTGTAAGTCCCACTACCTGCAATATATCTACGATATTTGGCTTTGCTTTTGCAATTGCCACCTTTCCTCCCAATTCTGTTATTTTTCCATATAAATCCGTCATGTAGCCTATGGATTTACTGTTCATATAATCCAGTTTTTCAAGGTCAAAGACTAATTTCAGACCTTTTGGATTGCTTTCCACTACTTTGTATAGTTCCTGGATTTTTTCGTCCACGTTGCTTTCGTCAAGCTGTCCTGAAATGTGGGCGATTTTTATTCCATTTGAATCTTCGATACTTATGTTTGCTTCTGTCATGATATTTTATTGATTAAGTGTTATATGAGTTTTATTCGTTTCGGGGATTCCTTCGGTATTGTATCTTGCATCTTTCAGATATTTTTTGACTGTGACTTTCAATCCGCCCTCAGGCCGGTCCTCGAATTTTATTTCATCCGTCCATTCTCCCACTATTTTTACGAGTCCTCTTCCTCTTATTCCGGTGAACGCGTATCCCGGGGCTCTTCTTTCTTCGTAGAGTTTCTGCATCTGCGCTGATGATATTTTGCCTTTGCCCGTACCGGTGTCCTCAACCGTTATTTCCAACGAAATATCTTTTGTATGAGTGAAGATGATTCTTATTTCGCTGCCTGGAGCTGATCCGTATTCAATTGCGTTGTTGCAGAGTTCATCCACTACCGATTGAAATCTAAATGCCCATTTTTCAGGGAAATTGGTAGTGTTCTTTATCATCGTTAGCGTAAAATCTCTTATTCCGGACATGAAATATGCGTTTGTCGGAAGAGTGATTGTTATTTTTGTTTTTTCCGGGTTTTTGTTTGTATTTTGTTCCATTTTTAAATCAGTTTCTGTTGTTTTATTATATCAGAACATTACTCTTGTGTCAAAGCTCCCGCTGGGCTTTGCGCGATTCTTCAAGGATTGTTTTGAATATATTTTTTTCAAATTCTGTTTCGAGAGATGACATTACATGAGCCTCTCTTTCTTGGTCCTCGACGGGTGAATTATAATTTTTCTTGATTTCTCCTATTTTACGGACTTCTTTGAGTCTTTTTCTCAGATTTTTCGAGATTATTTTGTCGATTTTATCTATCTTTTTCCGTGTTTTTGCTAATTTATCCATTCTTTTGAAATATTTTTACTTGCTTTTGCGGGGAGTTTTCATTAGATTACCGCTGAAAACTTTATAATTCAAGTTTGACGTATTATGGATCAGAAGCTTGCAAAAGAAATGTTTGATAACGTAGTCCACGTTGGACATCATACCCAGAAATGGAATCCTCGCATGAAAAAGTTTCTTTATGGCGACGAGGGTGGTGTTCATATTATAAACCTTGAGAAAACTCTCACGGGTCTTGATTTGGCTTTGAGCTTTATGTCAAAAATTATTTCTGAAGGAAAGACTATTTTGTTTGTAAGCACGAAGCCTCAGGCCGTAAATCTTGTTGAGGATCTTGCAAGTAACTGCAATATGCCATATGTGACATCCAAATGGATTCCAGGACTTATTACGAATTTTTCAACTATCAAGCGAAGAATAAAATATCTGGCCGACCTGAAAGAGCAGGAGGCTTCTGGTGAATTCGAAAAATACACAAAAAAAGAAGCTTCAAGTCTCAGAAAGATGATTGAAAAGCTTGAAATGTCACTGGGTGGAGTTCAAAATCTAAAATCCGAACCCGATGCAGTTTTTGTAGTTGATGTTGTCAGAGATCTGATTGTGGTAAAAGAAGCAAATAAGGTGCATATTCCTGTGGTTGCTCTTGTTGATTCAAATTCCGATCCGACTCTTATAGATTACCCTATTCCTGCAAACGACGATGCCCTAAAGTCTTTATCGTATCTGCTTGGCAAAATTCAGGAAATTTTGAAAAAGTCTAAAACAAAAAAATAATGCCTGAGAATGACAGGAAATGGGCAATGAGTTGCTATGTTCCCATTTTCAATATTATATTCTGCGTTTTTGTTTCTGTCAGAAAAGCGGACAGCAGATTTTGCCGATTTCATGCAAGACAGGGTCTTATACTTTTTTTCCTGTGGTTTTTAACGATTATAGTGGCCCTTATCAGTCAGACTTTAAGTTTGATGTTATGGGGAGTTGTGTTACTTTTACATGGTGCGGGAGCTTTTATCGCTTATACTAATAAAGAAACTAAAATTCCCGTGATCGGACACTTTGCTGCGATGATACCGGAATTTTATATTTTCACTCTTCTGACCGGAAAAAAGCCCGAATCCGCCTGGCTTAACCCTGAGAATGTACCAGACGGCGGTACCGGGGGAACCGGTAGTGGAACAGATCAAAATTTGAAATAATTATTATTTAATTTTATGTATTATGGAGATAACTATTGATCAGATCAAGGACCTGAGGGAGCGGACCGGAGTCTCTATGACTGCGTGCAAAAAAGCGCTTGAAGAAGCCGGCGGCGATTTCGATAAGGCGGTTGATGTTTTGAGAAAAACAGGAGAAGCAAAGGCCTTGGATCGTGCTGCGCGACATACTTCAAACGGAGTTGTGGCTGTTAAATCCGAGGACGGAAAATCTGCTATGGTTGAGTTGCAGTGTGAAACCGATTTTGTCGCGAAGAGCGATGATTTTATTAAGGTTGCCGAGACTATTGCAGATAAATTATTAAAGGGTGAAATTAAGCCTGAGGATAGAGATGTGCCTGAGATAAAGGAAGCAGGTATGAAGTTGGGCGAAAACATAAAAATTGCGAATATGTCTTTGGTTGAGGGGAAAACTCTGGGCGACTATGTTCATTCGAACAGAAAAATTGGAGTTGTTGTTTCTCTTGAAGGAGGAAGTCCGGAACTTGCCCGCGAAATTGCGATGCACGTTGCCGCGACAAATCCTGAAGTCATAAAACCGGATGAAGTAGAACGGGCTCTCGTTGATAAGGAAAAAGAGATATGGACGGATCAATTGAAAAATGAGGGGAAGCCCGCGGAAATTATTGAAAAAATAATGATGGGCAAGGAGAAAAAATTCCGAGAAGAAAATGCCCTGATTTCGCAATGTTTTGTGAAAAATCCGGAAAAAACCGTGCAGCAGCTTCTTAATGAGGCCAGCGCGACGGTCAATGAGTTTAGGAGGTTTGCTATTTAGCCTGAGTTGTGGCATAGTAGGTTCCCTTTAAGGGGTTTTAGCATGTCTGAATTTAATAAAATTGAGGAGGCTGTCGATGCCATAAAAAATGGAAAGATGGTCGTAGTGCTTGATGACGAGGATCGTGAAAACGAAGGTGATCTCGTTATGGCGGCTGAAAAAACCACTCCCCGAGACGTGAATTTTATGGCAAAAGAAGCGCGTGGTCTTATCTGTGTTCCTGTTGATGCAGAAATTTCCGGCCGTCTAAATTTTCCTTTAATGGTGGACCAGAATTGTGAATCCAACAAATGTAACTTTACTGTTTCTGTTGATTACCGGCACGGGACTACCACCGGAATTTCCGCTTCGGACCGTGCAAAAACTATTAAAGCCATAGCTGATCGAAAATCTGTGGCGGATGATTTTGCAAAACCCGGTCATGTTTTTCCTTTACTGGCACGGGACGGCGGTGTGCTTGTACGTGCGGGACATACCGAGGCGGCTGTGGATCTTGCAAGGATGGCAGGTTTAGTTCCTGCCGGGGTTATTTGTGAGATTGCGGCTCCGGATGGCGAAATGATGCGAAAGGACGAGCTGAAAAAATTCGCAAAAAAACATTCTCTTATGATTTTAACCATAAAGGATTTGATCGCTTACCGACGCAAACACGAGAAGCTTGTTGAGATGGTGGCGGAAACTGTTTTGCCGACTAAAAATGGTGAATTTACCATGAAAGTATATAAAAATTTTATTGATGACGCTGAGCATGTTGCGCTTGTAAAAGGTAATATTTCAGCCAACGACACTTTGGTGAGGGTTCAGAGCGAATGTCTTACCGGCGAAGTTTTTCTTTCCGAAAAATGTGATTGCCGGCTTCAGCTTGATACCGCTATGGAGAAAATTGCCGCCGAAGGGTGCGGAGTCCTGCTTTATATGCGTCAGGAGGGGCGCGGAATAGGTCTTGTAAATAAAGTCAAAGCTTATGAATTGCAGAGAAAAGGCTATGATACTGTTGAGGCCAATGAAAAACTCGGATTTCCGCCGGACCTGAGGACATACGGAATCGGTGCGCAGATCTTGGCTGATCTGGGGCTGAAAAACATACTTCTTATGACAAATAATCCTGCGAAGGTTGTGGGGCTCGAAGGATACGGGCTCAATATCGTGAAAAGAATTCCTTTGGAAGTTCGTGCCAGCAGGAGAAGTCATTCGTATCTGAAGACCAAAAAATATAAAATGGGGCATATATTAAAGCATATTTGATACTTATGCTCTTGCCATGAGAATGGTTTTGTGGTAAAAATTCTTCCCAATTAAAATATTCTATGGAAAAAGAATTTATGAAGCGGGCTGTTGATCTTGCGAAAGAAGGAGTTGGCTTTGCATCGCCAAATCCTGCCGTAGGTGCTGTGATTGTGAAAGGTGGTAAAATTATTGCCGAAGGAGTTCACAAAAAAGCAGGATCTGATCATGCGGAGATTACGGCGATTAGTAAGGTTATGAATGGATCGGGTATTGTAACGATGGATATAGATCCGACTTTGTTCAGAAATGCTGATCTTTATGTAACTCTCGAGCCCTGCTGCCATGCCGGAAAAACCCCTTCATGCCTGAATGCTGTACTTGCTGCGGATTTTAACAAAGTAAATATTGGAATGATTGATCCTTTTGAAAAGGTTCGGGGGAGGAGCGTAAAAGCTCTTAAAGAAAAAGGTATTAAGGTCGAAGTCTGCAAATCCGGAAGCGAGCTTGCGCTGGAGGTGCGGGAACTGAATCAGCCGTTTATAAAATGGGCAACCGAAGGTATTCCATATGTAATTATGAAAACCGGAATGACTCTGGATGGCAAAATTGCGACACGAAGCGGTGAATCGAAGTGGATTACCTCACAGGAAGCAAGGGAGGATGCAGGAATGGAGAGAGGAAAATGTGATGCTGTTATAGTTGGTTACGGTACTGTCGCTGCTGATAATCCGGAATTGACCGCCGGCGGAAAATTCCGAAACAAGGATATTTTGAGAGTTATTTTGGATGGAAAACTTAAGTCCCCTATCGGAAGCAAGGTTTTCAGGGATAAAAACGTTTTTGTAGCCTGCTGCGACAGTGCTTCGAAAGCAAACAAGGCAAAGTTTAAAAAGGCTGGAATCGAGTTTGGATTTTTTGGAAAAAATGAGGTTTCGGTGAAAAAACTTCTTAAATTTCTTGCAAAACGAGGTGTCCAGAGCGTTTTTGTCGAGGGCGGAAGCAATGTGAATGGTTCTTTTTATGATGCTGCTTTGAAAGACAGGTCTGTTTTGGATAAAGTTATTTTTTACGCAGCGCCGAAACTTATGGGTGGACGCGAATCCTTGTCTGTCATTAGTGGAGAAGGCGTGACAAAGTTGTCAAAAGCGGTGACTTTCAAGGAGTTTGATGCTGTAAAAGTCGGTGCGGACTTAAAAATTCTCGGAACTATAAATCTGTATTGAGATTTTGATCGGATTTAATTACCAGGACGTTTCCTCCGGCATCTTTCATTGCGGCTTCAAACTCGGTTGTGTCGTAGCTGAAATCTTTTCCTCTGCGGGTGCCGTTGTCGTTTGTGATTATTTTGTCTTTCGTGTACCCGATAGCAATCAGCATATGATAGCCAGGATACGGATAATACGGGTTGCTCAGTAAACTTGAAGTTACGGGAACTATCACGGGATGGCCGTTTGCGATCTGAAGTTTTATGTCGTTGATTGAAGCGTTTTTTATTATCGTGACCTCGGTGTCCTGAAGGTCGTAATAATTCACAAGAAATTCTTTCATTTCATCCGAATACAGATCTTTGTGTGCGCCAAAATATTTTTTCTGCCACTCTATCATGCTTAGGATTTCCTCATTTGCCTCTTCTTTTGTAACGCTTTTTCCTGTTTCGTAATCAAAAGCCATAAGCGCGGCGGCTTCTTCGCAGCTTTCTTCGTGATGAGTCCAGTTTTCTTCCGTTTCAAGCGGTGCCTGGCATATGAATTGAACTTCGAGATAGGCCTTTTCAGGCAGAGGCGTAGCGGTTTTTTTTTCGACTTTTTGAACGGTTCCGGGTTCTATGATGTTTTCATCCGTTATTTCTTCGAGTGTTTTTGTATTTTCGTTTTCAATCTCACGTGTCCGCAGGTATTTTTGTATTTTCGGCGCAAGAGCGACTCCCGCTGTAAGAAACAGTATTATTATGACCAGAATTATCAGTAATATGAATTTATTACGGTTTTTCATAAGTCGATTTTTTGAATACTCTGTTCAGAATATAGTTTACACTTGAAATTTCCGGTGATTTTAACAAAAAGGCTGTTAAAAAGAAGGATCCGGCACCTATAAATATTCTCAAAACGTATGCAAGTTTTGCTGCCATTACATTTTCAAGCGGAGTGGTTATGAGGATAAATATGGCCATTATTCCTGTCGCTATAAGTGTTTTTGCAATACTTACCGAAAAACTTTTTAATTTAAAACCTTCAAGGTGCTTTCTTAAAAGTATGGTCATTAGAGTTGTGTACAGGATGAATCCGAGAGTAAATCCTATTGAAAACCATTGTATTCCGTAGCGCGGTGCCACAAATATTGTGATTATGGCTATAAATGCGAGGGATATCACGTTTACGATCATTGGAGTAACGGTGTTTTTAAGCGCGTAAAACGCTCTCGCGAAAATATGGGACAGGCTTTCGAAAGGTATGGATATTCCAAAATAAAACAAAATTATGGATGTGAGATGTATGGATTTTTCATCAAAAACGCCGCCGCTCAGGATGAGATCAACCAAAGGTACAGCAAGAAGCATTACTCCGACTGCCGCGGGTATCGTGAAAAAAAGTATTCTTTGTATGTTTTTCTGAACGTGGCTTGTGTAGGACAACCTGTCATTTACGCTTACGGACGTTGTTAGATACGGAAAAACCGCCGTAGCGAAGGCTATTCCAAAAAGACTTACTGCGAAACTTTGTATGTTTCTGGCAAAATTGAATGCCGCGAGACCACCTTCCATGAGTCTTATTCCCATAATGGCGAAAATATACAGATTAATCTGCCAGGCTATCAGGCTTATGGATTTTGGAATCATTAATTTTATGATTTTTCTGAATGCGGGATCGGATGTGTCCAGGCTTGGCTTGAAGCGATATTCCGTCATTTTCGTGTCGATAATTCTTATTGCGCAATGGAGAGTGGCGCCGATCAAAACTCCTGCGGCTGCGGAATAAATTCCTATACTTTTGCTTAAAAATATGACTCCGAGGATTATTCCGAGGTTATATAGAATTGGCGAGATGGCGTATGACACGAAATGTTTGTAGCTCATCAGAATATTTCCGAGAGTATTGCTTATTGCGAACAAAATAGCGGACGGGAGCATAAGTCTTGTCATATTTATAATGCTTTCCTGCATTTCAGGCGTGGCCGTTGTAAAAATCACCGGCACTATTTTTCCCATAAATATAAATGCGATAACCGCAAGTCCGACGATCAGAAGCGAAGCGCCCGTGAGCATTGTATTCGCGAGTCTGTACGCTTTCTGGCGGTCTTTTATGAGATATTCCGTAAACATCGGGAGAAAAGCTGCAGTCAGGGCGCCTGCTATGAACATATTGAAGATTATGTCCGGAACCAGGAACGAGGCGTTATAAGTGTCCGTGGCTGTTGTTGTGCCGAAATTCGTAGCTATAATCCTGTCGCGCACAAGTCCTATCGCGTAGCTAAAAAAAGACGTTATTGCTATGAGCGCGGTTGCGCCCCCCATATTTATAGGTCTGAAAATTTTTCCACGCATGCGCGTATTTTACATCAAAAAAAAGCCTCAACTTCTTATATACTTGCCGAAATCGTGACTTTATTGTATAATAATATAAGTACAAAAATAAATATAAAACCAAAATGCTCAGGAGCATACGTCAGATATCTCTTTTGAACAAATTGTTTAATGTACAGGGAAACGAATGGTCCAGAGTCGGAGCGGCGTGGTTTTTGATTTTTCTGTACAGAGTCGGTTTTGTCATTGGCTGGACTGTGATTGTTGGTATGTTTGCCTCAAAATATGGGATTTTCTCACTCCCCTATCTTTTTGCGCTGAATGCTCTTTTTACAATCTTGGGCAGTGTGATTTTTTCCACCTGCCTGGATAAGTTTAAAACCAAGAACATTATGGCTGCGATTCTGATTTTTGCTGCTGCTCTTCTTCTTGCGGCATACGTATTTTCAGGCGTAAATCAGACGCTGTTTTTTGCATTTCTGATCGTTGCGGAAGCTGGTGCCCTGGTTCATTTCCGGATAATGTTTAGCGGATCTGTCGAGGAAAGATTTACACCTCTTGAAAGTGAACGGACTTTTCCGCTGATAGAGTCTTCTGAAACGCTCGGTGGCATTGCCGCGGGAGTGCTTGTTGTTATGCTTTCCAATAATATAGACGTTTCGCGGTTTGTTCAGATATGGATTGGAATTATTCTTGTTATGATTCCGGCTTTGTTTTTGTATGAAAATTTAAATCGCGGGATTGTAAAAATTCCAAAATCGGCCGGACAGGAAAAATCGCCGGGAATTTTTATGAAATTGAAGCGGGAGCTTAAACGTTCCTCTTACGCTTCGTACATAAAAGGTCTGGCGATCATAGTTTTTTTCCAATGGTTTTTATTTAATCTGATGGAATTTCAATATACAAAGGCTGTTTATCAAAACGTTTCGCATGTGATTCTTGAGGCCGGCGGCGGATTTGAGCATACTTTTGTGCATGATCTTGGTGCGCTTTTTATATTGTTCAGCGTGTCGGCTCTCATAATCCAGCTTTTTGTCGGAAGCAGGCTTATAAATTTTCTTGGAGTGTACGGAAGTATGCTGCTGCATCCGATTGTCACGTTTTTCAGCGTTTTCGGGCTGAGCATTTCTTTCAGTTACGCTAACGCGGTTTTGGCTAAAAATAATTTCACCGTAACCTCAGCTATTCATCTTAACGCTTATCACAGTTCGTATTATGCCATCAAAGAAAACATAAGACGGCATATGAGGCAGATTTTCGAAGGCATCGTGCGTCCGGTTGGAGCGATAAGCGGCACTTTGGTTCTTATCCTGCTTCAACGTGTTTTTGACGGTGGAAGTCTTCTTTTTTCAATAAATCTGTCAATGATCGTGGTTTGTTTTGTTATATTTGCGGTTACGTATTTTCAGCAGGAAAAATATACGCGGGCCGCGATTAATGATCTGCTGGATTCGGGCAATAAAGAGGTGCGTTTTAACGCTATTGATATTCTTGCCCAGAAAGGCCACCGGTCGTCTATTCCGGTCTTGAAAGGGGTGCTTTTGAATGCGCAGGAGCCCGTTTCCATACGCGTCAGAGTTTTGCATGCTTTATCGGAGGCGCGTGACGTTTCCGTAGTGAAAGATGTTCTTAAATGTCTTGATTCGGATAGATATCCCATAAGAGATGCGGCTCTCGATACTCTTATGTCGTATAAATTCCTTTTCAAAAGACGCAAGAAATATATGGTTCTGGAGCATGAAATTATTGAAACCTTAAAACTTCTTTACAAGAAGGAAAAGACTGATGAAATGAGGTCCAAGATAATAACGGTTCTTTCAAAGATCAGTTCGGTGGCGACTTTTGAATTTCTTCTTGAAGTTTTAAAAAACAGCCGTGGCAGCCTGAAGGCCGACGTTATTTATTCTCTTGGGAATTATGATGACGAATCTGTCGTAAAATATCTCAGACCTTACATGAATGCGCGTGATCCCGGGCAGAAACTTGCGGCTATTATAGCTCTCGGAAGGAAAAAATCGTATCGCGACGAAGCTGTTGGTATTATTGCCGGACTTCTTAATTCCGGCAGAAGCAGAAAAATTTCAGAGGCGCTATACGCAATTGGCGAGCTTAATTTAAAAAATAAAAAAAGGATATGTTTGCATTATTCACATTCGAAAAATACCGAGCTTAAACTGCAGAGCGCCGTCGCTCTGGCAAAAATGGGCTGTGATTCCTGCATTCCACCGCTTGT
Organism: Candidatus Peregrinibacteria bacterium; assembly: GCA_043810515.1. Taxonomy (GTDB): domain Bacteria; phylum Patescibacteriota; class Gracilibacteria; order UBA1369; family LOWO2-01-FULL-3; genus WJKQ01. The sequence continues at coordinate 13,557 of JBDRNZ010000007.1, forward strand.
AGATCTTATTTTTTCCTCGGATTATGAAAAGTCCGACAAGGTGAAGAAAATGCTTAAAAATGTTGACGTGCGATTTTATAAAAATTTTGATAAGATTGTGAAGCATCTTGTTGCCGAAAAGGTTGAAAAATTGGTTCCGTGCAACGAAAATATATCCCTGAACGACATGGACAACAAAAATCTTTTGACTCTAAGATGGCTTTATTGCCTGGCAGAGGAATATGATGAAGTTGAATCCATTAATAATATTCTTAAATCCTAACAATTATTTATGCAGCCAAATTTAACTATTACCCTTGAGAAGGCCGAAAAAAAATATCAAGTTGTGAAATTTCTGGGTGAATTTGACAAGGCCGGACATAGCGAAATACGCGAAAAACTTGATAGTGCCGTCAAAGATTTTGGGGGAAAGGTTCTTGTTTTTGATTTTTCGGGATTGAAATTTATAAACAGTGAAGGAATCGGATATCTTATGGAAATTCATACCCATCTTGTAAACAGGGATAAAAAGCTTGTTATTCTCGGACTTGGCGCTCATGTAAAAGATGTATTTAAAACGATAGGTATGAGCGAGATCATTCCTGTTTTCAAAGATATGGATGGTTTTTTAAGCAATAATCAATGAAGTTTGTAAGTAAAAGCATAATCCGGAGGTTATTGATACATATGCTGCTTATTGCTCTTGTTTTTGCGGGAGCGGCTTTTTATTTTTATTTTACTAAACAGGAGGCTGTCCCCTATTACTTTCTGCTTGCGGCTCTCGGTTTTTTTATAATCGGGTTTGCGATTATTTATTTTGTTGATGTCGTGAGGCCTCTCAGGGCTGTTCTTACGCAGATGCAGGCACTTTTGTCTGGTAAGCCATACAAGAGAATTTACACTACCAGAATTGATGAAATCGGCGTTATAGGGCATTTTTTCAATCAGGTCACGCAGGGGCTTGGAAAGGTGAGTTCCGATCTTAAAGATCGTGAAAGAATGATTGATGAGCTTTCAATCGCTTCGCAACTGCAAAGGGATATTCTTCCGCTAAAAAGTCCTGAGATTGAAGGTTTGCAGGTTGTCGCTAAAAATAAACCTGCGACTGAGGTTGGTGGTGACAGTTTTGCGATGTTTACCATAAAAAATAAAACATATATTTATGTGGGTGATGTGACAGGTCATGGTGTTGCGGCCGGTCTTATAATGACGATGGTCAATTCGCTGGTGAGTGTCTTTGCGGATACGTACGATTCTCCGTATGACATTATCGTGAATGTGAATAAGTACATCAAAAAACATGTTAAAAAAGCCATGTACATGACTATGGTGATGTTGTGTTTTGATCATGTAAAAAAGAAAATGACATATGTCGGGGCAGGGCACGAGCATATTCTCGTATATCACGCTGGTAGCGGCGAATGTGAGGCGATATTGTCCGGCGGAGTCGCTCTGGGAATGGTTCCTGACAATTCCAATGTGGTAAAGGAACAGGAAATAGAGCTTGATAATGGAGACTTTGTTGTTCTTTATACCGACGGGATTACAGAAGCCAAAAATTCCGAAAATGAGCTGTATGGGCTTGAAAGACTTGAGTCGGCCGTAAGGGAATTTGCTCCGCAGTATTCCCCGGAAGGCGTTAATTATCATATTGCAAAGGATGTTTCTGCTTTTATGGCCGGTCACGAGCAGGAGGACGATATGACTCTGATTGTTATGCAGAGGAATGATGGTGTAAAATCCACCGGCGGCGAGACTGCAAGCACTGCCTGGAAGGACTAAATCAAAATTATGAAAACTTTTGAGTTCGACTACAACCTGCCGCGCGGGTTTATTGCGCAATATCCGGCTGAGCCGCGTGACAGCTCCAAACTTATGATTTTCGATACGAAAAAGAATTCTGTTTCGCATGTTGTTTTTCGTGATCTTGCCGATATTCTTGGCTCGGATGATGTGCTTGTTGTGAATCGTTCCAAAGTTATTCCCGCAAGAATACTTTTTGACGCTGACGTTGACGCGGGAGTTAAAAAATGTGAAGTGTTTATCCTCAAAAATCTCGGCGGATACAGATATAAAGCTATGGTGAAGCCTGGAAAATTTTTTACAACCGGAAGGAGATTTCGTGTGAATGACGAACTTTTTGGTATGGTGGAGGAGATTTTTGATGATGGCACGAGAAATATAAGCTTCAACCGTTCTCCAGAAAAATTTGGCAAGACTCCTCTGCCGCCCTATATAAAAAATACCGACGTAAAATCTTCAAGTTATCAGACGGTTTATGCAAAAGAAAAAGGCAGTGTTGCTGCTCCAACCGCAGGGCTTCATTTTACGCCTGGGCTTATAGGGGAGCTTAAAAACAAAGGTGTGAAATTTGAGGAAGTTATTCTGCATGTCGGACGCGGCACTTTTTTGCCGGTTAAATCCGAGGATATTTCCGATCATGTTATGCATGAGGAATGTTATGAAATTCCGGAGCGGACGGCTTTTGATTTGAATGAAGCCATTAAAAATGGAAAACGGATAACGGCTGTAGGAACGACTTCGGTAAGGGTGCTTGAAAGCTCTTTTGATTCCAGGAAGGGTTTTGTTCCAAAAACCGGCGAGACTGATATTTTTATTTATCCCGGTGGCCACGACTGGAAATGCGTTGATGCGCTGATTACAAATTTTCATCTTCCGAAAAGTACGCTTATTATGCTGGTCGCTTCGTTTCTTGAACATAAAGGTGTTAAAGGTCCGGTAAAGAAGATTCTGGAGCTCTATGAACTCGCGAAGGAAAACAATTATCGTTTTTACAGTTTTGGAGATGCCATGTTTATTTTTTGATCCACTCCGGAAGGATTCTTGGCTCAACAATTCCCGGAATATTCTTTATTTTTTCGAAGTCTTTTATGTTGAATTTTCCAATATAAAGGTCTTTTAGGTTTCCTCCTTTTTCCACGAATTCACTCACTTCCCGGTATCCCCTGAAGTATATAAAATCTTTCGTAAAAGCTCCCGATTTTCCGGTGTCAAAAAGTCCTCTTTTTGATTTGAGAGCTGCTCTGTAGGCCAATTCTTTGGAAAGGCCGTATTCCATTATTCTGTCAAAAATTTCCACAAATGAGCCTTTTAGCGCCTGATCCAGCGCAATGACCTGAATCAAAGCTTTGTAACTGAGCGGAGTATGTCTTTGTTTTTCGACATTGTAAATCGCCAGTCCTTCCTGAGTTATAAGATAATCCGAGAGTCCGCGGTTGAATATTTCGTAAGGCTGATTTTTCCCGTTTTCCGCGGTCAGTATATGGGTTTCGATTTCGTGAACGATGAGGGATTTTATTCTTTCATTTGTAAATGCTGCGTCTTTATGAATAAACAGGCGATTGTTTTTGCCGGCTACGCAATCCGCCACCATACTTTCTTTTATTTTAACTTTCCATTCTTTCAGTCCGTATTTTTTAAAAACTTCCTCGAAAGCTGTTTTGGCGTCTTCCGCGCCGTACAATGCCGGTTCTTTTTGTATTGAAGATATATCCATTTCTTTCAGCATTTTGTCGCACATGTCGACTTCCACCTCGTTCGGTCTGCCAAAAAGTTTTATTGAAATCTCCGTAAAGTTTTCTTCGCCTATTGCTTCCAGAAGATCTATTTTATTTGAAATTTCATGTTTTTTTTCTTCGAATATTTTTCCGAGCGGCGAATCGTCTGTTTCGATTTTTCCCAATTTATCGATAAGCTCCATCGGATCGAATTTTAATTTTGGGTATTCCAGCTGCGGATTTTGGGATGGATTTTTGAAGAATTTTTCTCTTTCGCTTTCAAGATTGGTCGGTCTCAGGTGGTACAACAGTTTTAGTTTATTATCGATTTGCAGAAGCTGCTGATCTATTTCATGGAAATTTATTTTTCCGTGAACTGGAGCGGTTTCTTCCTGTTTTATTTTTGTTTCTTTCTTGTTTGTTTTTCCTGTAATCTGGCTCGCGTCCACAAGAAAGTCCTGTAAATCCCTGCTTCCAACTATCATTTTGTATTTTTTGCTCGGAATTTTTTCAACATCCACAACCGTCTGGATTCTTTTGTTTCTTATCGCAAATTTTAGCTTGAGGGTGGATTTTTCATCGTCATAGTCTTTTGTGTTTTCCAGTAAACCGGCCCTCAGAGCTGTTTCTTCGTCAATAGTGCTTCTTTCTTCCCCCGTATCCATTTTTCCAAGTATTTTAAAAACTCCTTTTTTCTGAATAACCTCAATCTCTTCTTCCGCACTTACAACTTCTTTTCCCGAAAGCTGGGCGATTTCTTTTTCCAGTGTGTTTCCAAACATATCTTTCGCAATTCTTACGCCCTTTGTCGGGCTCGTAACTTTTACGCCTTCGATTCTTTCAAGTCTTCTTCTCAATGGCGCAAGATTTGCTATTTGTACGCCAAGTCCTGCCCGTGCGTTCAATTCCAGAACTACCGGTCCGGAATTTTTATCGATTCCTATGTCCGCGGCAAGGTATCCGAGGTTTGTGATAAGCTGCGTTTTTGATGCGATCAATAAAATCTCGTTCCAGTACGGAATTTTTATTCCTTTTATTTTACCCAGGCCGTCCGGCAATTCATCTATAATCCTGTTTTTGTAGGCTATGTGCGTGGTTTCGCCTTTCGCTATATCTATTCCAACCCCAACTGCGCCCTGATGCAGATTTGCTTTACCTTTCGATTCCTTTGTCGGGAGCCTCAGCATTGCCATTACAGGTATCAGATTGTGAACTACGACTCTTATATCCGGCAAGCCTTCGTAAGAATATTTTCCGACCCTTTCATCGGATTCTATGTATTGTTCAAAAAACGCGCTGTCTCCGATGTTTGAAATCGAAAACCGGCCGTCGAGGATGTCCATTATGTGATCTTTTAGTTCGATTTTGTTGATTTTGCCTCCGCCGGCCGTTATCCATTCGCCGTCTTTTTTTCCGACAATTGGGATAATTCCCTCTCCGCCGTAGCCATGATTCGGTTTTACGACAAATTTTGAGGGAAGGGTGTTGAAGTCGAATTTTTCAAATTCCTCGATGGTTCTTATTATTCCGTATAATTTTGGAACCGGAATATCTCTGGCGGCCAAAAATTGCTTTGTTTTAATCTTGTCATCGGCAAGCTTTATCTCTTTCTTTTTGTTATACGGGCGGATATATAAAAGATTTCTTGCGTTTATGCCCAATATTCCTTTGTTTTTGAAAAACATATTATTCTTCTTCTATGTGTCTTAATACTTCGCGGAATCGTACTTTTTCCAAAATCCTGAGTCCGCTCCATTTTCCAAGCAAAATATTTATTATTATCAATAAAAGAACCGTTTCCGGATACGACATTATCATATTTTTTATGAATTCGAATTTAAACGCAACGAAACCGAGGTCAACTTCCCCGCCTACCACGAAATAAGCAAGCAGCGAGACGAAAACTGTTGCCGCCATTAAAATCGAGGCTGACGAAAGACCTTTTTCGGTCTGAACGCCTACGAATTTTTCTACAAGAGTGCTTAAAATCAGCATTGGAAAAATCGCGATTGAAAGGAATTCGGCATCAAACAAATGGAGGTAGACGCTGGCAATTATTATCAGGAAAAGCGTTAGAGAAACTATAGTTAGAACGACGGCCATTTTAGGGACGTAGAGCATCCTGACTTTCCTTAAGAGCAGTCTCATGAGCGCGCCAACCGAAATTGCTGCCGCGAGTGTCAATAAACCGGCATGCATTCCTATTATCAAAAAAGAAAGAGTTATGATAGACGGTGTGTATATGCCGAATGTTGTGATTCCAATGATCTGTTTCATGAATGCGACAACCGTCGCGATTACCGGCAGAAGCAGAAGCAGCACTATTATGTTGTCCGGAACCCCCGTGTTTACAAGCAGGTTTACGAAATAGGACATAAAATTCCATGGAAGCAGTCTGCCTGTTTTTTCTGTAATAACTTTGTACTCGTAGCCGCCTTTTTGAAGTGTGTTTATGAATTCTTCCTCGTCCTGGCTTTCAATCGCGGGATAAATAACGGCTTCCTTTGCCACTATTATACTGTGCGGCTGAATAATTTCGAACTGCCGCTGAATTCTATTGACGTTTCGGTCGATACTGCTCTCAAGGACTGTTATGTTTTTTTGAGAGAAATTCGTGGTGATTTTTTTCTGATTGCTTTGTATATATCTCGACAGCGAGTTTAAGCCTGCGTTCTCTTTCGTCCATATTATTATCTGATTTGCTTTCTGGATGCTTGAGGATTCTTCTGTCATTTTTTTCGTGAGGATTTCTTCGGAAATGAATTCCGTGCTGCTGCCGAAACTTTCAAGAAGTTTTATGTATACACCCTGTTTTTCCGCGAAATTTTTTATAATTTCAATACGATCCTTCACCTCGGTCTGGTCCGATACGAGCACTATGAGTTTTCGGTATCCAAAAACCTCCATCTCGGTTGTCGAAGCGTCCTGTCCGTCGTTTATAGTCAGCGTTACCATATAACTGCCCGGATCTTTATATGCGTGCAGAACTTCCAGTCCTTCGTTTCTGTTTCCGTCTCCAAAATCCCATTCATATTTTATTTCCCTTTCCGGATTTGGAATGAATGAAAGTGATGCGTCGAAAATTGTGCTTTTTTGAGCTTCTATGGCTTCGTCCGCGTTTATAACCGCCTGGAGATAGCTTGCCGATTCCTGAGAATCAACGCTTTGGGCAAGCGTAAGACCTGCAATTTGTATTATTCCTAAAAAAATCAGTCCTGATACAATCAGTATTTTTTTGAACATATTTTTCATTTAACAGGGGCAAGATTATCAAAATACCGGCATATTTACCAGAACTTTATTTACTTGACGTAATGTGGTTATTATGGGGTAGGGCGTTGAAGAAAAGTCGGTTTTAAGGTATTATAGTAAGACTAAAAAAACACAAAAACAAAAATAAATGCGCGGATTTGTATCAAAAATTGTTCTCAGTTTTATATCCTTCATGGTTTTTGGAGGCGTGGTTTGTGCTGCGCAGGAGGCGGCTTATGCGCAGCTTGAGGCTTATGGCCTGAATACCGTTGCGGGCTACGATACTTATTTGCGAACTTCAAAGACTTCTCCGGGTGTTTCCGTCGTTTTTGATGTTACAAATCCGGCTGGTGAAAAGTCCTCCGTGACTGCCGTGACGAATGTCAACGGTGTGGCACAGGCGGAGTTTTCGGATTATTACACCGGTAAGGCCGGTGATTACAGTGTTTCAGTAAAACCCGAAAATGGATCTTCAAACGGACGGGTAAATACTTTCAGGGTTTATCCCGGCGCGCCTTCGGAAAACGCTTCTAAGGTTTCTCCGGCCGATCAGGTTGTGAGATCTTCGGGCGACAGCGCTTTTATAGCGGTTACTCTTGTTGATGATTTTGAAAATGCTGTTTCCGATCATCTTATTAAGCTTATTTCAAGTTCAGACGAAACAAGCATGGAACTTACTTCCGATTCGGAATATACAGACGCGGATGGAAAGGTTGTTTTTAAAGTTTCTTCGAAAACTGCCGGATCCGTAACTTACAGCGCTTATGACGCGACTGCTGATAAAGTTTTGACGTCTCGCGCAAAGGTTGCGTATTTTAATTCAGGCGAAGCTGTTTTTACAAATGCTGTTCCTGAAAAATATGCTTATGCGGCTTTTGGTAACGGAAGTTTTTCCGTGGATCATTTTGCATTTGAAGATATCCCCTCTTCCATATCTGTCGGCGATAGCGTTACTTTTACGATTACGGCTTATGATGTTTCGGATCAACCTGTCGTTAATTATACCGGCACCGTGAGGTTTGCTCTTTTAAGTGAAAATTCCGCTTATGTTCAACTGCCGGAGGATTATACTTTTACAACTTCGGATGTTGGTACTCATACATTTAGTCTTGCAATGACTTTTCTTCAGTCCGGAGATTATGATGTTGCCGTTGTTGATCTGGAAGATTCTTCGGTTTTTGGGGAATATAACTTTACGATTGCGGAAGGTGGAGGTTCTCCTGTCGCAACGGGCGGTATAACGATAACGAATCCCGTTCCAGGTACGTACAGTAATAACGTTCAGGTTATAAGCGGTAGCGCGATGCCCGGAACTCAGTTGAAAATTTTTGATAACGATATTGAAATAGCTTCAGTTCTAACGAATGCTTCCGGTGCTTTTTCGTACACAACAAGCGCTATGCCTGACGGAATGCATAATATTTACGTTGCTGCTGTGAACGAAGTCGGTACGATAATTTCGACCAGCAATACAATCAGCGTAAATATCGACACTTCGGCGCCCACTCTTACAAATGTTGTTTTTGAACCAAGCGACAAGGTGGATCCCGCAGCAAATGTGACTGTTAAATTATATACGGAGGACGATCTTGCTTCGGCTACTGTTCTTTTTGCGGAAAATCTTTATGATCTTGCGAAAAATCCGGCCGGATATTATGAAACATCTTTTACCGCTCCGATTGAATTCGGCCAATACCCGCTAACTTTCATAGTAGTTGATCAGCTTGGAAACGAATCGCGTTTTGAGAATTATACTTCTCTTACGGTTGGTGTTGTGCCGGGACAAGGCGGTGGTGTTGCTGATGTTACCGGTCTAAACGCTGTGTCAGCCGATCATCGGGTTACTTTAAACTGGACGGCTCCAACATTCTCAACAAATCCTGTTGTGAATTTTAGAGTTTATTACGGTCTGTCGCCAAATCAGCTTACGGAAGCCGTGGATACTTTTACCGCTTCCACAACCTGGTATGTTCCAAATCTAAAAAATGGTGTCCAATATTATTTCGCCGTTGTTGCCGTTGATGGCCAGGGCAATATCAGTCCGCATTTTAGCAATATCGTGCCCGCTATTCCGGGACCTGCCGTGGCTGAGGTTTCTTCCCCCGATGTTCAGCTCGGTACAGCCGGAGAAGAGGTTATTTCCGGAATGACGACAGATGTAAGCGAGACCGGTCCGGAAGTTATGTGGATTTTGCTTATCGCCGCTTTGGGCGGTATGTTTTACAGCCAGACTTCAAAACGCAGTAGTGCAATTCGTGAAAATTCAGGACGTGAGCATGATTTGTTTAAATAGCAGGATTTTGTTAATATCCCTGCATGGATAAAGTTGCTGTTATAGCTTTTCTGATACAATTTGTTGTTGTTCTGGGAAATTTGCTGACTTACGCGATTATCGGACGGGTGATTGTTTCGTGGATGAGAATGGGCAAGGCCGGACCGCCCGGACGTTTTTCGCAGGTTATTATCGACGTAACAAATCCTATCATTTCACTTGTTCGCCGGCTTCCGCATAAAATAGGAATGTTTGATCTTTCGCCGATAATTGCTCTATTGGCTATCGAGCTTTTATCTGCCGGCATAATCGCTCTATTGACCAGCCTTGTATAAATTTCCCTGAAAATGATAAAAATTTACGATAGTCATTCCAAGAAAAAGGAAGATTTTAAGCCATTGAAAGAAGGCGAGGTGAAGATGTATGTCTGCGGGCCGACAGTTTACGACGTGGCTCATCTCGGGCACGGACGAAGCGCGGTGGCTTTTGATGTTATACGCAAATATTTTGAATATCGCGGCTTCAACGTGACTTTTGTTTCGAATTACACGGATATTGACGACAAAATGATAAAAAGGGCCGCCGAGCGCGGGATTTCAGTGGAGCAGCTAAAAAAGGAGGTCATTCCCGAATATGAAAAAGATTACGGTGATCTCGGTGTAAAACCTCCTGATGTACAGCCGTGCGCGACTGATTATATTCCGCAGATTGTTGAAATGATCGGGAAGCTTGAGGCGAACGGCCTGACTTACGTGCTTGATGACGGTGTTTATTTTGATGTTGAAAAATTTCCGGCGTATGGCGAGCTTTCCGGGCAAAATCTGGATGAGCTGAAAATGGGCGCGCGGGTCGAGGTGAATTCCGACAAAAAAAATCCTTATGATTTTGCTTTATGGAAGCTGAAAAAAGAAGGCGAGCCTTCATGGCCGAGTCCATGGGGTGACGGTAGGCCCGGCTGGCATATTGAATGCAGCGCGATGAGTTTTGCGAATCTGGGCGAGACTTTTGATATTCACGGAGGCGGGCTGGATCTGTTATTCCCCCATCACGAATGCGAGGTTGCGCAGAGCCACGGGGTTTTCGGTCCGGACAGTTTCGCGCGGTACTGGATTCACAATGGATTTATAAATGTGAATGAGGAAAAGATGAGCAAGAGTCTTGGGAATTTTTCGACCCTGAAGGAGATTTTTGAAAAATATGATCCGATGGTGGTGCGGTTCATGTTTTTACAGACGCATTACAGAAATCCGATAAATTTTTCGACGGAGCTACTGGATCAGGCGAAGGCGGGGCTGGAGAGGATTCATGGGTTTGTGCGGGGGCTGAAAGTTGGATATGAAAAATTAAAGCCCTATATCGAATTAGAAGAAGATTTTGACCATGCAAAGATAATTGCTATTTCTGAACGTCAAAAATTTGATGCTTTTATGGATAATGATTTTGATACGTCTGGATCTCTGGGAGTTGTTTTTGATTTAATAAATCGATTTAACGGACTGAAGAGTATGGATGTTATATCGAAAGAAGATGTCGATGGAACTGAGTCATTTTTAAAAGAGGTTGATAAGGTTTTTGGGTTTATCTTTCCGAAAGAAGAAGCTTTGAGCGAGGATATCGAGGCCTTAATCGCGCAGCGGGAGGAGGCGCGCAAAAACAAAGATTTTGCGAAGTCCGATAAAATCCGCGACGATCTGCTGAAAAAAGGGATTGTGCTTGAGGATACGCCGGACGGGACTGTTTGGAAGAAAGCTTAGGCCGTCCTAGGACGGCCTATCTGGTCGATTTGAGGCTAAAATAAGCCAAATAATTTCTAATTTTTGCGGGAGGGGAGGGAGGAGGAGGTTGACAGGTTTGAGACATGGGTTTTGGTTCATCGCCAGCGATTAAAATTTTTCTAAAATTCTGACGGTACGTGCCGGCAGAGATTTTTCGCAGGCGGAGGTCGCGGCAGAGGCGCGTCGGAAAGCTAAAATAGTTTGTAAATATCGCTTATATCCCCCGCTCCCATTGTCACGATGATGTCAAAATTGGCGTGATGCTTTTTTATGTAATCCGCGGTTTTTTCAAATCCGTGGCCGTTGGAAGCTTTGTGGCCGGTGGAGGTTTTGAGTGAGTAACTGTTGAGATTTATTTCCCGGACGAGGTCGTCGGTGGAGACTTTTTTAATGTCCTCGTCGGTGTCGCGGACGCGGTAAATATTGGGCACGATCACCTTGTCGACGTTCATAAAAGCTTTGCCGAAATCATGAAGCAAAAGCCGGGTTCTGCTGTACTGGTG
>JBDRNZ010000008.1:0-16489 GCA_043810515.1 Candidatus Peregrinibacteria bacterium
ACTTCCGCGGCAATCGCGCCGGCCACGCTCGAATACGTCATGTCTTTTTTCCCTCCCCACGAATCCGGACATCCGTCATAGTCTCTATCCTGGGATTGTTGAGTGACAAGATCATTTGTTTGTTTTGCGAGATCCGGCGGCATCTGAAAATCCGAAGCATTCTCAGTCGTTAGATTTTCCAGCATATCCTTGCTCTCGAGAAGAGTAGACACGCTTCCAAGTCCCGCATCCTCGCTCTGTTGTTCATAAGCGCTATCCAAAGCAGACGACCCCTCGCTGGCGACCTGTTTCTTGTCCAGAACGCTGTATCCTTTTGCATCCAGGCCTTTCGAATAAAGATAGGTCAAAACTCCGTCCGGATTAAATTCCGGACGCACCAGAATATCGGGATAATTTTTTCCGCTTTCATCATCAATAAAATTTCCGACATCAAAATGCACTTCCGGCACGCTCTCAACGGTCATTGTATACTTAATCGTTCTCTTTCCGCTCGCCGGAATACTGATATTTTTTATCACATGCGACCTCACCGACATTTCGGTTTCCTCAAACACAGGATCATCCGGGCAGTTATTGTCGAGACACTGGAGACTGTCCGTATCAAGCGACATTGTCACGGGCGTAAGATCAGAAATCATCATGTTGGAAACGCCCGATCCGGAATTGGAAAGCGTAACTACATAATTTATCTTATCGCCCACGTCAACATTTCCGCCGTTAACGTCCACGCCGTATTTTGTTGAATTGATGCCGAATTTCGGATCCTCTTTTAGGTGAATAAAATCAAATTGTTTTGGATAGGTCTGCTGCGGAATTTCTTTCGATGCGATATTCTCATTGGCCAGAAGAGCGCTCTGCATTTCCTGCGCCGCGCTTGCGGCGGCGGCATTTTCGGAATTAGCGGCCGGAGCCTGATTTGTCTGAAGAACAAAAGAAACAAATTTATCAGCATTGGAATCCTCATAATTTTTTTCCGCAGTTCCTTCATCCATCTGTTCCATTCCCGAATAATTCACATAAAGATTATTGCTCGAATCAACGTCCTCATTTATTGAAAATCCGAAATTAAAACTATTTCCATAATTGGTTTCGATACCGGTACACGCGTGTCCGTCATTACCATTATAAAAAACCCTGACATTGCCCGACGAATCACTCAAAACCAGATCCTCGCATCCGTCCAGATTCATGTCATGCGATTTCATTTCAAAAATCTTGCCGCTGACAGTCAGATTCAACGTGCTTCTTTTAAATTTTCCGCCCGTGTTTGTAAAAAGAGACGCGGCGACTTCGCCGTTTAAACAGGCCTCTTTTGTACCGACGACAAGATCGTCGTAACCGTCATTATTCACATCAATTTTTGTCGCGCTGAAAATTCCGTCATAAACATTTAATATTATTCCACGGTCCTTAAACCGCTTATTGCTGACCTCGTTTTCCATAAGACGTATTCCGCCGTTTTCATAAAAAAGTAGCAGATCGGAAATGCCGTCCCCGTTATAATCAAAATTCGTCATATCAATAATTTCTTCTTTTCCGGAAAATAAAGCTCTTCCAAGATCTTTTGTGAAACCGGAAAGCTCGCTCACGAGTCCGACCACGCCGTCCACTTTAAGCCGTATCATCGGATCTCCATAAACAATGCTGGTTTCCGGGGAATAAGGCATATTTGATTCGCCGACCGAATTTCCAGCCGCATAAAGAAGCATATGTTTGTCCGTGCCTTTGAAGCCTGCGCCGAATTCATCCTTAACGGAAAGTTCGCTTTCCGTATCAGTCACGTAAAGTCCCATTGGTTCGGCAGTGGATGCCCCTGAAAAACCGGCATGCGTTTCATATCTATCTGAAGCCGAATTCATTTTTAAATAAATTCCCGGATAAAACGCCGTCTGCGCCGAATCGTATCCAAGCTTTATGACATCCTGCTTTTCGCCATTCAAAGTTACAAAATTCTGTCTGTAGGAAACCTGCGCGAGCACCTCGCCGCGGTCATAAATCAGCAGTGAAAAACTATCCGAACTCGGATCGTCCTCGCTTGTCGGGATGCTCAGCTCGAGAAGTGGATCGTTCATGGAAATTCTTCCGAAATTGTCGATTTTTACTTTTACTTCACCGGATTTCTCTATATACATGCCATCATCTTTTTTTGTGAACTGAATGTTTCCGTCGGTTTTTGAAATTCTTTCAACATAAATTCCTTCATCACTGCCGGCCGGATTATTGTCATCAAGAAGCACAAGATCCGAATCCGTTTTTGGAACGAAAAACACGGATGCTATTTCTTCGCCAGCGATATCATCCGAAAAAATAATTTTTTGGTAGGGGAACGAATCTGTCGCGGAAATAACTTTTGCGGAAATCGTATCCGACAAAAGATTTACCCGTCCGTAACCGTCAACATCCACAAGTCTTTTATACTTGTCCGGAGTGGCGGTCACGGCGCTTACGGCCTCAACCTGTCCGCTGAAAAGAACGGATTGCGCCATGTTATTATTTCCAAGCAGAGAAACATAAAGCGCTCTCGGAGAAAGATCGTACGTTATATGTTTTTTCACTTTCAAAGATAAAGTGCCGGACGCAACGCCTTGACTGCTGGCGATTATATTTGCGTCGCCCGAAATTTCGCCGCCTTTTACGGTAGTCGAAGCCACGCCTTTAAAGGCTACGGCGTTGTGCGCGCCTGAAAATTCAACAAATCCGGCTGTCGAATCGGTTGCTGCAAATGAAACAACCGTGCTGTTGTCGTTATCGGCAAGATTGCCATATTTGTCCTCAAGCCTTGCGGTAAGAACAACATCCTTATCGGAATCGGAATAAACATAATCGCTGTCCGCGGAAAGCGTGATTTTTACCGGCGCTCTGGGAAGTGTTTTGAATTTTACTGTTTCTGAAGCGAATCCGGGAACTTCAACAAGAATCTCAGCGTCGCCGGCAACGGTTGATGACCGGAATTTTACATTTGCTTCATGCAGTGCGCCGTTGGTCATTTTTTCCGGAGGAGCGCTTAAAAATTTCCCAAGATTATAGTTTAGAACTGTAAATTTTACAGGTCCGCTGTAATCTTCGACAATCTGGCCGTCATGCAAAAGGTCTGTTTTTATTGAAACAACAGAAATTCCATCTGCCGGAATCGACGTTTTGTCGGGAGTAAGCTTGAGCTGTACGTTATCAAGAATCGAAAACTTTCTTATCCCGTGCGCGTATTCCTCGAAATTTATATCCCCCCAGTTTTTTCCCGAGTCTATCAGTTTTTCTTCAAGATCATAATCCATTACGACGGCGATAACGTTTACATCGCCGGTATCATTTTTGGAATAAAGATCCACATCCGCTTTTCCTTCAAAAGTCTTTATCTGCGTGCCGGGCAGTTGAGAGTCCTCGTCCACAGCGTCATCGAATTTTGCCTTGTCACCAACAAAAAGCGCAATCTGCGAAAAGGAATTATTGGCCGGATTTTCAAATTTATCTTTAAGTGTGAAATGCACTCTGGTTTTGGATTCTCCACCAACGGCAAGGACATAAGAGTCCGATTCAATAGCGACGCTGGCCGCTTCACCTGCCGCGGCATACAGTTCAGTCGAATCATCATTTGCGAAAAGCGTGAATTTGCCGGCCTTCGTGCCTGCTTTTAGATAAACAGTCGCGACGCCGTTCTCGGGTTTTACAACCGGATCACTTTCAAAAGTAACAATATCCGGAACATCGGATTCTATTTTAAAAGTGACGGTTTGGGACGCTCCGTCATCAAGAATTCCGTTATCATCAACAATTGCCGCCTCGACCATCATAAGCGATTCTCCGTCCGCGGTTACTTCATCGCTTGTTTCGGAAATACTTGTGCTTTCCAATTCGTCCGTTGCTTCCGTTACGAAAAACGTGTAGCTCGTAAGTTTAATCCCACCTTCTCCATTCCCGCCTCCTCCGCCTGAGGAACCGGTCTGGCCGCCGGAACTACACGTACTGTCAAAACCCGGAGTTGTTGAAAAATATCCTATAAAATCCATCAATTCTTTTAAAAACTGATCAAGATCGACAAAAGAATCCCCTCCGCCACCTCCTCCGCCGGTTTCTCCCGTCTCCGCTTCCGCCGCAGCCTCCTCTGCGATAGCGGCCTGCTGAGACGCATAAAGAGGATCAAAAACCTCATTTTTTTCTTCGGGAATATCTTTATTGAAGCTCATGTCAAAACCGCCCGTCTCATAGCCTTCACTTCCGCTATCTAGAACCAGATACGCGGCCTCATAACCGTTTTTGACTTCATGGCCACTTTGTGCGGGAAGCAAAGTTTCGTCGCCGACAAAAGCGTTTTCGGCTCCGCTTAAATATTTTTCCAGAACGTACTCATGCTTCTGGTCAATATTAAGATTTCTCCATTCAAGAGCGTCATATATTTTTAAAGTTTCACCTCCCTCAAGCTCAAGATCGTTAGGATAGTCGGAAATTCCGTTAACCACCGGCAAAAGATATTTATTGAGAATTTCGTTTCGTATTTCCAAAGCGGAATAGTTTGCGCTTGTTGCGTTTTGTCCGAATAGTCTGTAACCGCCCGGCATTACCGCAAGATTGTTTGCGAGTGTGGCAAGATCGGCTTCAAGCTGCGCGAAATTTGACGTCTCAAAAAGATTCGGATATATGATTTTTTCGCTTTTGCCCGGAAAATAATACGGATCAAGCTTTAAACCGCTGACGATTTCCTCAACATCAATATTTTCATTTGCCGGCTGAGGCTCAGGATAAGCGGGAAGATTCGCGGGCTTTGTCTGAAAATATATATATCTTGGATTATCGATTGGCAGACTGTCGGTTCCCGCGGATTTTATCTGTTCCGTTATAGTGTAAGCAGTTGGTTCGTTGTGAAGAATTGCGCTTGAAATATTTTTATCCTGAAATTTTCCGGCTGAAACATTTAAGGTTACGTCTGAATCAAAAGGGGAATTTGTAAGTCCGGCCGGAATTGTATATGAGGAATTGTGCGACAGCATTTTTCGTGTTATCGCGCCTAAATCCGAACTTGGAATTCCATATTTCGGCTCCGCTTCGTCAAAATCAAAAAACTTTGTTTCATAAACGCCGTCCCCATCCTCATCTCTCCATTCATAATCCCTTATGCCGTCATCGTCATTGTCAACGCCGTCAAAAAGTCCCCATCTGTCAGAAAAATGCTTCAGCGTGACGACCTGCATGTGCCCGCCCGCGTCCTCCACATTATTAAGAACAACATTCCCGGCATCCGGCTGATCCGTATCCCGTACATTTGCGTAGCATGAATTATACATAACCTCATCCACGTTGCCGCCGGTAAACTGAAAATCATCAGTACTTCCTGCGGGATCCAGAACCGGTATAGTGGCTGTTGCGTAAGAACATACATCCCCATTACCAGCGGAATTTTTGTTGCATCCGGCCGAGCTGTCATAGTTTTGATAATCGGTATCGTACAGATTAAATATCGCGCCGTCCGAATTCTTATCAAAAAATTCGACTGAAAAACTGCCTATGTCGGACGGATAACCTATTCCAGAAAGAAGAACGATTATTTCCGGATTGCCCTGCGTATCTTCTTTGCTGGCAAAATAATTCCCATTACTGACGCCCACGGTGAAAGTGAAATTTTTAGTTGCTTTCTGTCCGCCGCGGTAATACTCAATACCGATGTTGCCGACAGTTTTATTGATATCTCTCTGCGAAAAACTTTCACCCGCTCTGATGGCGATGTCGTACATTGAGTAGTCAAGAAATTCGAGATTGTCCTTATTTATCGATTCAATCACATTTTTCACAGCATTATAGGAATCCTCTATAGCCTGATCAAAAGTATATTCAGCGCTAATATCTTTGCCGTTTACTTTTGTGATTATGTCACCAGCGCGCAGAACCGATTCCCATGGATTCTGGTGGTTTTCAGTAAGCGGATTTTCAATAAAAGCTTCTACGCCCCATTCGGAATTATTTTCAATCCGCGCTCCGTTGCTAACTTTGTATCCGCTTAAAATATTGGCTTCGGTCGGGGACAGCAAACGCGTATTTACCCCGGCTGCCGGAACCGCAAAAGCCGTTCCGGGATCGTCGGATCTCATGGATTTTGTCAAAGTCGAATAACCTTCGCCCAAAGACTTTGACCCCAGATAAAAACCGCATTGCTTCGCGCTTGTAAGAACATTTGTATTTGTGCCGTTTATGTACAGCTCACCTCCCTGCTCGTAATTGTATTGCAACGAAACGCTTCCTGCATAAGCTCCCGGTAAATTACCTGCGATTTGGAAATTACGGGTTGTATTGCCGGAAACAAACTTCCCACTTAAGTTACTTGTCTCTAAAACAGGCAGAGGCTCCTGAATTTTGTCCACGACTTCATTTATCTTCTTTTCCAGCGCGTCATTTACTATTTTTAAATAATACTTTGTGTATTCATCTTTTGTGGTTATGAGAACGGGAACATTGTCGGTTTTTTCGCCTTCGTCGCCGGCTGCATATCGTCCTGTCCACGCGGCAAAATCATTTGCCTGAGAAATATAATTCGGAAAAACCTTGTAATAAGGAATAAGAAACTGGTCGATAATTTGTTTTGAATAAATATCCGGCAGATTGTTTGTCAGATCAATATCGGCCAGCTGCTGCGCAAAAGCATCGTCTGCAATTTCAAAACCGTCCGCCTTAAGATCCTCCACCACGGTACCCGATTCCGCATCCGCCCAATATTTGTTGTATCGAAGATACGCGAGATCCTCCCACGCATTCAGATATTTCAGATAAGCCTGATAAGAATCGCTGTTCATCATTTTCTCTTCATGGACCAGATCGCCAAAAAACATTCTGTCGGAAAAATTCGCATACATCGGCTCTCCGGCATAATAAAGATGATTTTTATCGAAATATTCCGCAAGTTGCTCTTTGCCATCAACGCCGCTTTTATCAGCGCGTATCACACCATGCCATATTTCCGGCATTGAAAAATTGCTCGTAGGATTTTTTTCGAAAGTTTTTGTTTCGGAATTATAAAGGTATGTTTTTTCATAAAAATCCACATAAGGCAGCATGCTCACAAAACGATTTCCGTTTTCATTCACAACCGGCAGAGGAATATCTCCCACAAAGACCGCGCCAACAAGCCTGTTTTCGTGCGTCCCATCCCCGTTCACATAAAGGTTTTCCAGAGCCGAAGCCAGACCATCAACCGTTTCCTTTTCCTTGTCGAAAAGCAAAATCCTCACATCCGTCAGCTCATTGTCATTGCGAATGTCTTCCGCGTACCGGACCACACGTTCCCCGATAGTGGTTTCGCCGAGAATATTTAAAAATTCATCGTTCAGTCCGACATAAGAAGAACCGTCCTTATCGATGCTGGTGTCCACCACGATAGCCACAAGATCGTAAACAATCTCGGGATCGTTCGGCGGCTCAGTTGGATTTACGGTAGCGGCATACGCTGTGGCCGACATTCCAACTTCAACAAAAAGTATAGTAAAAGCAACAAGTCCGCACAGTAATTTTTTAGGAATGAGAGCCATAAGAAAAACACTAATCCAATTTCAAAATATACCACACGCAAACCTTAAAAAACAATTTCTCCAAGCCAAAAACTCCACTTTTAAGTTGACACAAAAATATAGAATTGTAATACATCAAAACCTACAAAAAACAGGTCTCCGCATGAAGGCCTGTTTTTAACAATTCATTTTAAACTTCCCACCCGGGTGGGAAAACTTAAAGTCCTCTTACTGCGTCAAAATCGCATAGCATGAATCAGTAGCACTGGCCGGTGCCGTTACTAAACTTGCATCATTAGCCACCAAAGCCGCGCATGAAACATTGCCGGCATCAATAGTCTCCATTTTTGCATATAGGCCAAAAGCATAATCGGTGGAAGGACCCTTGACGTAAATATAGTTACCAGGACAGGTTGCCTGACCTTCTACCTTAAAAGCATTAGCAGCCTGTGGATCAACAGGGACAGTACCTCCAAAGGCCGGAATAAAAGTGGCAAAACTAGTCGCGTTTACACAAGACGATGCCGCCGGATATGCGGTGCCTTCCAGATTCGCATTTATCAATACTTTCTGTACCTTCTGCAGATCAGCAACTCTCTGCGTGTCTCGTCCTTTTGCAGGTGCGCCAAGAAGTGTTGGCAGGAAGGCCACAGCCAAAATACCGATGATCGCGATTACGATCAAAAGCTCAATCAGCGTGAAACCTTTAGCGTTTCGAGTTTTCATAAGGAATAAAGTTAAATTACTTAAAATCATTATAGACATCTTCAACTAAAACTCAACTTCCACTCGTTGCAATATTTTAAAATTATTTTAGAAAAACTTAACAGAATTTTAATAAATGTATGTTACAAATTTAAAAAAATTTTGTTAATATACACTCCCCATGAATAAAAAACCTATGACAATTGCTGATCTGGCAGTAAAAGTCGACCAGACAAACACGACGGTCGCCGATCTTGCAGTAAAAGTCGACCAGACAAATACAACAGTGGCAAACCTTGCAGTAAAACTCGACCAGACAAACACAACAGTCGCCCAGCTGGCAGGTAAAATTGACACTCTGGATCAAAAAGTCGAGAACCTCGGGACAAGACTGGACAAAAAAATCGACGATCTCGGGACAAGACTGGATAAGAGAATTGACTATCAGGAAGAGCTGATCGACACACTGATGTTAATGCACCTCGATAAATTCGAAAAAATCGACAAAAGATTTGATGAAGTGGACAAAAGATTTGAAAAGGTAGACGAAAGATTCGACGAAATAGATGAAAATTTCAGTGCAGTCGATACAAGATTCTCGCTTGTAAACAGAAATATTCTGGACTTGAAAGACGGACAGATTGAAATAAAACAGCTTCTTATAAACCATGACGGTAGAATCACTCGCGTAGAAAAGCATCTTGGCCTTGAGAAAGCAGCCTGACAATCTGGTTACAAAACCATTATTTAAAGCGCGCCCGCCAGACTTGAAAGTCTCATTATAGGAAGCATGATCGCGGCGACCACCGCGCCCACGGTCAGACCTATCACTATAAGGATAACCGGCTCGATAATTTTTGAAATCCCCTCAACCGCGGTATCGACCTCGCTTTCATAAAAAGACGCGACCTTTTCCGTGATTTCGTCGAGCTGGGCTGTTTTCTCGCCCACATCGATCATATTTATAAGCATCGGCGGAAAAAGCGGACTTTCAGTAAGACTTTCCGCCAGCGGAATACCCTGTTTTATATCTTCCATCGAGAGCATAATTCTTTTTTTGTAAACATCGTTTCCGATTGAATTTCCGGTGATCTCCATCGCCTTGACGATGGAAATGTTGCTATCCAGCAGATTGCTCAGGGATCTTGAAAATCGCGACAGATATGATTTTTTGAAAAGAACCCCGAATATCGGCAGACTTATTTTGAGTTTATCAACCGCGTATCTTCCAATCGAAGTTTTCTTGAAAAGCATAAAAGCAAAAATCACCACCAGGATTCCGATAATCAGAAGAAATTTTTGCTGAACCATAAAATCACTCAGCCCAACAACGATCCTTGTAATAAGCGGCAGGTCGGCGCCCGTAGCCGTAAAAAGCTCTTTTAGCCGCGGAATTACAAAAATCATCATGGCTGCCACTACACCGATAAGCAGAACAAATATCACAATCGGGTATATCATGGCGCTTTTCACCTTGGATTTTATGGCGTAAACCTTTTCGGCGTCTTTGGAAAGATTTTCGCACACTCTGCTCAATTGTCCGGAAGCCTCGCCGGAGCGCACCATTCCGATTTCCTGTTCGGTAAACGTGTCGGGATATTTAAGCAAAGCCTCGGAAAAACTGGATCCCGCCTCGATATCGCCCGCGATGTGATCAAGAATCATCTGCAGCCTCGGACTTTTATCCATCTGCTGAACCAAAGAATTTAGGGACTTTACCATTGGAATTCCGGAATTTACCATAACAGCCAGAAGATGGAAAAAAGTTACTTTTTCCTTTGTCTTGACCTTTGATTTGCTTAAAAAAAATCTGTTTGCGCTTCGCCAGAGGTCTTTGATGAAATTGCCGGTCTTGGCGGCTTTCCATCCTTTTTTTTCTTCCAGAATAATTCCTTCGGTTTTTTCTTCCTGAATATTAAGGACTATGCGTTTTTGATTTTCCGCTCCCGGAATTTTATACGATTCTGAGCCTGTGGTTGCGAAATCTTTCTTTCCATCCGCCATGATTATTCGGTTTTACGTGCTACGCGGTAAACTTCGTCGAGAGTCGTGAGGCCTTCAAGAGCCTTTATAACACCCGCCTGTTCAAGCGTGATCATTCCGTTTTCCTGGGCGGCCTTGTGAAGGTCAAGCATGTTTGCGTTTTCGGAAATAAGCCTTCTGAGTTCATTATTCATTCTTAAAACCTCAAAAAGTCCGACACGCCCTTTATAACCTATTTTGTTGCATTTTTCACAGCCAACAGCTTCGTAAAACTGCATGCCCGCAACAAGTTTCGGATCAACCTCGCCCTCGATATGCAGCTCCGTCATCGCTTTTTTAACGATCTCCAGCATTTCTGGGCCGGGATTGGCCGGTTTTTTACAATTGGGACAAAGCTTTCTCACGAGCCTCTGTGCGATAATTAATTCCATGGATGACGTGATCAGGTAAGGCTGAATCCCCATGTTCAAAAGACGCGTAATCGACTCGACGGCGTTATTTGTATGCAAAGTTGAAAGCACGAGATGGCCGGTCAAAGAAGCCTCAATCGCAGTATCTGCGGTCTCTTTGTCACGGATCTCACCCACCATTATGATGTCCGGATCCTGACGCAGGGCCGACCTCATTCCGGTTGCGAAATTATAATCTATGTCATGATGAACCTGACTCTGGTTAAGCCCGTCGAGCTGGATTTCAACCGGATCCTCAATTGTCAAAATATTTACATCCTCGGTATTGAGCCTCACAAGGCACGAATAAAGAGTTGTTGTTTTTCCTGATCCTGTAGGACCTGTATTTATCATTATACCGTTCGGCAGTTTTAGCGCCTCCTCGATATTTTTCAGACTTATACCTGACAGCCCAAGCTCGAGAAGATCCGGAATTTTTCTGGATTTATCCTGAATACGCATCACGACTTTTTCCCCGTTCACGGTTGGAAGAGTCGAAACACGAAGATCCATCTCGCGTCCGTCTTTTGTTGTCACATCAGCGCGTCCGTCCTGAGGAATACGCTGTTCATCAATTTTAAGATTCGACATGATTTTTATTCTCGAAACGATAGCCGGATGAAGATTTGTTGGATATTCGACAACATGACGCAAAACACCGTCAACACGGTATCGGATTCTTACATGATTTTCCAGAGGCTCGATATGAATATCACTGGCTCTTAATTCCAGAGCGTAGCTTATGGAAATCATCACCATCTGCGGAATATTCGCAGCCAGAATACTATCCTGCAATTGCTTCAGTTTATCGTCATCGGCGGGACTTGCCGGCGCCGTTTGCTCAGCCGGTTGCTGAGCCTGCACGGGTTGCACGGGAGCCTGTGCCGGTTGCACGGGAGTCTGCACGGGTTGCTGAGCCTGAAGAGGCTGCGGAGGTACCTGAGGCGCTGGTTGTGGTGTTGTATTATTATCCACTTTATTTTTGGAAATATGCGTTTATCTGAACAGTAAAATTAATAATTTCATTCGCGGTCTCCTCCTCTCCCGGATTTTCAAAATTTATTCTTATCGAGGAAATATCCATCAGTCTCACCTTTTCATCAAGAGCTCCGGAAGTTTCTATCAGATGCAGAAATTTTGTGAAATTTTCCCGCGAACTTCTTATGTTCATTCTGAAAGGAAGAATCGAATAATTTTCATTATCGGTAACGTCCTGGTAATCGATATTTGAAATCTCGAAAGGACTGTTTTTTCTGGATAAATCCTCCTCCGCGGAATCAAGTTGTCGCGTAAGAGTTGTATAATCATCATTTGAGGGAAAAATATAGGCAAGTTTCGTCTCTATATCTTTACGCATATCGTCAAATTCTTTCTTTTGTGAATCATACTGTGATTTTTCGTTGGAAGATTTATCGCGCAAAACGCTTATAAGTTCCTTGTTGACCGAAACGGCCTGTTTCTCAAGCGTGTATTCTTTCCAGTTTTGGTACGCATAAAATCCCAGGCTCACAATAACAATCAGGATAAGAATTCCATACACTTTTATGTGCATTTTTTGCCTGTGTTTCTGTATTTCGTAAGATAAATTGCTCTCCATAATTTTTTAATTAATTTTCGTATCGTCCGGTTCAAGGTCCAAAGAAAGTTTTAAAGAAGCCGTGTAACCCGTGTCCGTAGAGCCGGACTTTGAAAAAGATTTCATTTCGGCATTCTTAAAAAGTGAAGAAGAATTAAGCTCGTCGATCAGATTCGCGATCATCGTAAAGTTGTTTGTGTCGAACCTTTTTGTCTCGCCGACTATTGAAATACTCTGGTTTGCGCTATCGAAATCATAGCTCACATAGCGAATTCCGCCGATTTCGTCATAATAATTTTCACTGTAATACGAATCAACGGCCATTGTCCGCAAATCAATTTCATTGATAATATCGGACCATTTTATTCTCATGTCCTTTATTTTCTGAATAATGCTCAAGTCATTAACGATAACTGCGTTCAGGCTTTTGATAAATATATAAAGATCTTTGTCTGAAAGTGAATCAAAATCGGTCTGTACCACAAGATTGCGCAGTGCCGAATTTCCAACCAGATTTATTGTCTGTCTGTAATTTTTATAATCCCTTTTTGCCTGTGGATCCGAACTGTCTGCGAGTTCAGTGGACTTTTCGGTTAGTTTTGAAACGAGCTCCTGTTCAAAAAGGGTTGTCAGGGCCGCTTCGTCCGCGATCTCTTTGTCGACCAGCGGCGCGGAAATATCCAAGACAGCATTATCCTTCACCGCCATAAAAATTTCACGAAGCTGGTCTCGCAAAACCGCAAGATCATCTACAGCCGCCTTTTTATCGGTATTTTCAGAGGTCTGACTGTTCGCGACCTCATAGTCCCGGACATATGAATCCCCATAAAAACTCAAGCGGTCAAGATCTCCCTTTATCTGAAGATACCTGCTCAGGTTCAGATCCGTCTGGAGTGACGTTATCTCGGAATTGCTTGAAGCAAGCTCTTTTGAAATATTTGGTATGCCGAATTTTGAAGCAAGAAAATCAAAAGTAGTCGTGAGCTGCGATGTGAAAAACAAAATAGCCGAAGCTCCGGCTGCCACCAAAACGCCGAAAACAACCTTCAAAACAAGGAGCAAAAGGCTTTTTGGAGGAGCGATCTCTCTCAAAAGAGAAACATCTAATTCGGGGGCCTCTTCAAGAATCCTTTCCTCGCCTTTGGACGTTTCGGTGGATACGATATTTTCTATTACTCCGGATTCCTTTTCGGTAGAAGCGCTAGCTTTTACGTCCAGAGGATTGATCGGGGTCGCCGGAATTGTTTTTGCCGCTTCAGGCATATTTTTATTTTTATTTTTATCTAGATATTTTATCAGATTTTAGCCTCTGCGTAAAGGGTAAAGGGCTTAAAGTCACATAAAAAAACACCTGTGCTTTGTTTTCAAAAACACAGGTGTTAATATTTGCGGTTTTTAGCCTACTGCAATTCAACAGTAGCACCCGCTTCTTCAAGCTTTTTCTTGATTTCAGCGGCTTCCTCGGCTTCAACACCTTCCTTTACAGGCTTTGGTGCGCCGTCTACAAGATCTTTTGCCTCTTTAAGGCCCAGACCCGTAATTTCTCTCACAGCTTTTATAACGGCGATTTTTTGTCCGCCTGCTGATGCAAGGACAACGTTCTTCTTTCCGCTTTCTTCTGCGGCAGCTTCACCGCCGGCAGCGGCTCCTCCGGCTGCAGCCATCATCATAGGAGCGGCAGCTGATACGCCGAATTTTTCCTCCAGCGCTTTTACAAGATTAGCCAGCTCAAGAACCGGCAGACCTTCAACCATTTCCATGATTTTTTGAGCATTTTGACTGAGCTCTCCAGTTTTTCCTTCTTCAGACATGATTTATAAGGGTTATAGATATAAAAAATTACGCAGCCTGTCCCTGTTTTTCGCTAATCGCATTAAGAACACGGACAAAGCCGGAAATAGTATTATTGAGAACGCCATGAAAGCCGCTGAGTGGTGACTTGAGAAGATACACAAATTTTGCGATAAGCTCGTCACGTCCCGGCAATAGAGCAAGCGTTTTCGTCTCAGCCACGGAAAGAACGCGTCCCTCAAATAGTGCGCCTCTCAGTTTTAGATTATTATTTCCTTTGCTGAATTTATACAGCAGATTTGCCGCAGCGACCTCGTCTTCCATACTAAAAGCCGCGCCGATAGGCCCTTCGAGAATTTCATCTGGAATATCCTCGCCGTAACCCGCTTCCTTAGCTGCAAGTTTTATAAGAGTCTTCTTTGCAACCGTAAAATCCGCTCCGGCCTCAGCCAGCATGGCGCGCAGTTTCTTGATGTCTTTTACCGTAAGCCCCTGATAATCGGCAAAAACCACCGATTTGGCATTCTTCATACTGTCAGTTAGTTTTTTCAGAATTTCACCTTTTTGTTCTTTTGTTACAGTCATTTTTATAATTTTTAAAAAATCCCGATCGTAGTCATGGACATCGGGACAAAATAAAGCATTTTTATCCTGTATTTAGTCTCGGCAGGTCTTATTTGAACGAAAAACTTCCTTGCCTGCTGTCTATGACGGAGGCAATCTAAACTAAAAGTTTTGAAAAGTCAAAACTATTTTTCCGCATTCTGAGCGACTAACGGCTGGGAAGCGTCCTCATCAAGAACATAAAGGGCGCGGTATTTTTCTCCCTCAGCTTTTGAAGCAACAAGCGAAATAGTCTTTAAACGTGGATTCTGGCCACTAAAATCTTTGAGCGTTATGCCTTTTTCACGTTCACCTGATAGGGCTCTTTGAAACGCAATAAGGACATTTAAAGGGCCATCATAAGCCGATAACTCATCATAAGAAAATCCGTTTGACCTTAAATCCACAAGCATTTTTGCCCATTCTCGGTCAGTTTCAACTTTTCCTCCGTTTTGAGAAGCAATTGTGGTCAAAACCTCCTGCAGTCTGTTAAATTTCCTGGAACCTTTTTTAGCGCCTTTTATGTCGACAGATCCTTCGGCCATAAGTTGGCAAAGTAAATCCGCGTCTTTTTGCATGGCCTTATACCACTTTACTTTTTCACCTTTTTCTTCGTAGGCTACGTCATTTTCCCTTTTAGCGTAAAGATTCACCGCTTTTCCGTCGGCAGAACCTGTATAAGTGCGAATTTTGCCTTCTTTTGACGGAGGAATTTTTTCTTTTGGCGGCTTGACAGACCCCGATTCAAAATAACGAACGGCTGTAAAACTGGGAGCTTCTTCCAAAAGCTCTTCAGCCGGTCCAAACTGTTCTCCTCTTCGTTTTGCTATTTCTGAAGCATCGAAAGCCTTAGGAGCTTCCCCTTTTGGAATAAATTTTTCAGGATTTGGTTTTTCCATAATTTTGTTTTTATTTTTCTTTGTATATTATAGCAAAAATCAGCCAAAAGGTCAATAAAACGCTTTCAATTTTTATTCCCATAAAGTAGATTAACAAGCATGAATATCATGGAGGAAATCAAAAAATTCATAAAAACTGCCAATAAACCGCTGATAGTTATTCTCGGCCCGACTGCTTCGGGAAAAACCTCACTTTCGCTTGCCCTCGCGCATGAGATAAACGGAGAGGTAATTTCGACCGATTCCCGCCAGATATACAAAGGAATGGAAATCGGAACGGAAGCCGTTTTTAAAAAAGAAATGCACGGAATCCCGCATCACATGATTGGCATAACAACGCCTGACAAAACCATAACTCTGGCCGAATACAAGGAAGCGGCCATCAAAATAATTAATGAAATTTACAAAAAAAAACATATTCCGATGCTTGTCGGCGGAACGGGGCTTTACATAAGCGCAATTACAGAAGGATATAATGTCCCGCGCATACCGCCCAACACGGACTTACGCGCGAAACTTTCGATTCAGGCTGAAAAAAAAGGAAAAAAGTCTGTTCACGACCTTCTCGCCCGTCTCGACCCGGAAGCCGCCGCACGTATTCACCAGAACAATCTCAGATACGTCATAAGAGCGATTGAAGTTCATAAATTCTCCAAAGACAAAAAATCCGAAAAACTTCCCGCGACCCCTTTTGATACGTTTATGATTGGAATAGACCGTCCCCGTGAAGAACTTTACGCGGCAATTGACGCCCGCATTGGAAAGCAAGTCAAAAAAGGCCTTATTGAAGAGGTGAAAAAACTTCTGGTAAAAAAATATGACGCGGCTTTGCCGGCAATGTCGTCACTCGGCGTCAAGGAAATAATCCCTTATATAAAAGGAAACCTCACCCTTCCCGAATGCCTGGAAATATTGAAAAAAAACACGCGAAACTACGCCAAACGCCAAATGACATGGTTCAGGAGATATGATAATGTTAGATGGCTTGCGCCGAAA
>JBDRNZ010000009.1:0-36960 GCA_043810515.1 Candidatus Peregrinibacteria bacterium
TTATAATAGAGAAACTGTTTATTCTAATTAAAGTTTTTCTCAGCATTTTATGCTGAGCACAAAGAGTCAAATCTTTTCAATGAAGAGTTTGATCCTGGCTCAGGATTAACGCTGGCGGTGTGTATAATACATGCAAGTCGAGCGCCCTGCACTTTGTTTATAACCTTTTGGGGTTGTAGGTAGAGTGCAGGGAGCGGCGGACGAGTGAGTAACGCGTTGGAACCTGCCCTAAACTCAGGGATAGCCCACTGAAAAGTGGATTAATACCGGATAGTCCCTACGGGGTAAAGATTTATCGGTTTAGGAGGGGCCTGCGTAGTATCAGCTTGTTGGTGAGGTAATGGCTTACCAAGGCTATGACGTTTAGCTGGTCTGAGAGGATGATCAGCCACGATGGGACTGAGACACGGCCCATACTCCTACGGGAGGCAGCAGTAAGGAATCTTCCGCAATGGGCGAAAGCCTGACGGAGCAATACCGCGTGAACGATGAAGGTCGAAAGATTGTAAAGTTCTTTTCTGAGGGAAGAATTCTGACGGTACCTTAGGAATAAGCACCGGCTAACTACGTGCCAGCAGCCGCGGTAATACGTAGGGTGCAAGCGTTACCCGGAATCATTGGGCGTAAAGCGTCCGCAGGCGGCGAATTAAGTCGAATATTAAATCTTGAAGCCCAACTTCAAGGCCGTATTCGAAACTAATTTGCTAGAGTTTTCCAGAGGCATGTGGAATTCTGTGTGTAGGGGTAAAATCCGTAGATACACAGAAGAACACCAAAAGCGAAGGCAGCATGCTGGGGAAATACTGACGCTCATGGACGAAAGCGTGGGGAGCAAACGGGATTAGATACCCCGGTAGTCCACGCCGTAAACTATGGATACTAGGTGTTGGAGGGCTCGACCCTTTCAGTGCCGACGCTAACGCATTAAGTATCCCGCCTGGGAAGTACGGTCGCAAGATTAAAACTCAAAGGAATAGACGGGGACCCACACAAGCGGTGGAGCACCTGGCTTAATTCGATAATGAGCGAGGAACCTTACCTGGGCTTGACATCCTAGGGATTCTGCAGAAATGCGGAAGTGCCTTATGGAACCTAGTGACAGGTGCTGCATGGTTGTCGTCAGCTCGTGCCTTGAGGTGTTCGGTTAAGTCCGTAAACGAGCGCAACCCATGTCCTGTGTTGTTTTTTCACAGGAGACTGCCGATTCAAAGTCGGAGGAAGGTATGGATGACGTCAAATCAGCATGGCCCTTATGCCCAGGGCTGCACAGGTGCTACAATGGCTGGTACAATGGGTAGCAAAGTTGTAAAACTGAGCCAATCCCCAAAACCAGTCTTAGTTCGGATTGAGGGCTGCAACTCGCCCTCATGAAGTTGGAATCGCTAGTAACCGCGGATCAGCAATGGCGCGGTGAATATGTTCCTGGGTCTTGTACTCACCGCCCGTCACACTATGAAAGGTGGGGGCACCCGAAGTACCGTTAGCTTTCGAGCTCGGTCCTAAGGTGAAACCACTGATTGGAGTGAAGTCGTAACAAGGTATCCGTAGGAGAACCTGCGGATGGATCATCTCCTTTTCTGGAGCACTAAAGGATAAAATTCTTATGGGTCGCTTAAGCACTCATAAGGATTGATAACTCCTTATGGTCGAGTTTTCTTTTCAGCCTCTGGTTGAAAAGAAAACGCTAAGATTCTCTATTGCATTCTGGATGTTAATATCTCCAGTTTTTTCTTTGAAAAATGGGGCTGTAGCTCACTTGGCTAGAGCGCCTCGTTTGCACCGAGGAGGTAGAGGGTTCGACTCCCTCCAGCTCCACCAAAATTATGTTTGAACTCATTCTTTCATTTTTGGCAGCGATTTTGGTCTTGTATTTCAAGTCCACTTGGGTTTCGCTGTTTTCCACTGTTATTTTGGCGGCGGTGGTTTTTCCGGGGATTTATTCAATGCTTTTCGGCGCGCCATTCATTCCCACAAGCAAAAAGAGAATTGCCGCGATTATCGAGCTTGGAAATTTTGGCGGAAACGACAGCGTTTATGATCTCGGCTGCGGCGATGGTAGAGTTATCAGGGAAGTTGCGCTGAAAGATGTAAAAATGGCGGTTGGTTATGAATTTTCAATCCCGACTTATTTTTTCGCAAAAATCAAAACTATGATTGGGCGCGGAAAAGAGATTATAAAATTCGGAAATTTCTGGAAAAAGGATTTTTCCGATGCGGACGCTTTGATCTGCTTTTTTCTTGAAAGTACGATGAAGGAATTTGAACGGAAAATCTGGCCTTTACTGAAGCCTGGTGCGAGGGTTATTTCGAATGAATTCAAAATGAAAAATGTCGAGCCTGACAAGACAAGTGATGGTGTCTATCTGTACGTGAAAAAATAAATTGACTCAATTTGTATATTAAAGTAACTTTGTTTTTGCGAATCTTTTGGGCGATTAGCTCAGGTGGTTAGAGCGCGTCGCTGATAACGACGAGGTCCGTGGTTCAAGTCCACGATCGCCCACCAGGGATTTCTATTCTTTGCCTGAACTCATTGTTAAATGAGCGTTTTTGTGGTAAAATATGAGGAAAAATTAAAACAAAAAATGGGTTCGGATTCTTCAAAACAAAGAGTTGAAGTTGTGCCTGTTGCTGAAGGTGTGGAGAAGTATAAGAAAGAGCGACAGGGTGTCGGAGTGGAGGTTGGGGAAGGGCTTCTTGAACCTGAAAAAAGAGAGGAAACTTTTGTTGATGCGGCTACCGGATTTCGTGTCTTTTCCGTTGTTCCAAAAGATTTTAACGGAAATGTGGATATTTATTTTCCCGGAGACACAATGACTATCGAGCGGGCTCTTAAAACAAAACCTCTCCTGAAAAGCGCCGAGGAAAAGTGGAGCAGGGGGGATAAAAGTGCTTTTGTGATTATTGAGGGCGACAAATCCTCTATCAATAGAAATAAAGAGGAAAGATATTCAAAACTAAAACCTGCCGGAGTATTTGACAATCTGATGAGGGGAATTGAAAGCAAGGTCGGAAAAATATCAAATCTGCATTTTATCGGACACAGCAGGGGAGGTTCTGCAGCTCAGTCAATTCTCAATGAAGGCGGGGCTTCTGATAAAATTTCCACAGTATCCCTGCTTGATGCCACTTTCTGGAATCCGGCAACGCTTATTGAATTCGCAAAGAGGGGCGGAAGGCTGAATGTTGCTTTTCAATCGGGAAGGGGACAGGAGAAAACCGGCGAGAATGCGATGAAAATCGTGCAGGTCCTTGGCTTGAGACAGGTTGCACGCGGGCATTTTCAAAGTAGAGACGGTAAGGTGAATGTGTATGACGCAAGCGGTATTTCCCATCGCGCTGTTGCGCAGAGATATGTTGGTCCTTTTATGGGGAATGTGGAATCTTCTGCCAAGGATATTGCTCCTGCCGCTTCCGCGCGTAGAACTGAGGCTGCGGCTGATATAGCTGCCGGTCTTCAGGAAGGCGCTGAGGTATCCGGTGCAACCGAAAAGGTTGACGTCCCTGGTGAGTTGCATGGAAAATTTCTGGACATGGTGAAAAATATAGATAAATCTACCGTGGGAAAGGATGTTAAAAAAATCCAATCTTTGCTTATTGAGGATATCAGATTTAATCCTAGAGTTTTAAAGGAGAGAGGGGATAAAGAGACCGATCAGGAGCAGATCGCAAATTTAAAAGAGGAGACCGCAAGACGCATAAGGGTTTATACGAACGATTATGACAACGAATGGTATACCCTTGATTATGCTCGGCTGGGAAGTGACAGAAAGGGATTATCTCATGAAATGAATGTGGGGCTTGGCGATATATTGCTTGATCCTGAGATTAAGGAAATTTTGGTTGAAAAGGATGGCAGAATGATAAAGGCTACGAGAGGTGTTGTTGAAAAGGGAATGCATATTGGAAGGTTGGGATTTCTTGATGATGAAACAGGGGAATACGTTTCAACATTTACCGGCGACAGATTCAGAATTTTGAAGAGTGGGGAAATAAATATTTCTGCAATTAAAAAAGAGGATGAAGCAAGAACTGCCGGAAAAGATTCATACAAAACCGATTATCTTTCATATAAGTATGAGCCTAAGGAATATAAAGGTCCTAAAATCAGGCAATACGAATTTAAATCCGGAAAATATTCTCCTGATTATTATCAGAGAATCAAACGGACAGATGTCCCTGGGGAAATGGCTCAGAAAGACCGGAATTTGCCCATTATGAAGCAAAGTCAGGTACTGCCTTATTATAAGGAAATGGTCGGGTCTCCGCCCGGAAAAGGGTGGACTCTGCCGAGGCTTGAAGTTTTCGGGACAACGGTGAAAAGACCGAATATCATTCTGGCATGTATGCTCCGGGAACTTGAATACAGATGTAAGGAAATGGGCATGAATCTCAGGTTCAATACCATTTCTACAACTGCGAATAAACCGGGTTTTCATGGGATGGGTCTCGCGGCTGATTTCGATGCCCAGCAGAACTGGTTGAACCCTCTTTCCAAAATGAGCTGGAATCTTCCTATAGCTTTTGTGAATGAACTGCAGAAAATGGGATTTAAATGGGGCATGTATTTTTACAAAACCAGAAAAGACGGTAAGGCCGATCCTATGCATTTTGACTTGAGAATTCCTTTGCCGCAGGCTATTGCCATGCTTACTTCGCCGGATGCGATAAAGATGGCGAAGTCCTTTGATGTTCCCGGCAAAAATATGTCACTTTATGCTTATGCTTCGCAGGTTGGAGGAAGCCAAATGTATGCTAAACGTTAATTTATGCCTAGATTTTTAGTTTTTATAATAGGGTTCGCGGTTGCGATATTGATCCTGAAGTACAGGAGTAAGATAAAGGGCTTTACCGGAGATATTGCTTTTGCTGAGCGGGTTTTTGGGGTTGGTGGAACAAATACTCTGATTGTTATTATCGCACTTTTAACCTTCATATTTTCGCTGATGTATTGGGCCGGAACTTTGCAGGCGATTTTGCGGTCCGTGCTTGGCGGATTCTTCTAGATCGGAATGAGGCGTTGGGGCCCGTCAGGGTTGATCTTTTAGCTAAAATATTGTATTATATACTAATATATTTATAATAAAATATTTGACTTATGGCGGCTGAACCGGATGAAAAAAATGGGTCTGATAAAGTTGGGAGAGAGGTGGAAATTGCTTCTGTTCCAGAAATTCCCGAAACTAGTGGAGAGAAGACTGTTGAACAGATTGAAGCGCGACAGGAGGCCGTGAGAAAGCGTGTGGTGCTTACTTTGTCCCCGAAAGCTGAGGCTATTTTTCGGCCAGGGAGAGTACAGGAGATGCTTCTCAAGTTTTTAGGGGAGAATCCTGACGTGAGGGCGAAGATTTTGTCGCGTTTTAAGGGTAGGCGTACTAAAAACGTATTTTTTGCCGAGTTGTCTGAGAATATTGTTTCTCAGGCGACTGAAGATCTTGCCGAGCTTGCAGGAGAACCAGCTTCATTAGAGGTAGTTCAGATGATTTTGAAGTCCTTGATAAGGGAGCGTTGCATGGCTGAGGCGGCTAGGTCGGACGCTATACATGACGGGCTGACCGGTATGTTGACCAGAAAGGCTTTTTGTAAGCAATTCGAACAGGAGTATGCCCAATTATTGCGTGAAGGTAATCATCTTTCATTTCTTTTTGTTGATATCGACAGATTTAAATCTATTAATGATGAATACGGTCATGCGGTGGGGGATGAGGCTTTGAGAAGACTTTCGAGTCTTATCAAGGAGGTGGTTCGTGATTCCGATGTGATTGGAAGGTATGGAGGAGATGAGTTTGTTGTGCTTTGTCCCAATACGGAGTTGGATGGCGTAGTCGAATTTGCCAAGAGAATTTCTGAACATGTAATGAATAATCCTATAGAAATCGAGGTTGAAGAAGGGCAGAAGGTGAGTGTTCCGTTTTCTGTTACTATAGGGGCTTCGGCTACAGGTAAAATTAATGGGGCTGTGGAACGAAAAATTTCATCTGCTGAGATTGAAAAAATTCTGGAAGGGGTTAAGGACGAGGCCGATAAGCGTATGTATGTTGCCAAAAGAGCTGGGGCGGAAGAAGAAGGAAAGAAGGGTGGATGTATAGCTTACGGAACGACAGTTTTGATTCCGGAAAATGGTGGATGGAGGAAGGAGGAAATGAGAAAAACTGCCTAAATTAATCTATTGACTTTTGGGGGTCGTTTAAATATAATTTTCTGGCGTAACTGTAGATAACGACTTTTTGTTTATTCTATGCGCAAAAATCGCTATATAGCCTTAAGCCTGACGACCTGATCCGTCTCTCGATTTTCATTAGGTTTGAGGGTGTGTAGCGATGCACACCTTTTTTGTTCTTTGAAAATCAGGAGATGATAATTGTAATTTCTTTTACCAATTACTGGTTGAAGTAATTGGTTCTCTAAAATTAATAATAAATATAAGTTACTTAAAAGCATAAAGTGGATGCCTCGGCTCCAGATTCCGATGAAGGACGTAGCTAGCTGCGATAAGCTTCGGTGAGTTGCTAAGCAAACTTTGACCCGGAGATTTCCGAATGGGGGAACCCCTTCGACATTATGGTCGGAGACGGTCCGGCAAATAAATAGTCGGATCGAGGACACCTAGTGAACTGAAACATCTAAGTAGCTAGGGAAAATAAATCAATAGAGATTCCCTTAGTAGTGGCGAGCGAAGAGGGAAAAGCCCAAACTCCCCCGTACGCGGGTGGAGGGTTGTAGGACCTCAACATGAACAATATTTCTATTAGCCAAACACTTCTGGAAAGAGTGACCATAGAGGGTAATAGTCCCGTCGGCGAAAATAGGGTAAAGTTCTAGAGTGTTCCTGAGTAGGGTCGGACACGTGTAATCCGGCCTGAATCTGGGAAGACCACTTTCCAAGGCTAAACAGATCTGGAGATCTATAGTGTACAAGTACCGTGAGGGAAAGGTGAAAAGCACCCCGGTGAGGGGAATGAAATAGTATCTGAAACTTTATGCTTATAAAGAGTCGGAGGTCCGCTTCGGCGGGCTGACGGCGTACTTTTTGTAGAACGGGCCAACGAGTTAGCTGTACGGCGTTTGGTTAAGGGAGTAATACCCGAAGCCATAGTGAAAGCGAGGGTGAATAACCCGCATATGTCGTGCACTAGACCCGAAACCGGGTGAGCTACCCATGGTCAGGCTGAAGCTCTGATAAATCGGAGTGGAGGGCCGCACCAACCTCTGTTGCAAAAGGGGTGGATGAATTGTGGGTAGTGGTGAAATTCCTATCGAACCCGGAGATAGCTGGTTCTCTTCGAAATAGCTTTAGGGCTAGCCTCGTCGATATAGCAGTAGGGGTAGAGCTCTGTTTAGGCTAGGGGACGAAATAAGTCTACCAAACCTAGATAAACTTCGAATACTACTGTGATTTTCGCGGGAGTCAGACTGTGACAGCTAAGTGCCATAGTCAAAAGGGTAACAGCCCAGATCGCCATCTAAGGTCCCAAATAAAGCTTAAGTGGGAAAGGATGTGAGATTGCGTAGAAAGCAAGGAGGTTGGCTTAGAAGCAGCCATTCCTTTAAAGAGTGCGTAACAGCTCACTGGTCTATGTGGTCTTGCGCCGAAGATATAACGGGGCTCAAAGCTTTAACCGAAGATGCGGGCCCCGCCGAAAGGCGGGGCGGTAGAAGAGCGTTCCTGTCTGCGTCGAAGTCCGTCCGTAAGGTCGGGTGGAGCGGCAGGAAGTGAAAATGTTGGCATAAGTAACGTAAGTCCGATGAAAAATCGGACCACCGAAAACCCAAGGTTTCCCAAGCAACGTTAATCGGCTTGGGGTTAGTCGGTCCTAAGGCGAGGCCGAAAGGCGTAGTCGATGGACAACAGGTTAATATTCCTGTACAACTTAGTTTTCGCCAAAGCAATACTGGAGGGAAATGATTATCTTTTTTTGAACCCGGCGCTTGCGCTGGGGAAGATTAAAGATTTTCATGGACTGAAAGTGGCGCTAGCTCAGGGGTAACGCGGTTGGATATCTGGAGCGTGTTAATGAATTCACGTGCAAGCTGTTAGTTTATGTCTTGATAGGTAAATCCGTCGAGATTTACGAGCAGTTATGCAAAATACTTTCGCTTTGCGGAAGTGATTCCGGAGATTTCAGCTGACAAGAAAAACCTCTGTAGCGAGAAAGCTAAGTTACCGTACCGCAAACCAACGCTGGTGGGTAGGTCGAGTAGACCAAGGTGATCGAGAAAACTACTGCTAAGGAACTCGGCAAAACAGCAGGTGTAACTTCGGGATAAACCTTGCCCCGCTCAGCGGGGCCGCAGCTAAAGATTCCATGCAACTGTTTACCAAAAACACAGGTCTCTGCTAAGTCGTAAGACTATGTATAGGGGCTGACGCCTGCCCAGTGCCAGAAGGTTACGAGGAGGGGTTCACGCTCTGAATCTAAGCCCTGGTGAACGGCGGCCGTAACTATAACGGTCCTAAGGTAGCGAAATTCCTTGTCGGGTAAGTTCCGACCCGCACGAATGGCGTAATGATATGGAAACTGTCTCGGCAGTAGACTCGGTGAAATTACAGAACTGGTAAAAATGCCAGTTAATCGTGGAAAGACGAAAAGACCCCATGGAGCTTTACTATAGCTTGACATTGTTTCTGGGCATAGCTCGCGCAGGATAGGTGGGAGACTACGAAGCCTGGCCTTTGGGCCGGGTGGAGTCACCCTTGAGATACCACCCCTGCTATGCTTAGGATCTAACTTCTGCTGTTAATCCAGTATGAAGGACATTGTTAGGTGGGTAGTTTGACTGGGGCGGTCGCCTCCTAAAGAGTAACGGAGGCGCGCAAAGGTTCCCTAGCGCTGGATGGAAATCAGCGCGATAGTGTAAACGCATAAGGGAGCTTAACTGCAAGACCTACAAGTCGAGCAGGTGCGAAAGCAGGTGTTAGTGATCCGATAGTTCAACGTGGGTTGGCTATCGCTCAACGGATAAAAGCTACCCTGGGGATAACAGGCTTATAGATCCCAAGAGTTCACATCGACGGATCTGTTTGGCACCTCGATGTCGGCTCGTCCTATCCTGGGGCTGGAGAAGGTCCCAAGGGTTTGGCTGTTCGCCAATTAAAAGGGTACGCGAGCTGGGTTCAGAACGTCGTGAGACAGTTCGGTCTCTATCTTCCATGATCGTAGGATATTTGAAGGATGCTGCCCCTAGTACGAGAGGACCGGGGTGGACGAACCTCTAAGTGTATCTGTTGTGCCGTCAGGCGCATCGCAGAGTAGCTATGTTCGGGTGGATAACCGCTGAAAGCATCTAAGTGGGAAGCCACTCCTAAGATTAAATATCCCCATGAACCTCCCTGAAGACTACAGGGTTGATAGGCTGCAGATGTAAGTCCGGCAACGGATTCAGTCGAGCAGTACTAATAGGTCATTGACTTATTTTTATATATAGAGAATCTTTATTTCAACTAGTGATTAGTGAAAGAAATCGCAATAGAAGCTATTATCTTGGCAGTTATTGAGATGGGGGTACACCTGTTCCCATCCCGAACACAGCAGTTAAGCCCATCTTCGCCAATGTTACTACGGTTCGCCGTGGGAAAGTAGGACGCTGCCAAGATAATGGCTTTTATTGTGTCCCGATTTTATTCAGGTTGTTCTTCGTCTGTTTCGAGACTGAGCTTATCTACGTCTTTTAGTTTTGCGCTTCTTGAAATCAGAGGATTGTAGCTTTCATAGAAGAGCTCTATCAGTCCCTGCGTGCCTAACTGCTCAGCTTTAAGTCCGCAATTTTCAAGTCCTGACTTAACTATGTTTATTCTCTGGGTTAAGCCTTTTTTGAGGTTGTTAAATTCGGCATGTCGTCTTTTTATATCGGCGTATGAATCTTTTGGTGACAGTCTCTGAAAAAACGCCTGCATGAAATTCATTCCCTGTGTTCTGCCCGGATCGTATGGAATTATTACAAAAAATTCTTTTTCCATTATGTCCGCGTATTCCACGAGTCTTTTTACGTACTGGGCGTATTCGTATGTCTGTTCTTTTAAAAGTTTGTTTTGCTGATTGTCGCCAAGTTTTTTTACTTCATCTATGTAGTCGTCGATGTCGAGTTTTTTGGATTTGACCAAGATCTGGATCGGAAATTCCAGCGAATTCAAAAATCCCTGATATCCTCTTATTATCGCCTCCTGCTCCTGTTCCGATTTTAGGTTGAAATTTATGCTTGTTGTTTTTAGTACGGCTCTCATGCCGCCGTTTTTAAGCACGAGTGTATTGTCGCGGATTTCACCGATTCTTAAGTGTGCCTGCGTGCTTGCCTCAGGATTTGATCTGTTCTTTTTGCCTGGTGCGATAAAATCAAGTAGTCCCATAGTTATTCTTTATAATTTTGATTTATTAATTTTTTAAGTTCTTCATGTTTTTCATCTTTTGGAAGTTCTTTTTCGCCGTATGTGTCGAGTACTTTTGTTAATTCTTCAATACTTTTTGTGGATTTTTGTTCTTTCTCCGGTCTTGCTTCTGCCGCGCGTTTATCCATTTCTTTTTGAATTGAGGAGATGAACGGCGTGCCTGTTTCCTGTACCCATATCCTTTTTCTCGGAAGTACGTGATATTCGATAAAATTCATGAGAAAAACGTGAAACGGCAGGTTATGTATTTTCAGAAACGCAAAAGCAAGAGTCAGTGCCGTTACAAGTCCCACCGGTGGAAGCCATATTTCTATAAAGTATGTCGTTGCAAGACTCACGTATATTCCATACGCAATTCCTCCGCCGATACCCAGAATTATAAGCTGTTTAAGGGTTATAGGGCCGATAATTGTGTCTTCTCTCTGTACGTCCTGCGGTACTTTGTACTGCATTTTTGTGTTTGTTTTTCAATTTGTTTCCTCTAATTCTAGCATAAAACGGTGTTTTTATCAATATCCCTGTTATCAAACGCTCATTTTTGTTAGAATACCGGCCGACTAATTTTTTCCATAATGGGTCTCGAAAATATAAGAAATTTTTGTATCATCGCTCATATAGATCACGGTAAATCGACTCTTGCCGACAGGTTTCTTGAGATTACGAAAACTGTGGAGAAGAGGGATATGAAGCACGGCCAGCTTCTTGATACGATGGATCTGGAACAGGAAAGGGGAATTACGATAAAACTTCAGCCTGTCAGAATGGATTGGGAATATAATGGGGAAAAATATATTTTGAATCTTATAGATACCCCCGGACATGTGGATTTTTCCTATGAAGTTTCACGGAGTCTGGCGGCATGCGAGGGCGCGATTCTGGTCGTAGACGCCACGCAGGGGATTGAAGCGCAGACTCTTGCCAATTGTTACATGGCACTTGATCACAATCTTGAAATCATTCCCGTTCTTAATAAGATTGATCTTCCTGCCGCGGATGTGGAAAAAAGATCAAAAGAGCTTGTCGATGTTCTGGGGATTAAGCCTGAGGACATAATTGCGGTTTCGGCAAAAGAAGGCACTAACGTTGAGGAGGTTTTAAAAATGGTGGTTGAAAAAGTTCCTCCTCCTCCGGAGGCCACCGATGATGAGGAGCTCAAGGCTCTTGTTTTTGATTCCGTATACGATACCTACAAAGGTGTTGTGGCTTACGTGAAGCTAATTTCCGGTTCTGTAAAAAGAGGGGAGAGTGTTTATTTTCTTAACACGAAAAAGAAGATTGAGGTGATTGAAGTGGGCTATTTTAAGCCGAAATATGTTTCGTGTGGAATTCTCCACGCCGGTGAGGTCGGGTATGTCGTCACGGGCTTTAAAGGCGTCAGGGATGCCAGGGTGGGTGATACTGTGTGGAAAGCCGGAAACACGAGAATGTCGCTTGAACACGCAAAGCCGCTGGCGGGCTATCATGTTGTTAAACCTTTTGTGTTTGCAAGTATTTTTTGCACCGATTCGGACGATTATCCTTTGCTCAGGGACGCTCTCGAGAAACTTCAGATGAACGACAGTTCTCTTTCGTTTCAGCCGGAGCATTCCGGGGCACTGGGACATGGTTTCAGGTGCGGATTTCTGGGGCTTTTACATATGGAAATTGTACAGGAAAGGCTTGAACGCGAGTACGATCTTGATCTTATTGTTACCGCGCCGTCCGTTTCTTATATTGCTGTTGTGAATGGAGGGGAAGATGTCCATGTTTCAAATCCCGCTGATCTTCCGGAACCGGCCTCTGTCGTGGCTATAAAAGAGCCCTGGGTGAGGCTTGAGATTCTTGTGCCGAAAGCTTATGTTGGTGCTGTCATGACTCTTGCTTCAGAGGGCAGGGGGCTTTCCAAAAATGTCCAGTATCTTGATGAAAACCGCGTTCTCATGACTTTCGAAATGCCGCTCGCGTCTATAGTTGTAGATTTTTACGACCAGCTTAAGAGTGTGAGTAGCGGTTATGCCTCGATGAATTACGAACATCTTGATTACCGCGAGGGTGACCTTGTAAAACTTGATATTCTTGTGGCCGGGGAAAAAATTGATGCTCTTTCTCTTATTGTTTTCAGGGATTCGGCTTTTTATATCGGAAGGTCTCTCACGGAGAAATTGAAGAAAATTATTCCGAAAGCAAATTTTGTGATTCCGATTCAGGCTGCAATAGGCGGAAAAATTATTGCCAGAGAAACGATTTCCGCTTACAGAAAAGATGTTACCGCGAAGCTTTACGGAGGTGATGTGACCCGCAAAAATAAACTTCTCAAAAAACAGAAAGCTGGCAAGAAAAGGATGAAAAGATTTGGAAAGATTGAACTTCCCCAGGAGGCGTTTTTGGCTGTTTTGAGAAGGGATAAGTAAAAGTACTTTATGTCTTTGTCAAAAAGCCCCGAGGAAAATGGGCGTCCGGATAATTTTGACAGTATTGTCAAGGGTCTTAGGATGCTTTTATCGGAATATAATTATTGTGATACTAGTCTTATTTTTAGGGATTTTGAGGCTATGGCTGAGGGGCGTTCGGTTGATATTGATCGTGAGAGACATTATCCTGGGTGGACTGATGATGATTTCAGTGCGCTGCTTGTGGAACTGCGGAAGGAATTTGGAGGGTAGTTTTTGACCAGTGTTTTGTGGTATAATTTTAGGAAGTAAAATTTATTTATGCCTAAATTTTTAAAATGGTTTTTCGGACTTTTTTCTTCTTATGTTCATCCTTTTGAGCGGAGGGTTAATAAATTTTTCAGAAACATAAAATCTACGGATAATATTGCGACGATCAGGAAGGGTCTTCTGAAGCTTATGCAGGAAAATCTGATTGTTGTGAATATATGGATGGAAAAGAAATACAAGGGCTATAAATATCTTTCCAAATCCGTGAGGGCAAAAATGTATAAAAGCGCTGCAGCGATTGTTGCGAAGTTTGGCGAATTTGCAGGGACCGAAAATATTGATATTCAGAAAATAAAAACTGAACTTGAAGCGCGTGGCCTGGATTTTCCGCATGGCGATGAGGAAAAAATTCAGCATATTTATAAAATAATGCAGTTTTTGAAACCCGGGCTTTATTACCATTACATAAAAACCGCGAGTTTCGGCAAGTTACTGCGAAATCCTTCCGAGGAAAAGCTTGAGGGCGACTGTAACCAGATTGTGACTTTGTATATTTATCTTTTTTCGCTGAAATTTGATATCGGCGATCTTGAGATAAAACTTTTGCCGGAGCATGTGTGTCTGCATTTCAGGGGAATTGACGTTGAAGCCACGAACGGCACTTTTCAGAAATACAAGGATGATACGCAGATTTTGCCGGTGACAGAAATTATTTCCACAAACCTGCTTGATCTTGCGGATTTCCGGGAGGAACTGCAGGCTATTTCGCCGAGAGTGATGGTAAAAAGCGCGCAGCTGGCTTACGCGATCAGCAGCCTGAAGACGCTTGTTGTGAAAAATCTAAATATTGCCTACAAAAATCTCGCGGTTGGTGCGCTTAAAGGCAATGATTTTGAGACTGCGATTTTTTATTTTTCAAAAGCCGGTGACATGGAGTCTCTGAAAAGCGTTTACCGAAACGCGTGTATTTATTTTATGGACAGAAATAATTTTTCAAAAGCCGGTTATTTTGCGGGAAAAAGCGGGGATAACGAACTTGGTTCGACCGTGAAGCGTAACGAAGGCATTTTTTATTATAAAAACAACAGTATCGACAAAGCGCTCGCTATTTTTACTTCTCTCGGCGATGAAAAAATGAAAAAAGCGTGTTACGCGAAGCAATACAATAAGCTTGCAGGTGCAGTTTCCGGCGTAAAAACTGTTACCGATGCGAAAAAACACAGATCCACTTATCAGAAAATGCTCGAGCTGGCGAACAGGCTGGAGGACAGCAAGCTGCAAAAGAGCGTAAGGGAGGTTTTGTCGAAAATGTAGGAAACTGTTTTTGCTTTCGCCCGTGCTTTCGCCCGGAGCTTGTTTATATAGGCTTTTTTGTGCTATAATATCTGGATTTTTCTGAATCCAAATTCCCGTGGAAAATGAAACCGTGAAGAAAAAAACAGGCGTCAGAGTTCTCAAGATCTTTTTTTACACCATTTTTATGATGGTGTTTGTGTGGGTTTCGAGCCAGTTGTTTTTTAAGAATGAAACTGATTTTCTGGTTAATTACGCGAGGGGTGTTTTGTTTGGAACAGATCGTGAAACCGGGGATGGAATTACCGATCTGCGCGTGATTTATCCGCAGGAACCGACATCTCTTGAGCCGACTCTGGCTGATTCTGTGACGCGCCAGCGTCTTGTTAATATTTACGAATCTCTTGTAAAACCCGACAGAGATCTGGAAATGCGTCCCGGACTTGCGTTGTCGTGGGGGCTTATTGACGATTATACCTGGGAATTCAACCTGAGACCTTCCGTTGTTTTTCATGACGGCAGTAAGTTTGATGCGCAGGATGTTGCCGCAAGTATAGGTAGAGCTTCCTTATTCCCAAAATCCGAACTCTCCGGAGCTACCGCGACGATTGACAGTATTGATATTATTGATGATCTGACCATAAGAATCATGACCAAAAAGCCCGATCCGTTACTGCTTCAGAAATTGTCCG
Organism: Candidatus Peregrinibacteria bacterium; assembly: GCA_043810515.1. Classification (GTDB taxonomy): domain Bacteria; phylum Patescibacteriota; class Gracilibacteria; order UBA1369; family LOWO2-01-FULL-3; genus WJKQ01. The sequence continues at coordinate 15,009 of JBDRNZ010000009.1, forward strand.
TTATTTTAATTGTTCCTTCCGAATATGCTGGTGAAAGTGAGATTGATACTCCGGTCGGTAGTGGCCCGTATAAATTTTCTTCGTGGGAAAAAGACAAAAACAAGATGGTTTTCGAGGAGTTTCCGGGATACTGGGGAAATAAAGCTAAATTTAAAAAAGTCGAACTTTATTCGCGCGTGGACAAATCCGAGCGTGTAAATATGTTTCTTCGCGGAGATGGTGACGTGCTGGCTTTTGTGCCTTACGATGTTGTTTCTACTATTGAGAAAAGAGGTTTTGAAATTGCTGCCATTCCGACTCTTGAAGTTCAGTTTTTGCTTATGAATGCCACTTCGGGAGTTTTGGAAGATCCTTTGAGCAGAAAAGCGGTTTCTCTTGCTATTGACCAGGAATTGCTGGTGCAGGCTGTTGGCGGCTATGCGGAAGGCGTGAGTCAGTTTGTGAGTAATGGTGTTTTTGGTTTTTCCCCGAATATTCCGACTCACGAATATGATATTTCGCAGGCCAGGCAGCTTGCTGAGGAAATGGGATTGAGCGGCAAAACCATCAAACTGCATCTGCCTTTGGGTTTGGATATTTTGGGCGAGCATGTCAGGAAAGGACTTCTTGATGCCGGAATTAACGTAGTCGTGTCTTATCTTGATGTTGACAATCTTATGAAGAGCCTTGCTGACAAGGATGCTGATATGTATTTCTTTGCTTTTAAATCCGAGCTTGGAGACAGCGAGGATTTTTTGAGCACAATCGCGCACAGCAATGGTTCTTATAATGTTTTCGATTATAAGAACGAGAATGTCGATTATCTTATTGATTCGGCCATTGTGGAACTTGATAACGAGAAACGTCGTGATTTGCTTCAGGAGGCTATGGAGATTCTTGTTGATGACGATATTATCGGAGTTCCTTTGTTTGAATATGAAACCGTTTACAGTTTTGTTGATAAAATCGGAATGAACCCGAGGATTGACGGACTTATTTATTTTGATGAATTAATTTTGAAATGAACATGCACCTAAATATTCGCGGAAAACTCATTATGGCTATTTCACTGCTTATTGTGGCGCTTTTTTCATTTGTTGCTTATCTTTTTATAAATGAAAAAAGGCTGGAAATGGCTGATGATATTTACGTGAACGCTCTGGCATTTTCAAAACTTACCGCTCCGACAGTCGTCTATGATTATGATCTTTATCTTTCGCAGAGCGGTTTTGTTTATTTCAACAGAGATATCAATTCTTTATTTGAACAGAATGATGACATCGCGCTTATTGAGGTTGTTTCTTACGCCGGAGAAGTTCTTTATGATTCGGACCTGGATGCTGACAAGAAATATGGAGGCGAGCTGCGTATGGTTGAAAATGTGGAGACTCTGGCGCAGATTCAGTCCGAGAATGTTTCCATAAAAACTTTCGGAGGAGATGTTTTTTATCTTAAGGCGAATGATGAGGGCGATATTTTTTATGTTGATGAGAACGAGAAGACCATTGAGTCGCCGAGAGCCGGTGATGAGGTTGATTTTATAGTTGTTCCGGCGAATGAAAAATATTCCATCGTTTACGGGCTTGATTATCACAATCTTGTTGAAAGAGTCGGGATTATGACGATGAGAATAGTTTATCTGGCTATTTTTGGAATTATGATAGGAATTATTATGTCGTTTTTTATGGCCGGAAGAGTAACGAAGCCGGTTGCAAAACTCGTTGCAGGAGCCGAAAGAATCGCGACCGGAGATTTTAAGACGCGGGTTGATATTGCGACGCATGATGAAATCGGATTTCTTGGCGCGTCATTCAACAAAATGGCGATTGACCTGGAATCAAGCGTGGAGGCGAAACTTTACAAAGAGCGTGTTACGAGGGAGCTTGAGCTTGCGGCTCAGATTCAGAGTCAGATTGTTCCGGCTGAAAGCGAAATTCCAAAAATCGAGGGGCTTGATATTTCCGCGGGACTGGTCCCGGCCGAGGAAATCGGAGGTGATATGTATGATTTTCAGCGCTGCGGTGACGATCGGCTGATTATGTATCTTGGGGACGTGACTGGTCATGGAGTGCCTGCCGGTATCGTGAGCTCTATCGCGAGTGCTGTTTTTTATGGATACAGCGGCCAGTCGGATCTGAAAAAACTTATTGTCGATGTTAATCACGTTCTGAAAGGTAAGACAATGTCAAATATGTTTATGACTCTTTGTCTTATGGAATGGAATTCCGCAGAGAAAAAATTCAGATACGTGAGTGCGGGGCATGAACAGCTTATTCATTACAAAGCGAAAGAAGGAAAAGTAGAACTTGCGCCTGCCGGCGGAATAGCTCTTGGAATGCTTGAAGATGTTTCCCCTCATGTAAAAGTCGAGCAGATTGATATGCAGCCCGGGGATTTTGTTATATCTTACAGCGATGGTATTCCGGAATCGTGGCGCACCGAGAAGGAAAATTATGGAATTGAAAGGTTTTTGCAGTCAGTTGAAAAGTGGGGAAAATCAAAAACTTCCGCAGATATGAAACAGGGAATTCTTGCTGATCTGAAAGAATTTGTCGGCGGCTACAAGCAGATGGACGATGTTACTCTTATTGTTCTGAAGCGGGTCTAGTTTGTCAGAGCGTAATGCCTGGCACCGGGAAGCGAAGGCACATTTCTTTTACCTCCTCCTTTATTTTTTTGTGAAGTTCGGTGTCAGAAATGTTTGAAATTACTCTGTCGAGCCAGTCCGCGATGCGTTCCATTTCCGGTTCTTTCATGCCTCTTGTTGTGACTGCCGGTGTGCCGAGACGTATTCCGGACGGATCCATTGGAGATCTTGGTTCTCCCGGGATTGTGTTTTTGTTGAGAGTGATCCCGACTGTGTCCAGCGTGTTTTGTGCCTGTTTTCCGGGAACTTCTTTGTTTGTGAGGTCGATCAGAACGAGGTGTGTGTCGGTTCCGTCCGATATGAGCTTAAATCCTTTTTCTTTTAATTTTTCCGCGAGGTGGCGGGCGTTTTTTCTTATCTGCTCGGCGTAGGTTTTAAATTCGGGCTGGAGTGCCTCGTGAAACGCGATGGCTTTTCCTGCGATCGTGTGGTCGTGCGGGCCGCCCTGCATTCCCGGAAATACTGCTTTGTCGATTGCTGTGGCGTATTTTTCTTTGCAAAGAATTATTGCGCCTCTCGGGCCGCGAAGCGTTTTGTGAGTTGTTGTCATTACGACGTCAAAATAGGGAACGGGTGATTCCAAAACTCCTGCTGCGATGAGGCCCGCTGTGTGGGAAATGTCCGCCATCGTCATGGCCCCAACTTCGTCCGCTATTTCCTTAAATTTTTTCCATTCAATATCTCTGGGATATGCCGTAAATCCTGCTACGATGAGTTTTGGCTTTTTTTCAAGCGCGAGTTTTCTGACCTCCTCCATGTCGATTCGTCCTGTTGTTGTGTCAACTTCGTACTGGACGAAATTATACGCTTTTCCGGAATATGAAATCGGCAGGCCGTGTGTGATGTGGCCGCCGTGGGTGAGTTTGAGTCCCATTACCGTGTCACCGAATTCAAGAAGTGCGAAATATATCGCAGCGTTCGCGGGCGATCCGGAGTATGGTTGCACGTTTGCGTGGTCGGCGCCGAAAAGTTTTTTTGCGCGCTCTATCGCGAGTGTTTCAATCTGATCTATATTTTCCTGTCCGCCATAATATCTTTTAAAAGGATATCCTTCAGAATATTTATTAGTCAAAATCGATCCGCATGCTTCCATGACTGCCGCGGATGTGTAATTTTCCGAAGGTATCAATTCTATGCCTTCTGCCTGTCTTTTTTTCTCGCTTTCAATAAGTTCGTATATTTCAGGGTCTGTTTTTTGAATGTAACTCATGATGGCGGGGATTAGTTTGTAAAAGTCGGCCAGGTGGTATTCTTAAGGATTTAAGAAATGAGCGCAATAGAAAAATTTGTTGTAATGATGCGGCGTAGTTGTTAGAATTTTCCTGCCCCTAATTATATGTCCAGGTGGCGGAACTGGTAGACGCGCTAGCTTGAGGGGCTAGTCCCGATTTTCGGGGTGGAGGTTCAAGTCCTCTCCTGGGCACCAATATCATTCATCATTAACCAAAAAAGTATGAACAAAAAATCCTGCAGAAAGTTCGGACGCTCTCTTTTTTATGGCGTGTCCGTGTCTGTTATCGGTATCGTGGTTGGTTTTCTTTTGGGATTTCTGATTTCTTTTCTTTCCGGAATTGTAAGTGTGAATGAATATGAAGTGATTCCGCGCGCGCTTGCGACTTTTTTGGGAATGGGAGCCGGTGCGATTATAGGTGGAATATACGGACTGGTGCTTGGTTATAAGGAATAAAACCGGATGATTTATCCAGAAAGTCTGAAAATCAGTGGAAAAATTTTTAAGGTTGAATATGAAACCGTTTTTAAAAGAACCTCTTCTGTTCGCATAAAAAATAACAGAGTCGTTTTAAAGTTGAGCCGGTTTGCGATGGGCAAAAGCCGCGATGAAATGGTTGAAAAATTTTTAAAATGGGCCGAGAAAAAACTTAAAAAAGTTCCCGGAAATGATTTTTTGATGCCCGTATATAAAGACGGCGGCAGAGTTGGCACTCATAATAGGATCTATGACATCAGGGTGAATTTTGAAGAAAGAAAAAACGCCTCTGCTTTGCTTAAAGGGTCTTTGATCGAGATTTTTCTGCCCGAGGGTATTCCGGAGGCAGTGGAGCGCGTGAAGATTAAAAATCTTTCCGAAAAAATAATTATCGCTGATCAGACTTCTTATCTGAAAGATGTGATTGATGAGCTAAATCAGGTTTATTTTCAGGAAAAATATAATTGGTGCCGTTTCAAGCGGATGAATTCGCGCTTCGGGAGCTGCAGTTCGAGAAAGAATATAAATATCGCGTACAGACTGCTTTTTGCTCCGCGTGAGGTTTTTCGCTATGTCTGCGTGCATGAGCTCGCGCATCTGAAGGAAATGAATCATTCCTCGCGTTTCTGGGCGCTTGTGAATGGGGCCGTTCCGGATTATAAAAAACATGAAAAGTGGCTCAGAACCAGCGGATTTATGCTCGGATAAAGGGAGCTTGAAAGTTTTTCCGGCTTATGGTAGAAATTACAGGTAATTTTTGAAATTCGGGCGCTTAGCTCAGTTGGCTAGAGCATCTCGTTTACACCGAGAGGGTCGGGGGTTCGAATCCCTCAGCGCCCACCATTGAAATTCTTATGTCGGGACTTGACAGACATCTGGTCTTATGTTAGAGTTCTAGTCTTTGTAATATTTTAATTATGGAAAATTCAGAAAAAGGGCCGGATATGATGTCATCGGCTGCTGAAAGAAGGGTGGAGGTTCAAGGAATTGTTGATAATGCTCTGAATTCGGTGCCTGATATGGATCCGGAACTTGTGAACTATCTTCGTTGTGTTTTGTTAAATGCTGCTCTTGCGGTTTCTCTTGCTGCGGAGTATGACGAGGCTAGGCATCCCTGCACCGGAAATATTATAGCTGTTGCAAGGCAGGGTCTATCCGGTTTGAATGCTGTTTTGGATGATATAGTTAAAGATCGCAGACTTTCTACTGTTAGAGCTGATGTTATGAGAAGTAATGACGAAAGGATTCGATTTTTGGAAGAGATTCTGAGTAGGTATAGTGACAATAGAACGTATATGGGAGTGGGTGGTACTTATAGTAATCTTAAAGCGCAACGAGTTGAGCAGCCTCTTATTGTTAACCTGACTTCTGACGAAGAGCAGCGTATTTTTGCCAATTGTGATATAGGTAAAGACCTTGATGCCAATGGTCTTTATATGACGGATGTTTATTTTGTTGAAAAATTTTTACTGGTTTGTCCCTCTGGAAGAGTCGTTAAGGGGACTATTGTGAAAGAAAGGAATCTGGAAGGCGGTAAACCAAAAATTCCTCCGAAACTGATTCTGGTCGAAAAGTAGAGTTACTTTTTAAACTTTTCGTGACTTTGTCAATGTGTAAGTTTTGACAAAATTTTCCTGGTGGGGTATTTCAGCTCTCCTGAGAGCTGTTTGTATATATTAATCAAATAAAAATGGGATCAACCGGAGAAAATAATGAAGGAGTGGTTGTCGAAGAGGGAGCTGAAGCTGTAGCTGTGGCTGAAAGCGATGGTGGGATTGTTGACGGAAGTGAATGTAGTGTTTCAAGTGGTCTTACTGACGAGGACATTGCTACTGTTGTAGAAGGGGCTGTAGGGCCTCTCAATAGTCTTCTTAATTTTGCTGAGCGTGCTTGTTTTGATGATAATGATCCCGAAGTGGCTGGTAGGGTGCTGGATCAGGTTGAGCGAGGATTGATGGAGATTACAGCCAGTTTTCAGAGTTGTCTTAAAGGTATTCTTGGAATAAGTGAAGCTGACAGAAGATTTATAGACAGGCTGTATAATGCAACTAATTCTGACAGTTCTATTATTTTGACCCCTCAAGAGGAGGGATGGTTTTTGAAATTGATGGATAGACCTTCTTCTCCTGGAGGAGATTCAAATGCTTCTGTTGTTCGGGTAAATGGTTTTTCTGTTTTTGGCTTGAATGGTATTAAGATAGCGGATGTCAAGGTAGGGTTTAGGCTTGACGGGGATCGTGTATCTAATTTTGAAATTCTCCCGTGCAGAGGTGAAGAGGAGGTCGAGTCCGATGATGGTAGCGATATTGATGATGAGGATGGAGACGGTGAGCCTGATCCTGAAAAAATTGTGCGTGTGGAATTTACCGATCGTTAGTCTTACTTAAAGATCATGTCTGATCGTTTTGGTCCGACGCCGATTGAGGTTATTTTGCATTCGGTCAGCTCCTCGATTTTTTCGATGTAGGCTTTTGCGTTTGCAGGAAGGTCGTCGTAATTCTTTATTTCCGTGAGGCTTTCTTTCCAGCCCGGAAGTTCGATGTATGAGACCTCGACTTTTGAAAGGGTGTCGTTGCTTGAAGGGAAAGATTTTATGTATTCGCCTGAAAATTTGTAGCTGACTCCGATTTTTAATGTTTCGAGTCCGCTCAAAACGTCGAGTTTTGTGAGATTCAGCTGGGTGAGGCCGTTGATCATTACGGCGTATTTTCCTACAACTGCGTCGTACCAGCCGCATCTTCGCGGTCGGCCTGTCGTGGCGCCGTATTCGCCGCCGGCTTCGCGTATTTGCACGCCGAGGTCGTCTGTAAGTTCGGTCGGGAAAGGACCTTCGCCGACGCGTGTAGTGTAGGCTTTCATTATTCCGATGACGTCTTTAAGTTTGTTTGCGCTTATTCCGGTGCCGGTGACGACTCCTCCTATTGTTGAATTTGAAGAGGTTACGTAAGGATAAGTGCCGTGATCTATATCGAGCAGTGCGCCGTTCGCGCCTTCAATCAGGATTTTTTTGCCGTTCTTGATTTCCTGGTTCAGCAGGTAGGCTGTGTCCGTGATCATTGGCATTATTCTTTTGCTCAATTCCTTTAACTGCTGTAATTCTTCGTCTGCGTCATATTTGAAATTTCCGTACATTTTTTTGAACATTCCGAGGTTGTCGCGGTATTTTTCTTCGAATTTTTCAAGGTCGTAAAGGTCATGGACTCTTATTCCGTTTCTTCTTATTTTATCGGTGTAGCATGGTCCGATTCCCCTTTTTGTTGTGCCTACTTTTTTTTCTCCTTTTGAATTTTCCTGAAGTGAATCTATGACTTTGTGGTAACCAAAAAGCAGATGTGCTCTGTCGGAGATGAGGAGTCGGTCGTATGTTTCAATTCCGTTTTTGCCGAGCAGGTCTAATTCTTCAAGCAAAACGGGAATGTCCACTACAACTCCGTTTCCGATAACGCATTTCGTGTTTTTCTGCATCATTCCGGACGGAACCAGATGAAAGATGAATTTTGTTTTGTCTATGTAAATAGTATGTCCCGCGTTCGCCCCGCCAGCCGCGCGGACGATGATGTCATATTTTTCCGAGAGGATATCTATAAGTTTTCCTTTCCCTTCGTCTCCCCACTGACTTCCGAGAACCGTCACTATATTTCCGAGGTTTTTGATAAAACTATCCATGACGCTTCATGTTAACTGGTGCCTGAAATATATTCCAAAAAGATGATGATTGCAAATAAGTGGCTTATTTATTATTATGAAGATGATCTATAACAGACTTTTATGCTTTCAACAGAACAATTGTCCGCCCAGATTCCGTACTGTCTCAATGGGACGGATTTTCCGCAGCTTGGCGAAAAGTACGAAGGGAAAGTTCGCGATAATTATTCCAAAGAAGACAGGAGAATCATTGTTGTGACTGACAGACTTTCCGCTTTTGACAGAATCATCACTCTGATTCCTTTCAAAGGTCAGGTTTTGAATCAGATTGCGGAATTCTGGTTTGAGAAAACGAAGGATATTGTCGGGAATCATGTGATCGGATTTCCGGATCCGAATGTTGTTGTCGCGAAGGAATGTAAAGCTTTGTCGGTTGAAATGGTCGTTCGCGGGTATATCACGGGCGTCACCACGACGAGCGCCTGGTATAATTATGAAAAAGGGGTTAGGGATTTTTGCGGGAATAAGCTTCCTGAAGGGATGAAGAAAGATCAGAAATTTGAAAAGCCCATTCTGACACCTTCTACAAAGGCCGAGCACGGCGCGCATGATGAATCCGTTTCGCGTGATGAGATCTTGAAACGCGGTGTTGTGACCGAAGCGCAGTTTGATTTTATGGCTGATACGGCGATGAAGCTGTACGCGCGCGGAGTCGAAATTGCCGCAAAACAGGGAATTATTCTTGTTGATACGAAATATGAATTTGGAACGGATGATGGTGGAAATATAGTTCTGATAGATGAGATCCACACGCCGGATTCCTCCCGGTTCTGGTTTGCCGATGAATATGAAAAGCGGTTTGAAGGGAAAGAGGAGCAGAAAAAAATTGATAAGGAATATTTGAGAACGTGGCTTGCGGAAAGGGGATTTCGTGGCGAGGGTGATGTGCCGGAAATTCCGGATGAGATCAAGGTCGAGACCGCGCGTCGTTATATCGAGGCTTATGAGCTTATCACCGGTGTGACTTTTGAGGCCGAGGTTGGTGATGTTCTCGCAAGAATTGAGAAAAATCTAAGCAAATATTTTTAAATTTATAATTATGAAAGTCGTTTTTTTATTGGGATCGGAGTCGGATAAAAGTTTTGCGGATAAAATTCTGGAAAAACTTGCGCCGTGGGGCGTTGAGAATGAAGTGATTGTCGCGTCCGCCCATAAAGTTCCCGAAAAAGTTCTGGAAATCGTTCAGAAAAATAATGAGAGCGAGAAAAATCTTGTTTATATCACGATCGCGGGTCGTTCAAACGGTCTTTCCGGAGTTACTGCGGCGAATAGCATTCATCCGGTGATCGCGTGTCCGCCTTTTAAGGATAAGGAGGATTTTATGATCAATATAAACAGCACGCTTGTTATGCCGAGCGATACGCCGGTTTTGACGGTTCTGGATCCGGGAAATGCGGCTGCGGCCGCTGTCAGGATGCTTGCTATAGCTGACGATGGTTTGCGGGCGAAAGTGGTTGGTCGTATTGCCGAAATAAAGAAAAGTTTTGAAAAATAATTTTAAAAATTTTAAGTATGGAAAATAATTTGCTTTCTATATCGCCGCTCGACGGCAGGTATTCCAATAAAGTCGACTATCTTTCTCAGTATTTTTCCGAGGCGGCTCTGATGCGATATCGGATTCTTGTTGAGATTGAATGGTTCATTTTTCTTTTTAATGATCTGAAGCTCAAAGGTACGCGTCCGCTCAAGCCCACGGAGCTTAGGATTTTGAGGAGTATTTATGAACAGTTTGATGTTGTGAATGCGCAGAGGGTCAAAGATATAGAAAAAACGACAAATCATGACGTAAAAGCTATTGAATATTTTGTAAAAGAGCAGCTTAAGGGGGGTTCTCTGGAGAAATATGGCGAATTTGTACATTTTGCCTGCACTTCCGAGGATATAAACAATCTTGCTTACGCTTGTATGATTCGGGATTTTCTGGAACGGGATATGGTTCCGATGATGAGTGGGCTTGTGCAAGAAATTTATTCACAAGCTCTGGATTACGGCAAACTGCCGATGATGGCGAGGACTCATGGTCAGCCCGCGACTCCCACGATCTTGGGAAAAGAATTTATAAATTACGTTGCCAGGCTGGAGAAAGAACTGGAAATTTTGCTTTCATACAGCTGTTGTATTCCTGCGAAGATGAACGGCGCGGTTGGAAATTACAATGCGCATATCGTGGCCTACAAAGATGTCGACTGGATTTCTGCGAGCAAGAAATTTATACAAACTTTAGGGCTTGCATTTAACGAATATACCACCCAGATTGAGCCACATGATGGGCTTGCTGGAATTTTTGATTCTGTCAAAAGGATAAACAACATTGTTTTGGATTTTGACCGCGATATGTGGACGTATATCAGCATGAATTATTTCGGACAGAAAGCTGTTTCCGGCGAAGTGGGATCTTCGACGATGCCACATAAGGTGAATCCGATTGATTTTGAAAATTCAGAGGGAAATGTGGGTATCGCGAATGCTTTGCTTGAGCATTTTTCGGCAAAACTGCAGATTTCGAGGATGCAGAGAGACCTTTCCGATTCCACGGTTTTGCGGAATATCGGCAGTGCTTTTTCATATTCGATTTTGGCTTATAAAAGCACAATAAAAGGTCTGTCCAAGTGCGTTGTGAATAAGAAAGTTATACAAGACGATCTGAAGGACAGGTGGGAACTTCTGGCGGAGCCGATCCAGGTTGTTATGCGGAAAAATCTGATAAAAGATTCTTACGAAAAACTCAAAAAGCTCACGAGAGGAAAAGGTGGTATTACAAAAACCACAATTCATGGATTTATAAGATCTCTCAAAATTCCTGCGTCTGATAAAAAAGCGCTTCTGGCCTTAACTCCCGAAAAATATACCGGTCTGGCCGAAAAACTTGTGACTTCCTACAAATTAAAAGTTGTTTCAATGGGTTGCAGTCCCGGCGGCTGTGCCGGCTGCAGCGGATGCGGGATGTGAGGAAAGTATATTAAGTGTCTTGAGGGTTCATTGTTCGTTCAATTGCCTTTTTGATTGTCGTAATGACGCTGGAGGCCATTGCCGTAGGTAGGTTTGTTCCTCTGATTGCGTCTGTTACTGCTTTTTCAATAGCGCTTTTCTGTAGCTGACGCTCTATTCTGGTTTTTATTATTTGAACGATGCTCTGAATGCCTAATGCTACAGTTTCTCTTGATTCCTGTCGTATGAATCTTTTTATTTCCGGATCTTCTTCTAAAATTGAGGTAATTATTTCGGCGATTCCACCTAATTCTCTCTTTGAACCATAGAGTAAGGTTCTGACGCTTTCTTCTTCAGGTGGTTTTGAAAAGTTTGTTAATTGAGATGGGCGTTTATCAACAGTTCTGTGATCACTGTAATCATTTTCAGTACGTCTTGGACCAATTGGTGGCATTTTTTTAATGTTAAAGTTTGGGGATAGAGTTTATTTTTCTGACAGGAAAAGTAAAGGGGAAATTTTTTCTTTAAAAAACCTGATTTTTGCGCTAAAGTGCTTCCATGTTCAAAAAAGTCAATCCAAAACAGTCGTTTCCCGAGATGGAGAAAAGTCTCCTGAAGTATTGGGAAAAGGAGAAAATATTCGAAAAATCGGTCTCGCAGAGAGAAGGAAAAGAGAAGTATGTGTTTTTTGACGGGCCGCCTTTTGCGAATGGTTTGCCGCATTACGGGCATATTCTTGCGAATGTTCTGAAGGACGCGGTGACGAGGTACTGGACGATGAAAGGTTATTATGTGCCGCGAACGAACGGATGGGATTGTCATGGGCTTCCTGTGGAATATGAAATTGAAAAGGAGTTGAAATTGTCCGGCAGAAAGGAAATTGTCGATTATGGTGTCGAAAAATTCAACCAAAAATGCCGTGAATCGGTTTTCCGTTACACAAAAGAATGGGAGGAGACGCTGAAAAGAATTGCGAGATGGGTCGATTTTTCCGACAGCTATGCGACCCTGGACAATACTTACATGGAATCGATCTGGTGGGTTTTCAAGCAGATCTGGGACAAAAAGATGGTCTACGGCGGTTTCAAGTCGATGCATATCTGTCCGAGATGCGAGACGCCTTTATCGAATTTTGAGGTTTCGCAGGGATATAAAGACGTGACTGATCTTTCCGTAACTTTGAAATTCAAATTGGGACGGGACGCGCTGAAGGCGATTAAGGCTAAGGAAAAGGAAGTTTATGTTCTGGCGTGGACGACGACTCCGTGGACTCTTCCGGGAAATGTCGCGCTGGCTTTTGGGCCGGAACTGAATTACGTGAAAGTTGTGGGACAGGACAGCGAGGGAAGGGATGGTGTGTTTATTTTGGTTGAGGATCGCGCGGAGGCTGTTTTTGGTGAGGGGAATTATAAGATTCTTGAAAAAATTGATCCAAAAAAACTTGAAGGGATGCATTACGAACCTTTGTTCCCATATTATGAAGGAAAAGAGGTCGGAGGCGAACTTTATTCTATTCAGCTGGCGGATTTTGTTACGATAGAGGACGGTACGGGAATTGTGCACATTGCGCCGATGTTTGGTGAGGACGATTATGGGCTTGGGGTAGCGAAAAAGCTTGGTATGATCCAGCACGTAAAAATGGACGGAACTTTTACCGATGAGGTTAAAGATTTTGCGGGAAAATTTGTAAAAGGGCAGGATCTCAATATCGCGGTACATTTGCACGAGAAAGGTCTGCTATTTGCGAAACAAAATTTCAGGCACAGCTATCCACACTGCTGGCGATGCGACACGCCGCTTCTGAACTATTCGACAAGATCACTTTTTATAAAAGTCACCGACGTGAAGGACAAACTTCTCAAGAATAACCGCAAAATCCACTGGCAGCCGGAGCATATACAGCAGGGCCGTTTCGGAAAATGGCTTGAGGGCGCGCGGGACTGGGCGATTTCACGAAACAGATTTTGGGGCTGTCCGATCCCGCTTTGGGAATGTGAATGTGGTGAGCAGATATGTATCGGATCTATTGAGGAGCTTAAGGAGAAGTCTGGAGGTAAAGCTCCGGAGCGGGATGGGGAACTCGATTTGCATAAGCCATATATTGATGAGATTACTTTTAAATGTCCGACCTGCGGCGCTGACATGAGCCGGATAGCGGATGTTCTGGACTGCTGGTTTGAAAGTGGCTCGATGCCTTACGCGCAGTTGCATTATCCTTTTGAAAACAAGGAGGAGTTTGAAAATAATTTTCCGGCGCATTTTATTGCTGAGGGACTGGATCAGACGCGCGGCTGGTTTTATACGCTTCATGTGCTTTCGACTCTGCTTTTTGATGAGCCGGCGTTTTTTAATGTTATTGTGAATGGAATTTTGCTCGCGGCGGACGGTGAAAAATTGTCAAAACGAAAGAAGAATTATCCTGATCCAAACGTGCTTTTTGATACGATGGGAGTTGACAGCGTGAGATATCTTCTTTGTAGCTCGACAGCGCCGCTGGCCGAGGACGTGCGTTTTTCGGAAGATCACGTGGACGAGGTTGTGAAAAAATTCACTCTGACTCTGTGGAATACATATAGTTTTTTTGTCACTTATGCGAATATCGATAAGTTTGAGCCGGATAAGGATTATGGTGCGTTTGTGCCGGAGCACAAGCTTGATAAATGGATTCTTTCCGAACTTCACAGCCTTATAAAAACGGTTACGGAACAGATGGATGACTATAATCTCACGCGTTCAACGCGTCCGATGCTGGATTTTCTTGATAATCTTTCAAACTGGTACGTGAGACGTTCACGCCGTCGCTTCTGGAAGAGTGAAAATGATGGTGACAAATCCCAGGCTTATCAGACGCTTTATATTGTTCTTACTGAATTCTGCAAACTTCTGTCTCCTTTTATGCCGTATATTGCAGATGAGATTTATCAAAACCTTACCGGAGAAAAATCCGTGCATTTGGCAGACTGGCCGGTCGAGAGTTCGGGTATGATCAGTGAGGATTTAAACAAAGAAATTCATCTTGTGAGGCTGATCGTGAATCTCGGACACAGCGTGCGGGCTCACGCGAAGATCAAGGTCAGACAGCCTCTTTCAAAAGTCGGTGTGGCTTTGCCGAAAGAAATGGATGCGTCTTTTGTTCAGGCCCAGAAAGACGTGATTCTGGAGGAACTTAATGTGAAAAATCTGGAAATTATAGAGGAAGCATCCGATATAGTCGAGCAATCCGTTGTTCCAAACGCGAAACTGCTCGGGCCGAAATATGGCGCGGATGTTCAGTTTATTATCAAAGAAATCAAATCCGGAAAATTTGAGGTTCTTGGTGACGGACGCGTGAAAGTTGGCAATTTCACGCTTGAGCAGGACGAAGTCGAGATTGGGTTTAAAGGAAAGGAAGGCTTTGATGCTGCCGGAGCGGAGGGCGTTTCTGTGGCGCTTGATACGACTGTGACGGACGAGCTGAAAAAAGAGGGTTATGCTCGTGAGATTGTGCGATGTGTCCAGGAAATGCGAAAAGACGCGGATTATCAGGTTGATGACAGAATTTATGTTTCCATTGAAACTGAAGGTGAAGTGGAGGTCGCCGTTACTGAGTTTGCGGATTATATAAAAAGCGAAACTTTGGCGGATGAGCTTCAGCAAAGCGGGGATATTCCGTGGGATAGAGAGAAAAAGATTGAGGTTGACGGGAATTCTGTTAAAATCGCTGTTAGAAAAGTTTGATTAAAAAAATCTATGGATTTTATGTGGCGTCCAGTTATGAGTATGCTTATAAACGGGGGAGTGCTTTATATGTTGACGCTTTTGGTCGGTGACATTCAGTATACGGGCGGTTTGAAGTTTTTTGTTGTGGGCGGGCTTATACTTGGTTTTATAGATTTTATTGTCAGGCCGGCCATCAAAATTCTTTCTCTTCCTCTTGTTATTATTACGGGGGGAATTTTTCTGATTGTTATAAATGTCTTTGTTTTGTGGTTTTTAAGCTATTTTTTGAATGTTGCGGATTTTATGGGAATAAGTTTGATCTTTCCAAACTGGGAGAGTTATGTTATAGGGGCTATTGTACTTGGAATTATAAATTGGACAGTACACTTAATTGTTAAATAGATTTTATGGAAACATTTTTGCTTGTTTTGCAGGTTATAATATCAATTCTTCTTTCTATCGCAGTGCTTGCCCAGCAGAGGGGTACGGGTCTAAGCGCCGCCTTTGGAGGCGGTGGCGGGTTTTACGTTTCCAAACGTGGGGCCGAGAAGGTTTTGGCTGTGGGGACTACCGTGCTGGCTGTGATGTTTATTTTGAATTCTATTCTCTTTATTTTGGTTTAAAATTAAAATCCGACTTTAATGAAGTTTTTTAGCGCAATTAAGGCGGTTTTGAAGTCCTACGATTATAAGGACAAGCTTATTTCTATTTTTGCGGTGGTTGTTTTTTTGCTTATGCTGGTTAAGATGATTGTTTTTCCTTATGGTCTTTTCGGTTTTGGCGAAACCAATATTTACACGGAGGGGATTGTCGCTAGGAATGGCATTCAAAATCTTAATCCTCTTTTTGTTGATTATAATGAGGCCGACCGAGAAGTTTCTCAGCTTATTTTTTCCGGTCTTATGAAATATGATCCGGAAAGCCGCAATATTGTTGAGGATATGGCTGTTTTGACGATCAACGAGGCTAAAACGGAATACACATTTACAATGCGTGACGGGCTTAAGTGGCACGACGGTCAGCCTTTGACCGCGGACGATGTGTATTTTACTTTTCATGATATTGTGATGGCTCCAAATTTTCAGAATGAAATTTTGAAGACCAATTTTGCGGGTGTTGTGATTGATAAAGTTGATGAAAAAACAGTAAAATTCACTCTCGAGAAGTCGAATGTCTTTTTTGTAACGAATCTTACAACCGGAATTTTGCCGAAACATATTCTGGAGGGCGTTGATCCGTATGATCTTTTGCAGAATGAGTTTAATAAAATGCCTGTCGGCAGCGGACCGTATATGGTTACAGATCCGGTTGAAGCTTTTTCTGATGGCAGAACCCAAATTACTCTGACCAGGAGCTCTTATTATTACGGCGAGCCCAGCGATGTTGAGTTTATGCGTTTTATTTCATATCCGACCATGGATCAGCTTGTTGATAAGGTAAACGCGGTGAACGGGATCGTGAAAGTTACAGGAAATTATATTCTTGATTTTAAAAACAATTCGAGATTTGAGCTTATTCCTTATGAACTTCCACAATACACCGCGGTTTTTATGAATATGGAGAGCAAAATTCTTAAAGATAATAAAAATGTGCGTCTTGCTCTTCAGAAAGCTATCGACAAAAATCAGTTAATTTCCGAATTTGTTGATAAAATTCCTGTTGATACACCTCTAATGGAACTTGATCAGGAAGAATGGGTTTATCAGGCTAGCGTTGAACAGGCGCAGGGTGCTTTGAAAGACGCGGGTTATCTTTATGCCGAAGATGATACTGATCATGGCGGTGTTCGCTATAACAAAGATGGTGATGCGCTGGAGCTTAATCTGATTGCGAGGCTTTATGACGAAGGAAGTGTTTTGGATTCGGAAACCAAAAAGGTTGTTGCTTTTCTTCAGGATGCGTGGGAAAAGATAGGGTTTAATATCGTTGTTGAATTTCTTCCGCAGACCGAATTTAAAGAGCGTGTTATGAATCGTAGTTATGACCTTGTACTTGTCGGGCAGAGTCTTGGATACAATCTTGATACTTATTCCTATTGGCATTCCACCCAGGCAAGTCCGACAGGCCTTAATCTTTCAAATTTTAAGAGTTTTGCCGTTGACAGTCTGATTGAGGATATAAGGGCGGTCTTTGATCCGGAGAAAAGGGAGCGCGAGCTTCGTGAGCTTGCTGAAGCGATAAGGGATGAAATTCCGGCGGTATTCTTGTACCGGCCGGTTTATTATTATGCGACTGACGGAAAGGTTTCCGGTATTTCCATGGAGGGCGTTGTTTTCCCAAGCGATAGATTTTCCCGCATTGCAGACTGGAAATTTGAAAGGTAGAGTATTTTCTCTTTACTTTCGGTTAAGATTTCGGTATTTATATATGGCATTTTAATGAATGATATGCAGATTTTGTTAAACAGTGACGTCCCGAAACTCGGCTATCGAGGAGATATTGTAAGCGTGCGAAACGGCTATTTCAGAAATTATCTTCTACCGAAAGGTTTTGCGCAGCCTGCAACTTCTGCTCTTATTAAGCTTTCGAAATCAAGAAATGAAAAGAGGCTTGTTCAGAAGCAGCAGATTATTGATAAAGCCGGGGAAGTTCTCAAAAAACTAAAAGGTCTTACAGTTGAAATCAAGGCAAAGGTGAGCAAAAAGGGAAAACTTTATGGTTCACTGGGTGAGAGTGAGGTTATAGAAGCTGTTAAAAAGGCGGCCAAAATTGAGCTGGAAAAGGAATTTGTAAAAATGGAGCATATAAAGGAACTTGGTGAGCATAAGGTAAAAATTCATCTCGGAGAGAATCTTGAGGAGGAGATTACCGTTAAGGTTGAGGAAGCTTAAGGATTTATGCAAAAGGGGAAAATTTTAGCTTTGGATTACGGTGCGAAACGTGTCGGTGTCGCGAGCGGCGATAGTGAAGCCGGTATCGCTTTTCCGCGTTGTGTTATTTCCAATAACGGGATTTTGCGGTTGGTTGAGGATATTGTTGCTTTGTGCGTGGAGCTTGACGTTAGGACTATTGTGATTGGTTTGCCGCTAAATATGACAGAGGATCAGATCGAAAACCGGATTATGCCCGATGTTAAAAAACTTGCCGATGAGCTTGGTAGAGAGCTTGACAAAGTCGATGTTATGTTTTATGATGAGCGACTTAGTTCTTTTGAGGCTGATGAGCTTATGAATGAGGCTGAAAAAAGCTATGGTAAAAAGCCGCTGGGACGTGATGCTTATGCGGCGCAAGTCATATTACAAAGATTTTTTGATAATAATCTTAAGTAGAGTATAATTTTTTGGATGATTGGAGCAACATTTATTTATATAGGGTTTGGAATTTTGGCGCTTATAGCGTTGTTTATTGCTTTTACCCTGATTTCACGCATAAATTCCGCACGTAGAAAGTATAATGAAAAGTATACGGTTTTGACGGTGCGTGTTGCGAAGGAAAACGAGCTGGGGCCTATCGTGGCCGAACAGATATTTGCGACTCTGCATGGTATTCAGACAAAATTTGGCTTGTGGCAAAGGCTGAAAGGCTACAGTGGAGACAATGTGAGTTTTGAGATTGCCAGTATGAAACGAAGTATAAAGTTTTGCGTAGCTTTTCCGGAAAGTCTTAGAAATCTTGTTGAAGGGCAAATTTACGCGCAGTATCCGGATGTTGAAATTGAGGATTGTGCCGATTATTCCAGAGACGCGAAATATATCGAGAATGCGGTTGGGACTGAGCTTGATTTTATTGATAGCGATGTTTTTCCGATAAAACGTTATTCGCAGTTTGAGGATAAATTGAGCAAGCTTGCCGCTGATCCCATAGCCGGCATAACGTCTTCTCTCGTGAAGTTTGATGATCCCGAGGATCAGGCGTGGGTTCAGATTGTTGTGACGCCGCTGCCTGATAAATGGAGGATTGTTCTTACAAAGTGTGTACGTATTTTGAACAAGGGTGTTTTTGCGAATATTGAATTTCTTAAAAAAGCTTACGCGAGGGCTTTTTCCACGAGAAAAATCTGGCTGAAGATCGTTTTTTTCCCTTTGTATATAATTTTCTTTTTTCAGGGTCTTATGATCCGCGCGAAAATCGATATGAGCAGAGCTGGCACTGGTGGTTCGTCTTCCGATAGTCTTGAGGAGCAGACTTCCAGAGCTCATGAAAGGGAGAGCGATATTGATGCCGCGGTTGATAAAGTCGTAAGACCGCTTTTTGATACGACTATAAGAATAGTTTATGTTCCGAAAACCAAAGACGTTCAAAAAGCAAAGGTGAAACTCAGAGAGATCGTTGGATCGTTCAAGCAGTTTAATTTCCCGCATTTGAATGGGTTTGATATGAATGATTTTAGGTATGGAAGGGATGTTGTTATTGCCTATAAAAAGAGGATTATCAAGAACGGTCTTGTGATGAACAATGAAGAACTTGCCACGATTTATCATTTTCCAAATCTGTTGGTAAAAACACCAACACTTTATTGGGTGCAGAGCAAAAAGCTTGAGCCGCCGTCGGATCTTCCAGGTGAAGAACTTACGGGCGATGAAAAAGTAAGTATTATTGGAAAAACCAATTTTCGCGGGTCGCAGCAGTTATTTGGGATCAAGCCGATTGACCGCCGAAGACATATTTATATCATAGGTAAAACCGGAATGGGTAAATCCACGCTTTTGGAAAACATGGTTTATTCTGACATAATGGCTGGAAGGGGAGTGGGCGTGATTGATCCGCACGGAGATTTGGCCGACGCTGTTTTGAATTTTATTCCCGCGAGCAGAATAAACGATGTGATTCTGATAGATCCTTCGGATCGTGAGTACGCTGTGGCTTTCAACATGCTGGAAAATGTCGATCCGGCTCTCGGCTCAATAGTTTGTAGCGGTCTTGTCGGAATATTCAAAAAAATATATGCGGAAAGCTGGGGACCGCGTCTTGAACACATTCTCAGAAATACTATTTTGTCACTTTTGTCTTTTCCGGGAACGTCAATGCTGGGAATTACAAGAATTTTGCAGGACAAGGCGTATCGACAGAAAATTGTCAGGAAAATCGAGGATCCTGTTGTGAAAAGTTTCTGGCTTGAGGAATTCGAAAAAATGCAGGACAAATTTAGAGTCGAGGCCATTTCTCCGATTCAGAATAAAGTCGGTCAGTTCCTTTCGAGTCCGACTATCAGAAATATTGTCGGACAGCCAAAGAGTACAATAGATCTGCGTTTTGCGATGGATAAGGGAAAAATTGTCATAATAAATCTTTCGAAAGGTAAAATCGGCGAGGATAATTCCGCGCTTCTCGGAGCGATGTTCATTACGAAATTTCAGCTTGATGCCATGAGTCGCGCGAATGTTCCCGAGAAGGATAGAAAAGATTTTTATCTGTACGTCGATGAGTTCCAGAATTTTGCGACTGAGTCTTTTGCGACCATTTTGTCCGAAGCGAGAAAGTACAAACTCAATCTCACGATGGCAAACCAGTATATCGCGCAGATGCCGGAAGAGGTGCGGGACGCGGTTTTTGGGAACGTGGGAAGCGTGATGGCTTTCCAGGTCGGTTTTGATGACGCGGAATATATTTCCCAGCAGTTTGGCGAGGAGGTTTTGCCGCCGGATCTTGTTTCTCTGAGCAAATACAATGCTTACATGCGGCTTCTGATTGATGGAATGCCTTCAAAAACTTTTTCTCTTGCGACTCTGCCTTCACCAGCGATTGAGGAGGGCGCTGCTGAGAGAATTGAAAAAGTCCGGAAAGTTTCCAGAGAAAGATACAGTCAGAAAGTTTCGATTGTTGAGGAGAAGATAAAACGATGGAGTGTAGCGAGAAAGCCAGGTGAGAGGGATGATGAGGATGATGAGGGGGGTGGACGTCCAAAAAAATAAATTATGTTTATGATTAAGGAATATCTGTCAAAAATAGTTATGAACTGGAGGGTTCTTTTAAAGGATAGGACCTACGTTATTTCTTTGTTGGTTGGGGCGCTTGTGATTATAGGTGCGTATTTTTTCAGTTATTTTGTGAGCGTGTACCACGAATCTCTGGCGGCTTCGTATATTTCGGTCGGTGATTTTATTCTCGACAGCATTCCGACATACAATCTGGCTTTTCTTGATATATGGGGGTTTATAATGGTTCTTACGGCTATTTTTGCGTATGTTGTTTTTTATAGGCCTGAGAAAGCACCTTTTGCGATGAAGACTTTTGGGATTCTGATTATTGTTCGCGCGTGTTTTATCACGCTGACCAACGTGGGGCCGCCTCAGGGCGCTTTATTGCTTGAGGATATTTTTGTCGGCACCGAGACTTTCAAAAAACTGTTTTTTGAGAATGATCTGTTTTTCTCCGGTCACACGGCTATACCTTTTCTGGCTTTTCTGATTTTTAAGGACAGTAAGATTTTTAAATGGCTCATGCTCGCGGCGTCTGTGCTTATGGCGGTGACGGTGCTACTTATGCATGTTCATTATTCAATAGATGTTTTTGCGGCGGTGTTTATCGCCCATGGTGTTTATTCTCTCAGCAACAAGATTTTTAACGATCTTAACGTCAGATTCAAAAAAAGAATCGAGCTGTATGGATGGGGTTCTTTGCAAAGGCGAATTGGAAATCTCAAGGACAGATATCGCGGCAGGAAGCCTGTGGGCGGTAGGGTTCCCGTTGTGCCGGAAGTGGAGAAAGTGGACTGATTTTTGCCTTACCGACATGGGGGATTTTGCGAATGTGAAGATTGATTGTGTGGCTGAGGTGTAAATGTTATAATTATTTTTGAAAAATCTTTAACCCTTTCATATGAAAAAATTTCTTATTTCCGCCATTTGCGCGTTTTTGGTTTTTTCTCAGGTTGCGATGGCGTCTTTTTCGGATGTGCCTGCCAATCATCATTATCGCAATTCGATACAGTGGATGCAGGATAATGGTGTGGTCAATGGGTATTCCGATGGAACTTTTAGGTCTGATCAGAGCGTGACTCGTGCGGAATTTTTGAAAATGCTTTATGAAACTGTTGGGATGGATGGCCATGATGCTGATCTTCCTTTTCCTGATATTTCAGAAAATGCGTGGTATACGCCTTATGTGAAAGAGGCTTATGCTACAGGCGTTATCGTGGGGTATCCTGATGGAACTTTCAAACCGAACAATAATATAAATTTTGCGGAAGCGGCTAAGATAGTTGGGAATGGTTTTTTTAATGTGAACGCTTTATATGGTGACGGCGGCAATTACCACTTTTGTCTTGCCAATTTTGAAAATGACTATGTGAGCGAGTGGTATTGGAAATATTTTTATGTTACTGACAATTTTTGTTTGATTCCTGA
>JBDRNZ010000010.1:0-4299 GCA_043810515.1 Candidatus Peregrinibacteria bacterium
CACGCGCACCCATGGTCACAATATTGGCGTTATTATGTTTTCTGGCCATCTCGGCAAGGTTTTCATCGGTAGCCTGCGCCGCGCGCACTCCACGCACTTTATTCGCCGCCATCGCAACGCCTATTCCTGTCCCGCAAATAAGAATTCCAAAAGCGCTCCCGTGTTCGGCAACTTTTTCCCCAACTTCCCGCGCGACATCCGGATAATCGCATGGCTCAGGGGTAAAACAACCCAAATCAGTCACATTATACCCACCGTCTTCGAGATATTTTTTCAGCTCCCCTTTCGCCTCAAAACCGGCATGATCACTACCAATATAAACTACCGTACGGTCTTTTTCTCCAAACATAAAACTATGATTAATTAAGTACTTTAGTAACAGATCTATCTTCATGAATACTCATGATGATCTTTGCGAGCAACGGAGCCACTGAAAGAATTTGCAAACCCTTGAACATTTTTCTTTTTGGAATAGGAATCGAATTTGTGACAACAACTTCCTTAAATCCCGCACCGGCAAGCCTCTTAGCAGCCGGATCAGAAAACACGGCATGAGTCGCCGCCAGATAAACATCCTTACTCGCACCCATTGTTCTGAGCGCCTTAACCGCACCCGTCACGCTTCCGCCAGTATCAATCATATCGTCATAAATAATACACGTCCTTCCTTTCACCTCTCCCACGACATGAGTAACTTCCGATTTATTTGCGGCAGGACGTGATTTATGAATGATTGCAAGGTTTGCGCCGATTGCGTCAGCAAACTTTTTCGCATCCTTTGCGCCACCCGCATCAGGCGACACAACAACCGGATTTTTGATCTTTTTCTTTTTGAAATAATTTGCAAAAAGCGTCTGTGTATTCACATTATCCACCGGAAAATTAAAAAATCCCTGCTCCTGATCGCTGTGAAGTTTCATCGCAATCATATGATCCGCACCTGCGGCGGAAACAAGATCAGCCACAAGCTTTGCCGAAATAGGCTCTCTCGGAGTCGCAACTCTGTCTTGCCTCGCATAAGCGTAATGCGGCATAACAACATGGATTTTTCCCGCAAAAGACCTTTTAAGCGCATCTATCATTATAAAAAGTTCCATCAAATCCTCATTCACATTTTCACTTGCGGTCTGAACAATAAAAACGTCACTTCCGCGCACGCTTTCCTCCGGCTTCGCGTAAATCTCATTGCACGCAAACCTGTAAGTTACCATTTTTGACAATGGAATCTTTAGCTCCCTCGCAATTTCCTCAGCAAGAAGCGGATGAGACGACCCTGAGAAGATTTTTATTGAATCTTTATTCATGAATCAAGATTAGCACGCAACAAACCAAACTGACAAGAACTCTTACATGTACCTTCGCACATCTCCCCATTCCCCATTATCCCAGCCGGGAACTAGTTGATCCAAAACCGTTTGAAGAGCAGCCATATATTTTCTCTGCTCCAGAGTCCACACTCTGCGAGCATAAATAGCCTGAGGAATGTCTGTCTCAACCAATGATCTGGCGACACCCTCAGCACGACGACTAACCTCCATTGCCAAATCGTCAGGCAAAGCAGCAAGAATCGTAGCCGCATCAGGCCTTTCATCAAAAGTCATTGTCATGGCAATACTGGCTATCCGCCTTCGAATATCATCAACAACACTTGGATCATTAAGTTCATTTTCAGGATTGTCCTGACCCCTATCTGGATTATTCATAGCCATAGTAATTTTGTTTATATTTTTAATTACTATGATTATACAACATTCTCCCCGAATAATCAACCCCTTGTCGCCTCCATGACACGTTTATAGATTTCCTCAGCACCAAGCGCAGATTCCCCGAAACGATCCTCTATTCCCATTCTCAAAAGCGAGACAGGCGCCATTTCGCCCAAAACCTCCGCCACGGCGCTCCCGAGCCCCCCGATAATATTGTGATCCTCCACGGTCACGCACAGTTTCTTACCCGAAGCGCACTTTACTATTCCCGCTTCATCAATCGGCTTTATTGAGGAAACGTTCACGACCTCCGCGTTAATTCCGTTATCTTCCAAAATCTTCGCAGCTTTCAGGCTTTCGATAACCATTTTCCCAAAAGCAAAAATGCACACATCGCTCCCCTCTTTCAAAACACCAACCTTCCCAAATTCAAAATCTCCGGAAGTCACAGCC
This sequence comes from Candidatus Peregrinibacteria bacterium, assembly GCA_043810515.1. Classification (GTDB taxonomy): domain Bacteria; phylum Patescibacteriota; class Gracilibacteria; order UBA1369; family LOWO2-01-FULL-3; genus WJKQ01. The sequence continues at coordinate 2,160 of JBDRNZ010000010.1, forward strand.
TCTCCGCCGCCTTCATAAAGCCTCACGTAAGTCGGCCCATAGTCCTCAAGCAACGCGTCAAAAACCGCAGCGGCTTCACGGTAATCCGCGGGACACACAACTTTCATATTCGGCAGACATCGCATCTGCGCGATATCGCAAACGGCCAGTCCCACACAAATCAGTTTCACGTTCAGGTTCGGATAGCAAATACCATCCCTGATCTGTTCCCACGCCTTGCCGGTTACAAACGCCGAAAGCCCTGTAATAAAAGGTATTTTTCCTCTCACGCAAAACCCTGCCGCGCATGAAACCATGTTCGCCTCGGCAAGCCCAAGATTGAAATATCTGTCCGGAAAATATTTCAGAAATTTTTCCGCGCCGGCCGCTCTGCTACAGTCGCAGTTAAAAAGAACAATATTCGGATATTTTTTTGCGAGTTTTATGGCTGATTCCTCAAAAGCGCTTACGATCATATCAATTCTTTAAGTTTTAATTCAACATCGGCCATTTCACCTTCGCTGAGCGGCACACCTTTGTAACCGGCTTTCCCTTCGGCAAAATCAATCCCCTTTCCGACAACGGTATGACACCAGACACAGACAGGTTTTCTGTTTGAAGTAAAAGCCCTTTCCAGAGCATCCAGAATTTCGTCAAAATTATGGCCGTCTCTCACCTGCACGACATTCCATCCAAAAGCCTCAAATTTATCCTGAATCGGATCCACATTCATAATACCGCACACCTGCCCATCCGACTGGACTTTATTGTTGTCGACAAAAGCAATCAGATTGCTGAGATTATAATGCGAAGCCGCCATGCACGCCTCCCACACCTGGCCTTCCTGCAGCTCACCATCGCCAAGTACCGCAAAAACTTTATTCGGTTTCCTCTCCATTTTCAGACAAAGCGCGATACCAAGCGCCAAAGAAAGCCCATGCCCATGTGAAGCCACGGTCGCGGCAATCCCGGGAATTTTTGAATAAGGTCTGGAACGAAGCATCGCGTTTTCATTCCCCAAAAAATCAAGTTCCGATTTATCAAAAAATCCATTATCCGCCAGAATCGCGTACTGCGCGGGAACAGCATGTCCTTTTGAAAGAACGAGATAATCCTGCTCATCCCACTGCGGTTTTTTGCTGTCGAATTTCATGACCGGCGTCCCAAAAAGCTCGCCATAATAAAGCGCAACAAGAATCTCAATCACGGACATCGTGCTCCCGCTATGCCCGGCACCGGCTTTGTGAATTGCCGTAAGCGCATCCAGCCTTATCTGCGCGGCCTTTTTTTCAAGTTCCTTGACCCCCATAACAATTTTGTAATTTTATGATCAGACCGCCCTTTCATCCTCCGCATAAACATGCATATATTCGGATTTATCGTAGGAATGAAGATCGTCCGGTTTGAAAAACCTTTTAACCTCGGCCTCGGCGTTCCCGACACTATCCGAAGCATGAATCACATTGCACGCGACACTCATCGCAAAATCTCCGCGTATCGAACCGGCCTCGGCCTCCCTCGCCTTCGTAATTCCCGTAATTCTTCTGACAGTCTCGACAACCTCAAGCCCTTCCCAGCACATCGCGATAACAGGCGTGCTCCTCATGAATTTCTCCACCCCGCCATAAAAAGGTTTATCCGCGATATGCGCATAATGCTGCCGCAAAATCGCCTCATCAAGCTCCATCATTTTGATTCCGACAAGCTTCAGCCCTTTCCGCTCAAACCTGCCCATAATCTGCCCGACAAGCCCTCTCTGAATAGCGTCCGGCTTGATCAGAACAAGCGTCTGTTCTTTTACACCTTTGTTTTCAACCATAATTTTAAAAAGTTAAAAATTTTTGCCTCCTAAAAAAGCAAAGGCATTTTAGCTAAATATCCTTTCCCGAACAAGACCAGAAAACTACGCCGCCTTGGCTACCTTCTCCGGCACACTGAAAGTAATATATTTTCCGACAATCACGGTTCCGGCCGGCAATTTCCCCTCAAGCTTCACCTTGCCGTCCTTAAAGCTGTCTTTATTGTACTCAATAACCTGGTCAGATTTTGCAACATCAGTTCCATTCACCTTAAGCCCTGTCGTCTCCGTCCCCGCCGGAATTTGAATTTTTCCGCCTTTCGACAGATCAGCCACGACAAACTCGGGATTATTTCCCGAAAA
>JBDRNZ010000011.1:0-2412 GCA_043810515.1 Candidatus Peregrinibacteria bacterium
ATATTGAAAGTATTTGTTCCGCCGGTTAAAACTGTAGCTCCTCCATCTTTCAACTTAACACCATCTATCGTAACTCCCGCATCGGCTGTCGTTTCACTAATCGTATCAGTCTGAATTGAACTTCCGCTCAAAGCCTGAAAAATATTCGCCACAAAACTAAAATCATCTGCGCCATTTATCGCAACATCTATCTGGTCATCGGCACTGGACGTGATATTTGTATCGACATCGTCATCGAGATAAAGAGAATAGCTTCCGTCCGACCTGTAAGAATATCCCACGGAATTTATCGGCTGACGCGGAGTCAGTGTCTCGCCTTCAACAGTCACGGAAATCCAATACGGCGCATCAAAAGTCAGACTCAAAGCCGTCGTGCGTCCAAGCTGAACTGAAAAATACCCATCAACGACATACACGTTAGCATGTGATTCCGTCCATAGCAGAGTACCGCCGCTCAGACTGTCATATATTTCAAACACCATGCCGTAATATCCGGTCACAGCATTATATACCGAAGTCATAAGATATCCTTCATACCCCAGATATTGTGGAACAGCTATAGCATATGCCGACAATGGAGAAAGACAAAAAATCAGAAAAGAAAAAACAACCGCAAAAAAACTCTGTAATTGTCTGTGAACTTTTCTCATTTTTTGTTTATTTTGTCACGTTTTTTAACACCACTACTATAGCATAAATCGCTAAAAAAATCCACGTCGGATAAAGTAAAAAAACGTTGACGCTTTTCGGGTTTCTATTGTCCGTTAAAGTATTCCTGAAGAGCTTTATACAAATATTCCATAACAGTCGATAAGTCTTCATCGGAAGATTCGTCCGTCAGACCAAAGTCCAGATCGCCATTAGGTCCGAGATCAATTTCAACCTCAACAACACCCTCCTCAGCCGGAATTTCAGCGGGCGCTTCTTCTGTTGGAATTTCCTCTTCCGGAACTTCCTCGGAAAGATCAATACCATTACGCAAAACCGGATTCGCAATATTTGCAATCATCTTCGCCCCCTCAGCTCTGTTTATGTTACGCGCCGGCCCGAATGTCCCGTCCGGATAACCATCGACAATGCTCCACGCGTAAACAGTACCGACATATTCACATGCCCATTGGCTTATCAAACCGGAATCTTTAAACATATCGCAACGTTTCAAAGGAGAAATATCGGATACCCCGACAACCATTTTCGCGAACTGTTCACGGGTAATCGAATCCTCGGGACCGAAACGTCCTACCATTTCGCCGGAATATCCCTCAACAACCTTGTTTAAATAAGCGGTTTCAACATATTTGTAACTCCAGTGACCGAAAGGAACATCGCTGAATGTCGGTATCTCCGGCACATCTATATCAAAGCCCTCCACGCAGACAAGCAGCTTCACCGCCTGCGACCTGGTCAGATTATCGGCCGGATGAAAATAATCCGCACCTGTATCAACACAACCACCCTCCGCCAAAGAATTCACATATATCGCAAACCAGTCCTCATCCAGCACATCCTGAAAATATTCCCAGCCCCGCTCGGGAGTTGTGAAGCTATACTCGCCAAACTCGGTAATATTCTGATACATATCTTTCAGCCGAATGATGAATTTGTAGGTCGTGCCCGGAGTCAGATTTTTCAGCATAATTTCATGGTCGAATTTAAAAGCCTCCTCCAGAACCGATTCAAAAGTCGAATCGGTACCGTACTCCAGATGCGCAACCGCCGGATTATCGGTCGTAAATACTATTCTTACACTGTCAGGGGAAGTATCGGAAAACTCGAGATCAAGAATCTCGACACCACTCGGAGCCTGAGAAGTTGAAGCTCCACCACCGCCTCCCCCTCCTCCCCCCAATATTATGCCGCTTCCGACGGAAGATGCCGCTGCTGCTGTTTCGTGGGGAAATATGGCACCCTGCTCAATTTTATAACTAGCGCTTGTACCACTACCGCCAACAGGCTGTCCACTGGAATCAATCCTATAACTGGCAGATGACGGCGACCCGACGATGGGAGTCACCTGACCGTCCATTTTATAACTGGAACTGGACGAAGTAACAGCAAATGCAGCCTGCGGCATTAGCAGTAAAAAAATGAGAGATAGAATACGGACTAAGATTTTTGTTTTATCAAACACATTAATTAGCTCAAAATCTCCTGCAAGGATATCACTAAAAAATCAAAAAATAAAGAAATTTATTTCTCCGGCAAATCACTTTGGCAGGCCCAAGAGGGCTCGCCCGGCCCTGCCGGGTTGGAGACCAACGTGCTGCTTAATTGGCAGGCCCAAGAGGGCTCGAACCCCTACCTTTGGTTTTGGAGACCAACGTGCTACCATTGACACCATGGGCCTATAAACTCTTTTTTTAAGAACCTTTCTTGGTATCTTTTCGTTTGTGCTCGACATGCTCTCTGCAC
>JBDRNZ010000012.1:0-80606 GCA_043810515.1 Candidatus Peregrinibacteria bacterium
CACCACCTACTTCGGAGCACAGAACACCAGCTGCACACCATGGCACAATGTCGACCTAAGCTACATCTCAGATTACGGGCCGACTGACGGAGCCGTTCCCGTGGCTTATGTCCTTTCCCCTGCGAACTGTAGCGATTGGACATGTACGTACGATACGGGACTGGACATTACCATTTGGATGGAATGTCAGTAGGCCTTAACATACCATTGATGACAAACCGTGACCGAATCCTCCTCAAATCGAGGAGAGAAACCGGTCCCTTAACAAAAACCTCCCTATGCCTAAAGAGCAACAGGGAGGTTTTGCCATATCCATATTCGGTTATAAACCCAATAAAAGTATAGAAAAAAATCCACAAAGTTCTATAATCCAATCATGAAAATATTAAAAAGCAAGTCCGGTCTGATTCTTACCGAGGCGCTTGTTACTATAGGAATGCTGACCACCGGAGCGATTGTGTCTGGTTTCATCGTTACAACAGCCGTTTCTGATATGCTTCTTTCGAGAAATTACTCGATTGCTCGCAATTTAGCAGTCGAAGGCGCGGAAGCTGTAAGAGGTATTCGCAGCACAAACTGGCTCAGGGAACCGAATGACCCAAGTTGTTGGCTGACTCTTGATCCGGATTTGGGATGCGGTAGTGGACAGATGATGGCCGGTAGCAGTTATATAGCCACCGAAAATACCAATAACAAATGGGCATTGGAAGGTCCGATGAAGAGAGAGTTAAATTTGGAAGCCGGCGGTATGGATGAGTATCGGTTTTATATGGGAGACCTGCCGTATATTCATGATCCGAGTGGGGAACCATCGCCATATTATAGAGGTGTAAAGTTCACGGAGGTTACTGATGACTTTGCGTCTTTTGAGGTAAAACTTCAGTGGAGAGAAGGGGCGAAAGTACGTACCATATTGATGCCGGTAACAATTTTTAATTATCTATAGTGAATATTCTAAGGTCAAAAAAAGGCATTACTCTGGTGGAAGTTTTAATTGCCGTTGCGCTTTTTGCGATTGTGGCTACAGTTTCCAGCGATATTTTACTTAGCATCGTTCAGGTGGAGAAGAAAAGTTCTGTTCAGGATGTTATTTATGAGGACATCGGGATCATTTTGCAGCAGATAACAAAAGAAATTCAGCAGGGAACCATCGACTACGAGGAGTACTACAATTATTACGTTATTCAGGACGGGGAGAATTCCAATGATGTTTACTATGGCCTGAACTACGGGGTTTACGGAAGCAGATTTTATGATCCCGGAAAAAGTCTTACTGGAGGCATCACAAAAAATCCGACCAATCTGGGGGTGGAATGTTCGTATCCGGCCGTTTTAGGTCTGGGAGATGAATGTGAGATTGTATATACTTTGTCGGTTGATCTGAACACAGGACAAAATCCTTTTACCGGAGATCCGGCAGCCGCGAACGCGTTTTGTGACCATGGCCGCGGGCAGTGTCCGGCAACCGGTGAAACCAATCAGCTTTTTCTTATCGACAATACCGGAACGCGCAAAACTATTATTTCCAAAAAAAGCCTTGGCAAAGATGACTACGGAATCGGCATAGTGAGAATGGAAGGGCGGGATTTGGATCAAAATGGAATCGTAGACACTTTTTCCTGTATGGATGAATTTAACTGTTTTGGCGACGGCGAAGGCGAGGCTGATATTCTGGCAAAACAAATAAATCTGCCTGTTATAAAAAGCGGGACCGATGTAACAAGTTATGGAATTACTGTGCCGACAAAGGCGGACTTAAGCGTTCCTTTTAGCATGGGCACTATTGATACAAGCCAGTTTGTGTCTTTTTCACCTCTTCGCAGCAGCGTAAAGGATTTGAGGTTTATTATTGATCCGGTGGAGGATCCATACAGAGGATATGCCGAACCGGGAATACAATCCCACCCATCAGTGACAATTATTTTGACTGTCGGTCTTTCCAAAGAAGCGGAAAAAGATTATCCTGGAGAGTTCAATCCGATCATTGAGCGTGCAGGTGTTTGGGCTGGGGTAATCGGACGACTGGATTCTTACCCACCGGTGAATGAGATATTGGAAAAAGGCGAAGCCGGATGGATTGACAGTGTACTCGGGAAGCTTGGGCTGAGAGTTCCCTAATGGCTTTACAAATTGCCTATAGTTTTCTAAATTGGTGATACATAAAAGAAAAACATGGAAAAGGAAGTCAGACACATTTTGTCCACGAGCGAGTTTGATCAGAGTAGTCTTTCTGCTCTTTTTGAAAAGGCTTCTGAAATGGAGAAGATTATTGAAAAAGGCGGGAGCGATATTATGAACGGGAAGATTTTGGCGACGCTTTTCTTTGAGCCGTCCACAAGGACGCGGTTTAGTTTTGAGACGGCGATGCTGAGGCTTGGAGGAAAGGTGATTTCTAACGCACAGATGATGGAGACCTCATCCATTCGAAAAAGCGAAACTTTGCAGGATACGGGTAAGGTGGTTTCCCAGATGGTGGATATTATCGTGATGCGGCATCCCGAGGCGGGGTCGGTGGCGAAACTTGCGGAAAAAAGTGACGTGCCGGTGATAAACGCGGGCGATGGGCCGAACGAGCATCCGACTCAGGGGCTGCTTGATCTTTATACGATATGGAAGGCGAAAGGCGGTTTTGACGGGCTGACGATAGGAATGGTTGGGGATCTGAAATACGGCCGCGTGCCTCATTCGCAATGTGATCTGCTGAAACATTTTGATGTAAAATTTGTATTTGTTTCGCCGGAGGAACTTGCGATGCCGGATGCGGTTGTCAGGGAATTGAAGGCTGCGGGTCGCGAAGTGAAGGTGGTCGGAAATATGGAGGAGGTGATTCCGGAAATGGACGTGATAAGCATGACGCGGGTTCAGAAAGAAAGATTTGAAAACGAAAAAGAATATGAGAAATATGCGGGGTCGTATGTTTTGACCGAGAGCCTTATGGCTTTGGCCAAAAAGGACGCGATTGTTATTCATCCGCTGCCGAGAGTGGACGAGATAGATGTGAGCGTGGACAGTGATCCGCGCGCGAAATATTTTGAGCAGGTGAAAAACGGTGTGGTAGTGAGAATGGCTTTGATGTGCGTGGTTCTGGGAATGTAAGTGTGAAAATTATGGCGAAAATTATTATAAAAAACGGAGAGGTTGTTTCGGGACGGGGTGTTGTGAAAAAGGATATTCTTATTGACGGGGGAAAAATCGCGGGGGTTTTTGAAAGAGGGAAGTGCAAGGAGAAGGCTGATGAAATTGACGTGAAAGGCAAAGTTGTTTTGCCGGGGGTGGTGGATGTGCACGTGCATTTTCGGGATCCCGGGGAAGTTTATAAGGAGGGCTTTGAAAGCGGATCGCGTGCCGCGGCTGCGGGAGGAGTTACGACGGTGTGCGATATGCCGAATAACAAGCCGCCTGTTTTGACATGCAAAGATCTTGAGGCGAAAAGGAAGCTGGTTTCCGGCAGGAGCTATGTCGATTACGGCTTTTATATTGGTTATGATGGAAAAAATATTGATGAAATAAATCGTGCTTCAAATATTCCGGGTGTGAAAGTGTATTGTGCCGATTCCACGGGAAATATGGGAGTTGACGGAAAAGCTCTGGAGGAATTGTTTGAAAAAGTTGATAAGAAAAAAATGCTTGTTTTTCATGCGGAAGACGCTGATTGCATTCGCAAAAAATATGACGAATATATGTCTGAATTTGCCGGACGCGAGGCTGACGCGCCGGCTTCAATTCATTCAAAAATAAGAGATATGGAATGTGCCGCGATTATGGTTAAAACTCTTTGTGAGCTTGCGAAAAAACACACCAGGCCTATTCATATTTGTCATGTTTCGACCGAGGAGGAGCTCGATGTGATTGCGGAGTATAAAAAATACGGGGTTACATGCGAGGTCGCGCCGCATCATTTGACGCTTTGCGATGATGATTATGAATATCTTGGAAATTATATAAAAGTGAATCCTCCCGTCCGTAGCCGTTTTGAAATTTTCGGGTTGTGGAAAAATCTGAAAGCGGGGGTGATAGATATTGTTGCGTCGGACCATGCGCCGCATACAAAAGAGGAAAAGGACGAGCCGTATGTTACCGCGCCGGCCGGTGTGCCGGGTGTCGAAATGCTACTTCCGATATTGCTGAATACTGTTAATAATGAGGGCATGACGCTTGAGGAAGTTGCTCAGCTTTGCTGTGAAAAACCTGCTGAGATTTTTGGAATAATGAACAAGGGAAAAATCGCGGTTGGATATGATGCCGATATTGTTATTGTTGATATGGATATGGAGAAGGAGTTTAAAAACGGGGATGTTTTTAGTAAGTGCGGATGGAGTCCTTATAGCGGAAGTGTTTTTAAGGGCTGGCCGGTGATGACTTTTGTCGGCGGCGAGATGATTTATAAAGAAGGCAAGATTGTCAGCAAACCGCAAGGTAAAGAAGCTGTGTTTGCTTGAAAAATTTTTTGTAATCTATAAGGTGGTTTATAAATATGAAGAATATGAAAAAATTTATTTTGAGCCTGGCGGCTGCGGCCGTTGTTTTGAACGGGTGCAGCTGGTTTGATGGTCTGTTTGTCGACGAGGCGGCCGTTCATAACGGACTTGTTGAAAGAATGGACGCTGTTTTGATTGGAGAGGGTGATTTTTATGATAATTACTGGGCTTTGAATGAGGATATGGATTATGGGGCTTTTCTTTCTGCTTTTGATAACTTTAGAAGCGATGTTGCGGAGCTGGACAGATATTTTAATGAAACAAAATTTACCTCGTCACAGCAGGTTTTTGTTGAAGGTTATAAGGCTGACTACAAGCCTTTCATAGACATCTATATTGCGTATGCCGGTGAATTTGTTGGGGCTCTGAGCACAGAAGGTGCGACTTATGAATCGGTTGGGTTCTATTTTGAAAAACTTGATCAGTTTACGGTGGATTTTGTTGATGTGCACAACAATCTTATCGATAAGATAAATGCCCAGGCGGGCTGATAATTATTACGAATAGATATGGCAAACCTATCAGTTGAATTTTGCGGAGTAGATTTCAAAAATCCTGTCGTTCTTGCGTCCGGGATTTTGGGGGTGACCGCCAGCAGTCTTAAGAATGTCGCGAGGAAAGGGGCGGGCGGTGTCACCACGAAATCCATTTGGCTTGAGCCGCATGCCGGTCACAAAAATCCGACCATGTTCGGGACGCGGGAATATTTTATGAATGCGGTTGGGCTTTCGGATGCGGGAATAGAGAAGGCTTTAAAGGAGACTTTTCCGGAATATAACGAATCTAAGCCCGCCCCGATTATTGCCAGTATCGTAGCGGGCAGTAAAAGTGATTTTGGCGAGCTCGCGGAGAAAATTGAAAAGTGCAATCCTGATATCATCGAGGTAAATATATCCTGTCCGAATGTCGATGATGAATTCGGGAAACCAATTGCCTGTAGTAGAATTGATGCGGCGGAGGTTACGGCAATAGTTAAATCCCGCACAAAACGGCCTGTTATTATCAAGCTTTCCCCGAATGTTCCCGATATCGCAGAGATTGCCAAAGCCTGCGCTGACAAAGGAGCGGATGGCTTCTGTGCGATAAATACAGTCGGTCCGGGCATGGCTATTGATATAACTCTGCGGATGCCCATTCTTGCAAATAAAGTCGGTGGTGTTTCAGGGCCGGCTATAAAGCCTGTCGCTGTCAGATGCGTGTACGATATTTTTAAAGCCACCGGACTGCCGATTATCGGGACGGGTGGCGTGATGACCGGCGAGGATGCCATAGAAATGATGATGGCTGGTGCGAGGCTGGTCGGTGTCGGTACGATGGTTTATTATCGTGGAGCCGAGGGATTTGGCGAAATTGTAAAAGAAATGAATGACTGGTGCGATAAAAACGGAATTCGTGATATCAATGAAATAATCGGAGTTGTTGGCTAAATTTTATTTATGGATTTTAAAAAATTTGATACAAGACCGGTTGCTCTTCAGATAGACAGGATTGTAAAGGAAAATCCGAGTGTTAATACTTATGTTTTTAAGTATCCGCTTGGGGCTGAGCCAGGCCAGTTTGTGATGCTGTGGATTCCGGGTGTTGATGAAAAACCTATGTCTGTGGCCTATGATGACGGACAGGAATTCTGGTTGACCGTATGTAATGTCGGGGCTGCAACCGATAAACTTTTTAAAATGAAGAAGGGGGATATGGTCGGCATAAAAGGGCCTTTTGGGACCGCGTATAAATTTAAAAAAGGTGAGCGTATAGCTCTTGTGGCCGGCGGATATGGAGCTGCGCCTATGTATTTTGTGGCGTGCGAAGCCGTAAAAGAAGGACTTGAAGTGGAATTTCTTGTCGGAGCGCGCAATAAAGATCTTCTTCTTTACACACAAAAGGTACTTGGGATGTCGGATGTTAATCTTCATATTGCGACTGATGATGGGTCTGTGGGGTTTAAAGGTTACGTTACGTCGATTCTTGAAAATATTCTCAAAGAGAAAAAAGTGGACAGGGTTTTTACGTGCGGACCTGAAGCCATGATGAACGCTGTCGGGAAAATCTCTGACGCAAATGGTGTTCCGGCGTGGATGAGTATTGAGCGATATATGAAATGTGGATTTGGTGTCTGCGGACAGTGTGCGATTGACGATACAGGTGAGCTGGCCTGTAAGAAAGGACCGGTTATGTCGTATGATTACGTTAAGAAACTGCCGGAATTCGGAAAATATCATCGTGATGAGCAGGGGAAAAAACATTATTTTTAATTTCTAAACATGAAGCAGTACAAGAAAGATTTTATTGAACTTCTGGTGGAGGCTGAGGCGTTGAAGTTTGGTGAATTTACATTGAAGAGCGGGCGGATTGCGCCTTATTTTCTGAATGCCGGCAGTTTTTATACCGGAGAATTTGTGACGAGACTGGGGAAGGCCTATGCTGAGGCTTTTTTGGATTCTGGGCTTGAAGTTGATGTGATTTTCGGACCGGCGTATAAGGGAATTCCTTTGTCGGTCGTTACGACTTCCATTCTTTATTCCCAATTCCAAAAAAATATTTCTTATTGCTTTAACCGAAAGACAGCAAAAGAATATGGCCAGAAGGATAATCTGATAGGGGCGCCTTTGAGCGGGGACAAAAAAGTTCTTTTGATCGATGACGTGATTACTGCGGGGACGGCTATTCGTGAGAGTATGGAAATTTTGAGGGAAAATGGTAATTCCGAGGTTTTGGGAGTTTTGATTTCTCTTGATAGAATGGAAAAAAATAACGAAGGAGTGAATGCGCTTAAGGCGATTGAGGAGGATTTTGGTATAAAAGTTGTTTCGATTGTTAATCTGGATGATGTTATTGACGCTTTGTATGGGAATGACGTGGGCGGGAAGGTGTATATTGATGATGATATGATGGAAAAGATAAAAAAATACAGGGCTGAATATGGAATTTAAAAATTCCACCTGGGTGGAAAAATAAAATATAAAATCATGACAAAACATTTTGCTGACAGACTTACGGCCGCGATTCAGGATAAAGGCGCTCCGATCTGTGTGGGGCTTGATCCCAGACTCTCCGACATTCCAACGTTTATCAAAGAAAAAGCGCTTGGGGGTAAGGAAAAATCTCCGGCCGCCGCGGCTGCGGATGCGATCCTGGAATTTAACAAAGGAATAATTGACGCGGTGTATGACATTGTGCCGGCTGTGAAGCCTCAGATCGCTTTTTATGAACTATACGGGAATGAAGGCGTGCGGGCTTATCAGGAAACTCTGAAATATGCCAAGAGTAAGGGGCTTATTACCATCGCGGACGTGAAGCGAAATGATATCGGTTCAACGGCGGAGGCTTACGCGCAGGCTTATCTTGGTGAAACGGCGATTTTTGAGGGAAAGGACGAGGTCGTAATGCCGATGTTTGATGCTGACTGCGCAACCATCAACGCGTATCTTGGCTGGGATGGTGTGAAGCCTTTTGTTGAGGAATGCGGCAAGTATGGAAAAGGTGTGTTTGTGCTTGTGAAAACTTCAAATAAAAGCAGCAGTGATCTGCAGGATCTGCAAATGAAGGACGGCAAGGCTATTTATGAAATTATGGGACATCTGGTTGACAGTTGGGGTGCGGATCATGTGGGTAAAAGCGGTTATAGCTGCGTCGGGGCTGTCGTTGGTGCGACTTATCCGGAGCAGGCAAAGATTTTACGCGGAGTGATGACTCAGTCGATCTTTCTTGTGCCGGGCTATGGTGCGCAGGGAGGAAGCGCTGCGGACGTGAAGCCGTGTTTTAAAAGCGACGGAACCGGAGCTATCGTAAACAGCAGTCGTGGAATAATTTTTGCGTATAAAAATCTTGAGGGTTTTGATGAAAAGAGCTACGCCGAAGCCGCGCGCGAGGCCTGTGTCAGGATGAAAGCTGATTTAGCGTCTGCCATTCTTTGACGGAAAGTGTTTCCGGACGGCGGTTTAAATCTATCTCTGTGATGCCTTTTAAGTGGGGGAGCGTGTTTGAAAGTTTTTTTCTTTTTTGGGAAAAGGCCTGTTTTGCGGTTTTTAGGATTTTTAGGGCTTCATCTGTCGGAATGAAATCGGGGTTTTGTGGATCCCGAAGGATTATGCGGATTATCGCGGAGTCAACGTTTGGAATTGGAAAAAAGGCTGTTGATGGAATGCCTTTTATAAATTCCGCTTTCCCGAAAAGAGCTATCTGAAGTGAGAGGATGCTCACTTTTGGCTCGAGCTGGCAGATTTTTTCGGCTACCTCTTTCTGCACCAGAAGAGTTATTGATGAGGGTTTGTTTTCCGCCTGTAAAAAATGATTTATGAGCGGGGAGGTTATGTTGTACGGAATATTCGCTACGACTTTGTACGGACCGGCAGGCGGGATGAATTTCAGGGCGTCCATATTTATTATTTCCACGTTTTTGCAGTCGAGGAGTGTTTCTTTTAGAGCCGGAAGAAGGCTGGAGTCGAGTTCGACGGAGGTTACTTTTTTTGCGGAATTTGAAAGTTCGCGTGTAAGTACACCGAGTCCCGGGCCGATTTCGACGACGTGCTCGTGCTGCGAAATATCTGCGGTTTTGACGATTTTCGAGAGGGCTGATGAGCTTATAAGAAAGTTTTGCCCCAATCTTTTTTTGGCCCACAGTCCGTGCTTTTTTAAAAGGTCTATGATTGTTTTTCCGTCAGTGAGATTCATCTTTTGATTTTAACAAGTTTTAGCTGATGTGTTTTTCCGCTTATTATCGAAATGTTTTCTTGTGGAACGCCGAGCTGGCTTGATAGAAATTTTATGAGTTCGGCGTTTGCACGGCCGCGCTCGGGCGCGGCCGCCACTCGGATTTTTATGGTTTTTTCACCGGATGCGTCTTCCATAATTTCGACCAATTCCGTTTTTTGGCTTTTTGGAATGACTTTTATTCTTAAATAATCAGTGTCAGGCAGTTTCAGATTCATTTTTTTTTGAAAAATATTTTCTAAATTCTTCGATTATTATTATCAAAACCAATGAAAAGGCTATGACCTGCCATTCCGGACCGGAAATGGCTTTTAGGCCGAGCGCGGAAGCGAGGCCATTGAAGCTTATCAGCGCGTATATTATAAGCGCCGACAAAATAGCGGTGAGCGTGAGATACAGGTTTTTCTTAAGTTTTGTTTTCATGACGGCGTTTGCTATCTGAATTGCTCCGAGCAGGACGAAGGCTGTCGTTGCCGATAAAGTCATTGCGGGATCCGTTGGCGGCAGATGTTCTCCCATGATCCAGCCTTCTTTAAAGAGACTCCACAGGTAAACGCCGCTTATGACAGTTCCCATTACGAGGCCAGTCGCAAGCAGGCTTGGCAGGACGTTTTTGTTTAAAAATTTGGTGTTTACCGGATGGTATTTTGGGGTCATAACATCTTCCTTTATGTAATCCGTTCTGAGCGAGAGTTCGAGCGCGAGATTTACGAATATATCCAGCGTTATAAGCAGGCTTATGGACAGAGGTGTCGGCGCGGAGGTTAGCAGAGCTATCGTAAAAAGCGTCAGTTCCGCTATTTTGCATGAGATGGCGTGGGCGTAGAATTTTTTGTGGTTTCTGTTTATGATACGGCCTTTTCTTATTCCTTCGACTGTTTCTTTAAATTTATTTTTGCTTCCTCTTCTTATAATTACAACGGTTTCACCCTGATCTCTTAAAATTTCTATTATTCTCATTTTGTCCTCCTCTTTCAGCTCCGCGAAAACGTAATCCTTTTCTTTGTTCTGCAGAAGTTTCGCGATTTTCTGATCCGGAAGTTTTCTCAAGTAATCTCCTGTCATGGCTTCGAAATACTGCGGGTTTATCAGTTTCAGAAGTTTTCCTATCGCTATGGCTTTTCTCTCTTTTGCTTTTGTCAGAATGTACAGCTTTATGCCGGCTTTTTTTGCGAGGTTTATAGTGGGTTCCAGATCCGTGTTTAACGGGTTTGTGATGCCGACTACTCCGAGATATGTTTCGTCGTTTTCCGCAAATTGTTCCGTGTAATGATCAAGACGGCGGCGGGGGAGCGGTTTTATGGCGAATCCTATGGTTTTTTCACCGTTTTTGTTGAGATGATGGATTCTTTTGCGTATTTTTCTTAAGATTTGCGGTGTCAGATCCACTTTTTTGCCGTCCAGAAAAGTTTTGGAACATTTTTTTATGACCTGAAGGGGATTGCCTTTTGTCAGCGAAAAAATTTCTTTTGTGTCTGAGGCCATTACTATGACGGTGGACATTTTTTTACCGATATTTGCCGGTACCTGCGAAATTATCTCATAATTTTCTTTGGCTTTTTGTCTGCTGAATCCGCATGACGCAAAAAAATCATTTATTATTTTTTCTATGGGTTTGAGTTTCTCAAATTCGCAGAGATTTGTAATTAAGGCCATTTGCCCGAGGATTTCCTCTTCTTTGAGTTTGCTGCGCTGAATAAAAATGCTTTTCTCCTCTTTCTCATCCGTATTTTCGGTGTCCGTGATTTTTATGAGATCTTCGCTGTTTTCTATTTTGGCTTTATGTCTGTCGAAAAGGATGGTTCTTACTGCCATCGTGTCTTTCGTAAGCGTTTTTGTGAGGTTTGTGCAGATGGCTGTTGTGTTTCCGAGTTTCGGATTGTATTTCGAAAAAATTCTACCAAGAAAATTTATCAGTATCAGGCTTATTGGGATTGCCGACAGTGCCAGCGGGCCGATTTTTGATGTCAGGATGTCGTACATTTATTTGAGTTTGCTTTTGCGCCAGGCCGAGATTTTTTTGTGATGGCCGGACATTAATACTTCCGGCACTTTTATTTCTTTAAAAACGGCTGGTCTGGTGTAGTGGGGATATTCCTTTTTTCTTTTTAACGCTTTTGAAAATGAATCCTGCTCGTGCGATTCCTCTTTTCCGAGAACTCCCGGGATAAGTCTTGAAACCGCGTCGATGATTATCATTGCGGGCAGTTCGCCGCCCGTAAGCACGTATTTTCCGATTGAAATTTCCTCGTCTACAAGCGTGTCGCGGATTCTCTGGTCAATTCCTTCGTATCTTCCACAGAGAAGAATGATTTCTTTGTGTTTTGAGCTCAGGCGCTCGGCTTTTATCTGGGTGAAAACTTTTCCCTGAGGTGTCAGAAAAATCACGGGGCCTTTGTTTTTCTTTTTGACGTGAGTTATTGCATCGTAAAGAGGCTGAGGTGTCATTACCATGCCTGCTCCGCCGCCGAAGGGTACGTCGTCAACTTTTTTGTGTTTGTCGGTCGAAAATTTTCTGATGTCGTGGACGTGGATATCGATAAGGCTACGAGATTTTGCGCGTTTTAAAATACTCTCCGAAAGGTAGGATTCAAAAATTCCCGGGAAAATTGTAAGTATGTCGAAACGCATGGCACGTAAAAGATAATGGAGAATCCGGAATTATTCAATGCCTTACTTGCCTTGCCCTTGCTCCGTTTGCGAAGATTTTTTTGATGATTTCGGTGGTTTTTGGGACTAGGAAGGCCATGCAGGCGAGAAGCATTACTACGAGCCATTCTTTTGCAGAGAGTGGTACCGTTTTGAAAACCGTCTGCATAAATGGTGTGTAAATCATGAAGAGTTGCAGGATGAACGAGACGAGCGTGGCGAATATCAGATATTTGTTTGAAAGGAAGGATCTCAGGGTTATCGATTTTTCCTCTTTGCATACGAATACGAACAAAAGCTCGAACATGACTATTTGTGTGAATACTAGTGTTCTTGCGTGAGACGGATCGGAAAGGACTGACGTGTTTATGCCTGAAGCTGAATCTATGTCGAGTCCGTAAAAATATATAGTCAGGTTGGCGACTGTTTGGTATATGACTGCTACCATTATGAAGCCGAAAAATTTTCTGAAAATATTTTCCTCCTTTGGGTGTGGAGGTGCTGTCATTATGTCTTTTGCGGCCTTGGACCGGCCAAGCGCGAGCGCGGGAAGGGCATCTGTGGCTATGTTTATCCACAAAATTTGAAGGGGGAGGATCGGTAAAGGAAGGCCTATTATTGTGAGTATACCTACGGCTGTTATTGAATCGTAATTGGCAGACAGCATGTATTTTATGAAGGCGAGGATGTTGTGGTAGATACGGCGGCCTTCTTCTATAGTATTTACGATTGTCGTAAAATTATCGTCTTTCAGGATGATATCCGCGACTTCCTTTGTTGCTTCTGTTCCTTTTATTCCCATTGCGATGCCAACGTCGCCATGTTTCAGCGCGGGCGCGTCGTTTACACCGTCTCCGGTGACTGCCACCACTTCGTGCTGGCGTTTGAGAATATCCACTATTCTGTATTTATGCTGGGGCGATGTTCTTGCGAATATTTCGGTGTTTTCCAGGGCTTTTCGCAGCTGGCTGTCACTCATTTTATCGATCTGGTCACCTGTGAGTATATTGTTTACCTTCAGACCTATCTGTCCTCCGACGGCTGCTGCCGTAATTGGATTGTCCCCTGTGATGATTCTTATTTTGATGCCGGCTTTCTGGGCTATTCTTATTGAGGATTTTACGGTTTTTCTTGGAGGATCCATCATTCCGACTATTCCGACAAATATCATGTCGTTTTCATCAAAACGGTCTTTGTAGGGCTTGTACGCGAATGCCAGAACTCTGAGTGCTTCTTTTGCATATTTTTCAACCGTTTCCTGGTAGGTTTTTATGTGAGAGGGGAGTAGTTTTACGATTTTTCCGTTCAGATATATGTATTTGCATCTTTTTATTATTTCTTCGAATGCCCCTTTTGACATTATTTCCTTTTTTGAGCCAGTCTGGTGCAGGGAGCTCATCATTTTTCTTTCCGAGGTGAATACGATTTCGTCAATTTCTTTGTAGGCTCTGACGAATCCGGCTTTTCGCGCGAGGACTTTTAAAGCGATTTCGGTCGGGTCGCCGAGGACTTCTCTGTCCACGAAGGCGTTGTTGCAGTTTTCGCATATTTCCAGCAGTTTTTTTTCTTCTTTAGTCGCGAGTCTTATTCTGTTTTTTTTGAAGTCATATCCAACTCCGGGGATTGATTGTTCGTGGAAGGATGTGTTTATTATTTTGACAGTCATTTCGTTGAGCGTGAGAGTGCCGGTTTTGTCGGAACAGATTATCGTTGTCGCGCCGAGCGTTTCGATGGCGGTCATTTTTCTCACGATTGCTTTTTTTCTTGCCAGTATCTGTACTCCCATCGCGAGCGTCAGGGTGACTATTATTGGCATTCCTTCAGGTATAGCGGAAACGCCGAGCGCAACGGAGGTCATCAGCATGTGTATAAGGGAAATCCCTCTTATTGTCCCGAGTATGAAAAGAATTATTACGAGCAGTAATATTACCAGTCCAACTTTTTTACCCAGATTGTTCAGCTGGTTTGTGAGAGGTGAACTGAGGCGGGACTGTTTTGATACGAGATTTACTATTTTCCCGAACTCTGTCTGCATTCCGATGCTGAGTACTCTGGCATGCGCTCTGCCGGCTGTTATTAATGTGCCGCCAAAAAGTTTTCCTTCTTTTCCTTTCGATTTTTTTTTGTAAACCGGGGCGCTTTCACCCGTAAGGACGGATTCATCAACTCTAAGCGAATACGACTTTATAATTTCCAGATCCGCCGGAATTTTTTCCCCTTCTGAAAGCAGAACCAGGTCACCAGGAACCAGTTCTTTTACGGAAATTTCCATTTCCTGACTGTTTCTTATTACTATCGCTGTTGGTACTATCATCTTTTTCAGTGCTTTTACCGCGTTTTCAGCTTTGTATTCCTGAATAAATCCGATAATCGCGTTCATTACGACGATTGCGAAAATGGCTATGCCATCCACAATTTCATTAAGCAGGATGGAGATTGTGCCCGCGATGATCAAAATCAGTATCAAAAAGGATGTGAACTGCGAAAGAAAGATTTTGAGGGTTTTGTATTCTCTTTTAGTTACAAATTCGTTGTAGCCGAATTTTTCACGTAATGATCTTACTTCCTGTGTGGTAAGGCCTGTTTCCGTAAAGCTTTGGTTTGACATAGGAATTTTCGAGTAACCCAAGAGGTTCTTTCGTCAATTCTACCAAAGTTTTTTTAAAAAAGGAATAAAGGTGAGATTTAACGTTTGCTGAATTGCGGACCTTTTCGTGCGCGTTTCAGTCCGTATTTCTTTCGTTCCTTGATTCTTGAATCGCGTGTAAGCATGCCGGCTTTTCTGAGTGTTGGCTTTGAAAGCGGATCGGCTTCTATCAAAGCTTTCGCAATTCCGTGACGGATTGCTTCCGCCTGTGAGGTTACTCCTCCGCCCATCACCTTTGCCGTTACATTGTATTTCTGACTCGTGCCCGTGGCCTTAAATGGAGATTTGATAAGTCCTATGAGGGATTTTACTGTAATGTATTTATTTGCCGGTTTTTCGTTTATCGTAATTTCTCCTGTGCCTTTGTAGAGTCTAACCCTTGCTATAGAGGATTTTCTTTTTCCGTTCGCGTGATAATATTTTCCTTTTGGTGCTGATTGTGCGCTTTTAGTGTCTGGCATTTTTTGGATATTAAATTTCTAATACTTGTGGCTGCTGGGCTTCATGTGGATGATCTTCTCCTGCGTAGAGTTTTAGTTTTTTCATCATTTCTTTACGCAGTTTATTTTTTGGAAGCATTCCTCTTACCGCCAGAGAGAGAGCTTTTGTAGGTTTTCTCTCCATCAATCTTCCCGCTTTTTCTTCCTTTAAGCCGCCCGGATATCCCGAATGCGTATAATATATTTTCTTTTCCAGTTTATTTCCCGAAAGTTTTATTTTCTCGGAATTTATCACGACAACAAAATCTCCGCAGTCCATATGTGGTGAAAACGTTGGTTTGTCTTTTCCTCTGAGCTTATTTGCGATTATTACCGCAAGATGCCCGAGTCCTTTGTCCTTTGCGTCGATCAGGTACCATTTCTTAGTCAACTCTGATTTTTTGCTGATAAAAGTTTTCATGATTTTATATTAGTTCGATTTGTACCACCGGCGCGTTGTCGCCTTTTCTATAGCCTAGCCTTGTGATTCTAGTGTAGCCGGAATTTCTGTCTTTGTATTTTTCCACAAGCACTTCAAAAATTTTCTTAGAACTGTTCTGATGTTGCAGAAGTTTTTCAATTTCTCTTATGGAGGCTACGCGATCTTTCCGTTTCGCGATATTTATAAGTCTTTCCACGAAAGGCTGTGTCATTTTGGCTCTGTGTTCGGTTGTTTTTACTTTTTCGTAAATTATTACCGCCATTGCGAGATTTCTCAACATGGATGTTGTATGTCCCTTGTTTACTCCCAGTTTTACTTTTTTTACCTTGTGTCTCATTTTAAAATTGTTTTATTCCTCTGAAAGTGACAGGCCTTTTTTCTCAAGTGCGGATTTTACTTCCGTTAGCGCCTTTTTGCCAAATCCACGGAGATTTGTCAACTTACTTTCCGTGCATTTTGAAAGTTGTTCAATTGAACCGATTCCTCCGTTTATCAAAGCATTAAGCGTTCTTGGCGAAAAGCCGAGAATTTCTATAGGTGTATATGATTCCTGGGCAGGTTTTGCGGCTTCCTCCTCTTTTTCCTTTTCTATAATTGATTTTATGTCCGATACGTATTCATGTTCGACCATGATGTTTTCCATGTTGAACAGGTTGAAGTAAGAATTCAGCATGTTTGAAGCGAATTTCAAAGCTTCGTCCGGTGACATCGTTCCATCCGTCAAAACTTCCAGTATGAGTTTGTCCAGGTTTGTCATTTGTCCGACACGTGTCGCCTCTACGTCATATCTTACTTTTCTGACCGGGGTGTATATTGCGTCAAGCAGAACGATGTTTGGATCTTTTTCTTCTTTTTGTCTTACCGTTGCAGGAATGTAGCCCACTCCTTTCTCGATGCGCATTTCTATTTTTAATTTCGAATCTTTTTCGATTGTTGCAATATGAAGGTCCGGAGTCATGATTTCGACATCAGAAGGGCATTTTATGCTTTTCGCAAAGATTTTTCCTGCTTTTGATGTTTCGAGAGTTATCGTTGATGGTTCTTTTGTCATTTTTTTAATATCGAGCTGTTTCAGGTTTAGCGTGATATCCAGGACGCTTTCTTTTACACCTTTTACTGTCGAATATTCGTGGCTTATTCCATCAATTTTTATTCCTGTTACGCATGCGCCTGGGAGTGATGATAGCAGTATTCTTCTTAAGGCATTTCCCAATGTTACTCCATAACCCGTGGGTAGCGGTTCCATTATAAATATCGCATGGTTTTTTCCCAGAGTTTCGGTTTTAATTTTGGGAATTCCTATTTCTTCTTGAATTAAATGCATTTTTTATTGTTTATGATATATGGAAATGAGGCTTTATTTAGAATAAAATTCTGTTATCAGCTGGCTTTCCACAGCTTGTTCTATGTCATCCTTATCCGGAAGCGCCACTACTTCTCCTTTTAGACTTGATAGGTCGCCTTTTATCCATTTTGGTGGCTTGACCTTGTCTTTTTTTGCATTTTCAAACAATTTTGAATCTTTTCTTTTGTTGCGTACCTCAAATATGTCCCCGATTTTTACCTGTATTGATGGAACTTTTGCTTTTTTGTTATTCAGAAGCATTAGTCCGTGGCTGACCATTTGCCTGGCCTGTGCTCTGGTTGATGCTATTCCAGCTCTGAATATTACGTTGTCCAGTCTCTGTTCAAGCAATTTCATGTATTTTTCGCCTGTCATTTCGTTGCTTTTTGTCGCTATTTCATAGTATTTCCTCGACTGTCTTTCGCTGATGCCGTACATATTTCTGGCTTTCTGTTTTTCCTGCAACTGCTTGTTGTATTCGGACAGCTGTGTAAAATGCTTTTGTCCATGTTCTCCGGGTTTGTAGCGTTTGCGGTTGTAGGCTTTTGTTTTACTTTCTCCGTTTGTGAAAAGTATCAACCCCAGTCTTCTTGATATTCTTGTTATTGGCCCTCTGTATCGTGACATTGATAATTATTATTATAAATTATATTCTGCGCTGTTTTCTTTGTCTGCAGCCATTATGCGGGATTGGTGTCAGATCGCTTATTGAGAGAATGTCCAGGCCTGCTGCGACAAGTCCTCTTATGGCCTGTTCACGTCCCGTGCCTACTCCTTTTACAAATACATGCACGTGTTCAAGTCCGAAAACTTTTGATTTTTCTACCGCGTTTTCCGCTGATATTTGTGCTGCGTAAGGCGTTGATTTTCTAGCGCCTTTGAAGCCGCTTCCTCCCGCGCTGCTCCAGGCTATCACGTTTCCGTTCGGTTCCGTGAGCGTTACAATAGTGTTATTGTAAGATGCCTGAATATGCGCGTTTCCAACCGGAACGCTTCTTCTTCGTGCTTTGGTCTTTTTTTTCGCTTTAACTTCGGTTTTTTTCTCCTCTGCCATAAATGAAAAATTATTATTTGGTTACAATCTTTTTGTTTGCGACTGTCTTTTTCTTTCCTTTTCTTGTTCGTGCATTGTATCTCGTTCTCTGGCCTCTTACCGGCAAGCCTTTTTTATGTCTGAAACCTCTGTAGGATCCAATTTCCTGCAGGCGTTTTATATCTATCGCTACTTTTCTTCTCAAGTCTCCTTCTGTCGGAACTTTATCTATTACCTCTCTCAGAACCGTTACCTCTTTTTCAGATAAGTCCTGGACTTTTTTGTCCATGTCGATATTCACATCTTTAAGAATTTTGCGGCTTAGACTTCTTCCTATTCCATGAATTTCGGTCAGCGCAGTTTCTATCCTTTTTTCTTTCGGTAGATTTACTCCGGCTATACGCGCCATTTGATTATGCGATTAAGATTTAATTAACCCTGTCTTTGTTTATGTCTTTTGTTTTTACAGATAACCCTGACTACTCCCTTTCGGCGGATAATCTGACACTTTTGGCATATTGTTTTTACTGATGCTCGGACTTTCATAATTATTTGTGTCTGTAGGTTATTCTTCCTTTTGATAGATCATATGTGCTTAACTGAATTGTCACCTTGTCTCCCGGGAGGATTTTTATATAATTCATCCTCATTTTTCCCGACAGATGAGCTGTTACCGTTATGTCTTTATAATTCTCGTCATCCAATCTTACTCTGAAAGTGGCATTTGGCAATGGCTCGATCACTGTTCCTATTACTTCGATGATATCCTCTCTTTCCATGTAAAATTACCCTTTTTAAGTGCAAAGCGGTAGGATTTTACATTACTTATTTGGGTGATGCGATAGAATTTTTGCAAAATTTTTGGGTTTTTATACTTTTGTCAGCACTTCCGTGCCATTTCGGGTAATCAATATTGTGTTTTCAACCTGAATTGCGTTTGAGCCGTCTACCGTTACGATTGTCCAGCCGTCAGAAAGTGTTTTCATTTCCGATGTTCCAACTGAAAATATAGGTTCTATAGCTAGCGTCATTCCTTCCCGAAGTACCGGCCCGGGTATGCCTTCCCAGAAATTTGTGACTATGGGATCTTCGTGCAGGTTTTTTCCAACCCCGTGTCCCGTAAGATCGCGAATTATGTGGAATCCCGCTTTTTCGACGATTTCCTGTATTTTTTCTCCTATTTTGTTTAAATGCGTGCCTGGTTTTGCCAGATTTATTGCTTCTTCCAGGGCTATTTCGGCGGTGCGGATGAGTTTTTCTTTTTCCGGCGAAATGGGGCCGATGCCTTTTGCTCTTGCGGCGTCCGTGTACATGTCGTTCATGATTACTCCGCAGTCTATCTTGAGCAGATCTCCTTCTTTTAATATTTCGTCTTCTTTTGGAATTCCGTGGACGATTATGTCGTTTATGGACGTGCAGAGGGTTGCTGGATAGCCTTTATATCCTTTAAATCCCGGTTTTGCGTTTGCGGCCAGTATCAGATTTTCAGCCAGCCGGTCGAGTTCGTATGTTGATACTCCGGCTTTCGCGTAGGAAAGGACGCTTTCGAGCACTTCGGCGAGAATTTTTCCGCCGCGGCGCATGCTGTTTATTTCATATTCGGTTTTTAGGGGGATTGCCATTAGCTTATTTTCATTATTGGATCGAGTGCGATAACCGCTAGTTTTGCAACTTCTTCAATTGATGGTTCGCCGTCTATTTTTACCAGTTTGTTTGCGAAAAGTTCCATTGCAGGGACTGTTTCATTTCTAAATGCATCAATGCGTGTTTTTATGGCTTCCACGTTATCATCGGCTCGTGTTATCAGCTCGCCTCCACATTTTTCGCATGTGTCTTTTTCATATGCTGCCGGGTAGACGGTTTTGCATTTTCCGCAAAGTCTTCTTGTTGTGAGTCTGCGGAGTGCTGTTTCTTCTTTTATTTCAATAAGAACGGCTGTGTATGTGCGGTTGTGTTTGTCGAGAAGGGTTTTTAGCGTTTCTGCCTGATCAACGCTTCTTGGAATTCCGTCAAAGAGAATAGATGAATTTTCCGGAAGATGATTCATGAAATCCTCAACCATATCCATTACAACTTCATTAGGTACAAGATGTCCGGCCTCAATGATTGATTTTATTTTTTTCCCAAGTTCCGAATCCTCCTGCGCCAGTTTTCTAAGCTGTCCTCCGGTTTCGAAAACTTTTAGATTGTATTTTTCGGCAACGGCAAGCCCGATAGTGCCTTTGCCCGCCCCCTGCATTCCAAAAAAAATCAGATCCATGGTAGAGATATTTAAATGGTATACACGAAAGTGATTCTAGAGGCTTGTAGAGGGGATTGCAAGGGGGGAATTATCTATTCGCAGCATTCCTTTTCCGCTAGTGCTGAAAGTATGTTGTTGGTTGTTTCTCTTATTATGCCACTTATAGGTTTTTTTCTAGGTTCTCTTTGAATTGTATTACTGGTTACATAGCCGTTATCAAATGCGATTATACCTATATGTTTTAGCAGATAGTATCTAAAATTTTTCCCGATAATAAAATCTAGCGTAAGCAGGCAATCTCTAATGTCCTCTTTTCTTTGAATTCCTGTTTCTATAACACTCAGGATTCTCAGAATTATATTTCTAACTTCTGAGGCATTGTCTGGCGTAAGGTCGTCTATTATTTTGTTTAACCATTGTGGCTGTGTCCTGTTACATTGCTCATGTGGCGTTAGGCGTTCTGCTGCGCTTGTTTTCATATAATTAATATTACGAAAAAAGGCGCTTAAATTAACATAAGGCTTAAGCTTTGTCAACCTCCGTAGGTTTTAGTAGAACTTCTTGTAGTCGTGCATCACGAGGCTGCTGTTGACCTGACGGATAAGTTCGAGCACGACGCCGACTATGATGATTATTCCGGCTCCGGAGATAAGTAGGGGAATAGAGCCTACTCCGGTTGTGCGGAAGGCAAATTGTATGAGTATCGGCAGTATCGCTATTATTCCCAGGAAAGTTGCGCCAAATAAAGTAAGGCGGTTTGATACGTGCCCGAGATATTCGGAAGTCTGTGTTCCGGGCCTGATTCCGGGGATGTAGCCGCCTCTTTTTTGAATGTTTTCGGCAACCTGTTCAGGGTTGAATGTGATTGAAACGTAGAAAAAAGTGAATGCGACCACAAGGATAAAATATGTTATCAGGTACGTTATTGTGTTTGGCTGAAACATAGTTGTCATTCTTTCACCGAGACTTTGAAGCCATCCAGATTGCGCGCTTGTGAAAAATTGTCCAAGAATTCCCGGAAAACTTATCAAAGCTACGGCGAAGATGATCGGGATCATTCCCGCCTGGTTTATCCTGATCGGTAAAAACGTCTGGTTGCTCCCTGCCTTTATGCCTCTGCCCGCATATGTTATCGGAACTCTTCTTTGCGCTTCATTGACCAGTATCACGATTGTTATAAGTATAATTGTGAGCAGAACGATTGCTATGAACGGGATGAGTTTGCTTTCATCGCCTTGTGCCAGAAATAGTCCCTGTCCCACCATTTGTGGAATTTGTGAGATTATGCTGGCGAAGATTATCATGGAAATTCCGTTTCCTATTCCTTTCTCGGTTATCTGTTCGCCGAGCCAGACCAGGAGGATTGTTCCCGCTGATATCGTAAGCATTATTGGGAGTACGACGCCTGGATTTGTTATGTCGCTTATAATTGGCACTGTCGCCTGAGAATTCAGCAAAACGATCATTCCATATGACTGCAGAAATGCCAGTGGCATAGTGAGCCATCTTGTGTATGAATTTATTTTTCTTCTTCCGCTTTCTCCTTCTTTTGAGAGATTTTCAAGTTTTGGAATAATTACCGTTAAAAGCTGTATTATGATTGAAGCGTTGATGTATGGGGAAATTCCCATCAAGACTATTGAAAAATTTTCCGTGTTTCCTCCGGTAAGCAGGCTGAACATCTCAAGCAGCTGATTTCTAGATGATAGTGCCTGCAGAGCTTCTGTATTTGCTCCCGGTACGGTTATATGCGCGATAAATCTGTAAAGAACGAGTATTCCCAGCGTGAAGAGAATTCTTTTTCTAAGATCTTTTGAATTCCAGATTTGTGTCAGGTAATTTGCCATTATTTCTTGTCTTTATTTGTTAGTTCGACTGTTCCTTTTTGGGCCTCAACTTTTACTATTGCTTCTTTTGAGGCTTTATCAATTTTTATTGTGAGTTTTTTTTCAAGATTACCTTTTCCTGCCAAAAGTTTTATCGGTGTGCGGGGTTTTGAAATAAGGTTTTTTTCGAGAAGCTCTTTGCGCCCGATTTCCGCATTGTCATCGAAAATATTGAGCTGGCCGATGTTTACGACCTGATATTCAATATGGTTTGGATTTTTAAATCCTTTTAGTTTTGGCATTTTTCTGAGGAAAGGAGTTTGTCCGCCTTCAAATCCGGGTTTTATGTTTCCTCCGGTGCGGGCCGTCTGGCCTTTTCCTCCCCGGCAACTGTAGGTTCCGCGTTTTGATCCGTTTCCGCGGCCGACTCTTTTTCGGCGTTTACGGCCTGCGGTACTTCTTAATTCAAGTAATGACATGATTTATAATTGTTTAGTTTTTTTTGCGGGGGTTTCCGGTGCGGGTGCGGTAGCGGCGACTGGTTTTTGCTGTGTCGCTTCCAGTTTTCTTCTGCTCATTCGTGGAGTGACACGAAGCTGTTTTAATGCTTCGTATGTAGCTTTTGTGTTATTTACCTTGTTTGTTGTTCCAAATGATTTGCTGAGTATGTCTTTTACGCCTGCGAGTTCCAGAACTTTACGTACAGTGCCTCCGGCTATTATTCCAGTACCTGGCGCAGCTGGCATTAAAAGGATATCGGATGCTTTTAGTTTAATTCTAATGTCGTGAGGAATAGTTGAGCCATCAAGCGGTATCGAAATCAGTCCTTTTTTGGCTTTTGCTATTGCTTTTTGAATTGCGCCTGTTACTTCGTTTGATTTTCCTATTCCTATTCCTATTTTTCCTTTTCGGTTTCCTATTGCGACCGTTGCGCGGAATCTGAGTCTGCGTCCTCCTTTTACGACTTTTGTCACTCGATCTATTTCTATTACCTGTTCATCAAACTCTTTTGGTTCTCTTTTTTGAAATCTGGACGAGTTGTGTGGCTTTGGCATTGGCATAAGTTGTTTTTTAGAATTGTAGGCCTCCTTCACGCGCGCCTTCGGCGATAGCTTTTGTGCGGCCGTGATATTTATATCCGTTTCTGTCGAATACGATTTTACTTATTTGTTTTTCCTGGGCTTTTTTCGCTATTTCCAGACCGATTTCATGGGCGCGGTCTGTTTTGCTGCCTTTTTCCTTGTTTTTTAAATCCGAACTTGAAGCCAGGACTTTTCCCGATTTATCATCTACCAGCTGTGCGTATGTGTACAGCAGGCTTTTGAATACAACAAGTCTTGGTACTGTTTCCGTTCCAAGAACTTTGCTTCTTACTCTTAGGTGTCTTTTTTTTCTTTGAATTTCTTTGTTTATCGGCATTTTTAAATTTTAGATTATTATTTTAGCTTCCGGAGCCGCCTGTTGCTGCCGCGGTTTTTCCTGATTTGCGAACTATCTGTTCGTCGATATATTTTATTCCTTTTCCTTTGTATGGTTCCGGTTTTCTGTACGATCTGACTTTTGCTGCGGCTTCGCCGACTGTTTGTTTGTCTATTCCTTTCACTGTGATTATATTTTTCTTCTCTTTGTCCATTTCAAATTCTATGCCCTGATCTGCTGTGTATTCAATCGGATGCGAATAGCCGAGGTTTAAAGTTATCTTGTTTTTGTTTACCTGGGCTCTGTATCCGACTCCGACTATTTCCAGTTTTTTCTCGAATCCTTTTGTCGTGCCCTCGACCATGTTCGCTATTATGCTTCTCGTAAGGCCGTGCAGGGATTTCGATTCCTTAAGGTCGTCCGGTCTTGTCGTTATAATTTCGTTGTCTTTTACCTCTATTTTTATTCTTGGATCAAATGTTTTTTTAAGCTCTCCTTTTGAGCCCTTTATCGTTATAGTGGACTCTTTTATTTCAACAGTGACTCCTGATGGTATCTTTACTGATTGTTTTCCTATTCGTGACATTTTTTGAATGTTAGTATATTTCGCATATAAGTTCTCCTCCAAGATTTTGTTTTTTTGCTTCCAGGTTTGTCATTACGCCTTTTGATGTTGATATTATTGATATTCCCAGACCGCTTTTTATAGATTTGATTTCGTGGCCTTTGATATATATTCTCTGGCCGGGTGAGCTGATTCTTTTGAGTGTTATCTTCGAATTGTCTTCTTTCAATGTTATTTCAAGAGTCTTGAAACCGCTTTTTTCTTCGTTTACCTCATACTGTTCGACAAATCCTTTCTCTTTCATTGCTTTTATTATATTTTCCTTAAGTTTTGAATAAGGAATATTTGTCTTCTGGTGATGAGCTCTTGAAGCATTTCTGATTCTTGTCAGCAAATCTGCTATTGGATCTGTATTCATGATTGGTTTAATTGATTAAATTTTACCAGGATGATTTCGTAACGCCCATTATTTTTCCGTCGCGGGCCAGTTCTCTGAAACATATTCGACAGATGCCGAATTTTCTCATGTATCCACCCTGTCTTCCGCAATTTTCACATCGGTTGTATACGCGTGTCGGGAATTTTATCTTTTTGCCTGAAGCGTGCTGCATTGCAGCTTTTTCTTTTCCTTTTCTTGTTTTATTGCGTAGTGCTTTTCTTGCCATTTTTGTTATTTAACTTGTTTAAATGGAAATCCTATTGCTTTTAAAAGTGCGCGCCCTTCCTCGTTATTTTCTGCGCTTGTGATTATGCTAATCTGCAGTCCGTGAATTTTCATAACGTCATCCGGGCTTATTTCCGGGAATACCGTGTGCTCTTTGAATCCTACTGAGTAATTTCCTTTTCCGTCGAATGATTTTGGCGAAAGTCCTCTAAAATCTCTTACGCGAGGGAATACTATGTTTACCAGCTTTGTAAGGAAATCGTACATTCTTTTTCCTCTGAGGGTGACGGTTATTCCGATTTCTTCTCCCTGTCTTATTTTAAAGTTCGATATTGCTTTTTTTGATTTTGTGATCACCGGTTTTTGTCCGCTTATTTTCGTGATGCTTTCAACGATGCCTGAGTAATCTTTGTTGTGTGATTTTATGTATGTTCCTATTCCGGTATTTATCTTTATCTTTACGATTTTGGGTATGGCCATGTCACTCTTTATTCCCAAAGTTTTTTTAAGTTCCGGTGCGATTTCTTTTTTAAGCCTTGTTTGTAGATCTGATGTCTTCGTCATTTTTTAATTATTTTAACTTTTGGATATATCCAGATTTTCCTTGCATTTTTTGCATATACGGTGCTTTTTTCCGTTTGCCAGTTTTTTGTATCCAACTCTTGTAGGTTTTTGGCAATTTGTACATATCATCATTATGTTTGAAGCGTCCATTGGAGCGGAGAATTGGATTTTTTCACCCGCTTTTTCCGCTGTTTTTTTGACGTATTTTGTGCGCAGATTAAGTTTATCGATCACGACCTTTTTTTGTTCGCTAAGAATTTTTATTATATGGCCTTTTTTCCCTTTGTCTTTGCCTGCGATGACGACTACATTGTCGTTTAGTTTTACTCTCATATTTATAATACTTCAGGTGCTAGTGAAATAATTTTCTGGAATCCTCGTTCGCGCAATTCTCTTGCTACCGGTCCAAATACGCGTGTTCCTTTCGGTTGTCCGTCCTTATCTATTATAACAACAGCATTTTCATCAAATCTTATATATGAACCGTCTTTTCTGCCGATTTCTTTTCTCTGACGTACGATAACGGCTCTTTCAACTGCTTTTTTCTTTACCATGCCTTTTGGATTTGCCTCTTTTACGGCTACGACTATGGTGTCTCCGATTGAGGCGTATCGTCTGCGTGATCCGCCGAGCACTTTTATACATTCGACCATTTTGGCCCCGGTATTGTCGGCTACCTTTAATTTAGTTTTGTCTTGTATCATGATTTTTTAGGCTTTATTAGCGTCCATCTTTTTAGTCTGCTCAACGGTTTTGTTTCGTAAAAAGTTATTTCGTCTCCTATTTCAAATTTTTTATTTTCGGGATTATCGATATGGTATTTCTTTGAAACTCTGTATCTTTTCTTGTATTTCGGATGGTTTTTGTAGGAATGAACGGTGGCAACCACTGTTTTTTCCTGCTTGTTGCTGGTTATTATTCCTTTTTTTGATCTCATTTCGCGTTAATTAATGTTTTTATTCTTGCAACCTGTTTTCTGTTATTTTTTATCTGGTGGTTGTTTTTTGACTGTCCGTTTTTTATGTCGAATTTTGCTTTGAAAAGCTCTCTTGCAGTTTCCGAAAGTTCATCTTTCAGTTTTTCCGGACTCATTTTTTTTAATTCTTCTAATGTTTTCATATTTATTGTTCTTGTGAATTTACAAATCTACATTTTAACGGCAGTTTGAATGCGGCGAGTTTCATAGCTTCTTTTGCGGCTTCCGGAGACACTCCCTCCATTTCAAACAGAACCATTCCCGGTTTTATTACCGCCACAAAGTGGTCCGGCGCTCCTTTTCCGCTTCCCATCGGTACTTCAGATGCTTTTCTTGTAACTGCTTTGTGTGGGAATATATTTATCCATATTTTTCCTCCTCGTTTAATATATCTTGTCATCGTACGTCTTGCCGCTTCTATCTGCCGCGATGTTAACTCGCCGGCGGCCTGGGATTTCAGCCCGAACGTTCCGAAACTTATCTTAGTTGCTCTCGTGGCAACCCCTTTAAGGGCAGATCTTCCTCTAAATTCTTTCCTGTGTTTTTGCTTCTTTGGTTGTAACATGTTTTTTCAGGCCCTGTGCCGGGCTTAGGTTTGTTTAATTTCTTCTATCTGCTGGGCCAGGTTTGCGGCCAGATCTTTTTTAAATATTTCTCCTTTGTAAATCCATACTTTTACTCCTATTTTTCCATATGTCGTGTATGCGGGCAGCGATGCGTAATCTATGTCGGCTCTGAATGTATGTAACGGGATTTTTCCTTTTGTAAAGAATTCGTTTCGTGAGATTTCAACTCCGTTAAGTCTTCCTCCAAGATATATTTTCGCTCCTATTGCTCCGGCTTCCATTATTTTTTCAATCGCCATTTTTGCCGCTCTTCTGTAGGAAATTCGTTTTTCAACCTGTCTCGCGATGCTTTCTGCGACGATTTGCGCGTCGAGCATTGGTTTTTTGATCTCTTTTATGTTAATTGCGAACGTTTCTTTGAATTGTTTTGAGAGTAGATCTTTCAGCTTTTCTATGACTTCTCCTCCTCTTCCTATTATCAGTCCCGGTTTTGAAGTGTGAATGTTGATTATCACTTTTCCCTGAGTTCTCATTATTTCTATCTTTGCCACTCCTTCAGCTTCAAGTTTCTGTCTTATTAATTTTTCAATGGCGAGGTCCTGATGGAACAGTGTTTTGTACATACCTTTTCTCGCGTACCATTTTGAGTCCCAATCACGGGTTATTCCCAGTCTTATTACTTTTGGATTTACCTTCTGTCCCATTAAAATTATGGTTATTTGGTTGTTTTTACTTTTTTCGTAACTTTCGCTTCGGTCTCGGTTTTGTCATTCTCCTTTTTCTGATTCTCAAGTTTTACTGTTATGTGTGCGGTTCTTTTGAGAATGGGATGAACTCGTCCTCTCGATACAGATACTCCTCTTTTGTAAGTGGGGCCTTTCGTTACCAGAATTTCTTTTATTATAAGGTCTTCTCTTTGTTGTTTAAAATTATTTTCTGCATTTGCCACAGCTGATTCTATGAGTTTTTTTAGCGGTCTGGCGCTGGCTTTTGGCGTGAATTTAAGAATGTTTATCGCATCAATGACTTTCTTGTTTCGAACGAGCGCCGCAACCAGATTTGCTTTTTCCGGCGAGATTCTGATTTTTCTTAGTATTGCTTTCATCGGTAATATTTTCGATTAATTTTTTAATGCGGTTACTCTGTTGATTTTGCGAGTTTACCTCCATGGACTCTGAATATCTTTGTTGGTGAGAATTCACCGAGTTTATGTCCTACCATATTTTCCGTTACAAATACAGGTATAAACTGTTTTCCGTTGTGCACTGCGAATGTGTGTCCCACGAAATCCGGTGCTATGTCGCAGTCTCTTGACCATGTTTTTATCGGCTTCTTTTGTCCCGTTTCGTTCATTCTTTCCACTTTTTTCAGCAGTTTCGGGTCGAGATACGGTCCTTTTTTTGAACTTCTAGCCATATTAAGTGTTATTTATTTTTACGTCTGCGGTCTTTTATAATCATTTTGTCTGTATAGTGTCTTCTTCTGGTTTTAAATCCGAGTGTTGGCATTCCCCATGGTGTTTTTGGAGATTTCAGACCTATCGGGTTGCATCCCTCTCCTCCTCCATGCGGGTGATCACATGGATTCATCACTTTTCCTCTTACATGCGGGCGTCGTCCCATGTGTCTTTTTCTTCCCGCTTTTCCTATTTTTACGTTATTATGCTCGATATTACTGACTATTCCTATAGTTGCGTAGCAGTCTTTTTCCACAAGCCTCACTTCTCCCGATGGCATTTGTATCTGCGCATGTTTTCCTTCAAGCGATACGAGTTTTATGATTGATCCTGCGCTTCTTCCGAACTGTCCTCCTTTACCTTTTTTCAATTCAACGTTGTATATATTGTAACCGATTGGAATATATTTTATTTTCATTCTGTTGCCTCTTTTTATTTTGGCTTTTTCTCCGGTAATTATTTTGTCTCCGACTTTTATTCCGTCCGGCGCTATATGATACTTTTTTTCGCCGTCTTTATATTGTATGAGTGTTATGTATGCCGATCTATTTGGATCGTATTCGATGGATTTTACTTTTCCTTCTATATTTAGCTTATCCGTGCCTTTAAAATCAATTTGTCTATATCTTTTCCTGACTCCTCCACCTCTGTGCCTGACAGTTATGCTGCCGCTATTATTCCTTCCGGAATGCTTTTTTTTCGGTCGGGTGAGCGCTTTTTCGGGTTTGCTTCTTGTTACCTCTTCAAAGGAGGCTAC
Source organism: Candidatus Peregrinibacteria bacterium (assembly GCA_043810515.1). Classification (GTDB taxonomy): domain Bacteria; phylum Patescibacteriota; class Gracilibacteria; order UBA1369; family LOWO2-01-FULL-3; genus WJKQ01. The sequence continues at coordinate 28,816 of JBDRNZ010000012.1, forward strand.
GCTCATCTGTCTTAATCCGGGAGTTACTGGTTTGAATTTTTTTAACGTCATTATTTCTTGGGTTCTTTTATCTTATTCGGATCAATGGTTTTCTTGCCTTTTAAGGTAACGACTGCTTTTTTCATAACCCGTCTTTTTGTCCATACTCTGCCTTTCGCGAGCAATCTTTTCTTCTTCGGGGATATAATTATTTTTACTGTGTCCGCGTCGACTCCGTAGAGAAGTTTGATTGCTTTCTTTATAGATATTTTTGTCGAATCTCTCCTGACTTCAAATGTGTATTGTCCATCGGCCTGTTTGTTTGAGGCTTTTTCTGTGACTATCGTTCTTATTATAGGGTTTGCGTGAATCATTGCTTAGCTTTTTTTGTTAGGAAAACTTCTTTCAGTTTATCCACCGCATCCTTGAGAAACAAGATATTCTTATGCCTCTGCAGATCATGGATGTTTATATAATTTGCGGTAATAATTTTTACATTGGGCAAGTTTCTTCCGGATTTTTGTATAGTTTCGTTTTTTATGGCAGTTACTATCAATACTTCTCTTTCAATAGGCATTTTTTTTAGCATTTGCGCGAACTGCTTTGTTTTTAATTCTGACGTTTCGTATCCTTCCAATGCCATTATTTCGTTATTTCGCGCTTTTTCTGATAGAGCCGAGAAAAGTGCTTTTCTTCGTTGTTTTTTAGGCATGTCGGTTTTGAAATTTCTTTTATTTGTTGGCCCGAAAACCACTCCTCCTCCGCGCATGTGTGGCGATCTTGTCGATCCCTGTCTTGCCATGCCTGTTCCTTTTTGTCTGTGAGGTTTTCTGCCGCCTCCCGATACTTCGTCCCGTTTTTTCGTGTGTGCTGTCGGAATTCTTGCGTTTGCAAGCTGTCTTTTTAAGGCCTGATGTATAAGATCCTCGTTAAACGGAACTTCAAATATTTCCTTGGGAAGGTCTATTGTTCCATTTTTTTCTCCGGTTTGTGTGTATAAATCTATTTTCATGATAGTGCTATTATTACCAGTCCTCCGTTTGGTCCCGGAACTGGGCCTTTTAATCCGATTATGTTTTCTTTTGGATTAATGTATACGACAGGTACTTTACTTAGGGTTATTTGGTCGGTTCCCATTCTTCCCGGTAATTTTTTCCCTTTATGTACTCTTCCCGGCTTTGCGCATGTTCCGATCGATCCCGGCTCTCTATGATGGTGCGAACCATGAGTTTCAGGTCCACGGCCGAAATTGAATCTTTTGATTACTCCCTGGAATCCTTTTCCTTTTGAGCATGCCGTAACTTTCACTTTTTCCGTTTCTTTGAGTTTTTCCAGAGTTATCTGATCTCCTTTTTTGTAATTTTCGGCTTCCTTCTCTTCGATTTTAAACTCTTTCACGTGTCTGAATTTTTTGGTCTTTGTGGGTTTTTTCAATTTGGAAAACCCTAGGACTATCGCCGGATATCCATCTTTTTCCACTGTCTTTACCTGTGTTACTTCGTTGGGTTCACACTGTACGACAGTTACTGGGATCACGCGGCCATCGTCTTGAATCAGACGAGTCATTCCTAATTTTTTGCCGAGTATTCCTGACATAGTTTGTAGAGGTTAGGGCCCAAGAAGATTTTCGGCAAACCCGCTTGGAACGGTTAACATGCAATGTCAATTTGCCGTATGAATATACAGAGTGAAAATTGTATAGTCAATAGAAAATCGGGGGTTCTACTGAAGCATTTTTATCTCGATTTCGACGCCTGCGGGCAGACTGAGATTTGAGAGTGATTCGATGGTTTTTGGAGTTGTCTGCTGAATGTCGATTAATCGTGAATGTGTTCGCATTTCAAACTGTTCGCGGGATTTTTTGTGAACAAATGTGGACCTGTTTACTGTGAATTTTTCTATTTTTGTAGGAAGGGGAATGGCTCCGGACACTATTGCGCCGGTTCTTTCCGCGGTGTCGATTATAAGTTTTGCGGTTTCATCTATTACTTTGTGGTCGAATGAACGTATACGGATGCGGATTTTTTGTTTTGGAGCCATGAGGGGGTAGGGTTAATTATTATATTTTTTGTAAAGTTTCGATGTCATATGCTGCCGTTTTAATTGCGTTTCGAATTTTTCTTTGAATGACCAGGGTTCCATCTGACGCTTCCCAGCCTCCCTCGGCGATTTTTCCGTCGAGCGTAACCATGGTTTGAGCTCCTTTTAGTTTTGCTGCCGTGTCTTCCGGTAGCGTATCCGGGAATCCATAATCGTCACTTCTTGTTGCGGGTTGGTTTTGTGCCATATTTTTATAAAATTACCGGATAGGGGAGTCCGGTTCTTTTTTATTCTTTTTGGAAATATTTTTGAAGCCGAGCTGTCCCGTGTTTACGAGTGGTTTTCCAAGATCGGAAAATCAATTTTGTATGAGATTTATATAGGTTTGTTTGGTTTGTGTCAAATGAAATTTTAAGTGCGGGATTAGTAGAGGATTTTTTATAAATAAAAAGCCCTCGGAATTTCCGAGGGCTTTTTTAGTTTTGACGTTTTTATTACTCTATGATCTTTGTTACGACTCCGGCACCAACGGTTCGGCCTCCTTCACGGATAGCGAATCGTGTTCCTTCATCAAGAGCGATAGGTGCTCCAAGCATTACTGTCATTTTAACATCGTCTCCGGGCATGACCATCTCAACGTCAGCCGGAAGCTCGATTGATCCTGTTACGTCTGTTGTACGGATGTAGAATTGTGGCTTGTATCCTTTGAAGAATGGCGTGTGTCGTCCACCCTCGTCTTTTGTCAGGACGTAAACCTGAGAATCAAATTTTGTGTGAGGAGTTATTGTTCCCGGTTTAGCAAGAACCTGTCCTCTTTCAATTTCTTCTCTTTCAATTCCTCTAAGAAGAATTCCCACGTTATCTCCAGCCTGTCCCTGGTCAAGACTTTTCTTGAACATCTCAACTCCTGTTACTATTACTTTCCTTGTTGGCTTTATACCAACGAGTTCAACTTCTTCATTTACTTTTACAACTCCCCGATCAACTCTTCCTGTTGCTACAGTTCCTCGTCCTTTTATTGAGAATACGTCTTCAACCGGCATAAGAAATGGTTTATCCAGCTCACGTTTTGGGTCGGGAATGTATGTGTCCAAAGCTTCGAGCAGTTCAACTATTGGCTTTATAGCTTCTTCATCGTCCAGATTTTCCAAAGCTTTTAGAGCCGATCCTTTTATGATTGGAGTTGTGTCTCCAGGGAATTCATATTTATTTAGGAGTTCACGGATTTCCATTTCTGAAAGTTCAGCGATTTCCGGATCAGCCATATCCATTTTATTCAGGAAAACTATGATATATGGTACGTTAACCTGTTTTGCGAGCAGGATGTGTTCGCGTGTCTGTGGCATCGGGCCGTCTGCTGCTGAAACTACCAAAATAGCTCCGTCCATCTGAGCGGCACCTGTAATCATATTTTTTACATAATCGGCATGTCCCGGACAGTCTACGTGAGCATAATGTCTCTTGTCTGTTTCGTATTCCTGATGGGAAGTTGCGATTGTAATTCCTCTTTCTTTTTCTTCAGGGGCGTTGTCGATTTGGTCGAATGCTACAGCTTTGTTGTGTCCACCGAATTTTTTTGCTGCGACTGCCGTAATTGCAGCTGTCAGTGTCGTTTTTCCGTGGTCTACGTGACCGATTGTACCGACGTTTAAGTGCGGTTTACTTCTATCAAATACTCCTTCAGCCATAGTTATTTTGTTTAGAGATTAGAAAAGTTATATGGTTTAACGCTTGTGTTAAATGACACAGCGCCGGAATAGTATCGAAAAATTCGGCTGTGCGCAAGATCAATTTTAGCCCGTTGCTTTCTTGCTTATTATTTCATCTGCTACATTTTGTGGAACTTTTGAATAGTGTCCGAATTCCATTGTGTAATTTCCTCTTCCCTGCGTTATTGATCTCAAATCTGTTGCGTATCCGAACATTTCCGCGAGCGGAATTTCGGCTTTTATGAATTTGATGAGTCCGCGGTCTCCTGTTTCCTGGATCTGTCCGCGCCTTGAATTAATATCTCCCATTACATCCCCGAAATAATTTTCCGGAACCGTAACTTCAACTTTCATGATCGGCTCAAGCAGAATCGGATTTGCGTGCTTTACGGCATTCTGAAAACAAATCGATCCGGCTATTTTAAAAGCCATTTCGGACGAATCCACATCGTGATAACTTCCGTCGAATAGCTCGACTTTTACATCCACGACCGGATATCCGGCAATGATTCCTCTTGTCATCGCTTCCTGGATTCCCTTATCAACGGCTGGTATATATTCTCTTGGAATTTTTCCTCCAACAATCGCGTTTTTGAATTCGTAGCCCTGTCCGGGTTCCTGAGGAATTACTTTCAGGAATACGTGTCCATATTGACCGCGGCCACCTGTCTGTTTCGCGTATTTTTCCTCCATCTCGATTTCTTTGGTTATCGTTTCTCGGTATGCCACCTGCGGCGCTCCGATATTTGCCTCCACTTTAAATTCCCGTTTCATTCTGTCGACGATAATGTCCAGATGCAGTTCTCCCATTCCCGCGATTATTGTCTGGCCGGTTTCCTCATCCGTTTTTACTGAAAACGTTGGATCCTCCTGTGCAAGTTTCTGAAGAGCCATGCCCATTTTTTCCTGATCCGCTTTGGTTTTTGGCTCAACCGCGATTCTGATTACCGGTTCCGGGAATGTAATTGACTCGAGGAGAATGGATTTGTTCGGATCGCAAAGAGTATTTCCTGTTGTTGTGTTTTTTAATCCGACGATTGCCGCGATGTCTCCGGCTTTTACTGTTTTTATTTCCTGGCGTGCATTTGCGTGCATCTGAAGAAGGCGGCCGACACGTTCTTTATTTCCGGTGGATGCATTTAAAATATAACTTCCCGAGTCCAGTTTTCCCGAATAAACGCGGAAGTAGCAAAGATTTCCAACGAAGGGATCTGTTGCTATCTTGAACGCGAGCGCAGAAAAAGGTTCGTTTTCATCAGCTTTTATAGTAACTTCCTCTCCGGTTTTTGGATCCTCTCCCTTTACAGGAGGGACATCCATCGGGCTTGGCAGATACCAGCATACTGCGTCGAGAAGCGGTTGTATTCCCATATTCTGCAATGCGGTTCCGCACATGACGGGGAAAATGCTTCCTTTGGTTGTGGCATTTCTCAGGCCCTCTTTGATTTCGGGAATTGTTATTTCTTTTTCTTCAAGGAATTTTTCCATTATACTGTCGTCGTTTTCGGCTATGCGTTCTATCATTTTGGCTCTGTGTTCCTTGACTTTATCCTGCATGTCCGCGGGAATTTCTATTTCTTTCACGGTTTCTCCATTTTTTCCTTCAAATGTGTATGCTTTTTGTTCGATAAGATCTATGATGCCGGTAAAATCTTTTTCTGCTCCGATTGGCAGCTGAATTGCAACGGCGTCCGGTGTAAGTCTTTTTAAAATACTATCCAGACTCATATAAAAATCTCCTCCGACTTTGTCCATTTTGTTTATGAAGGCTATTCGTGGAACGTGATATTTGTCAGCCTGACGCCATACGGTTTCGGACTGCGGCTCGACTCCCATTGCTCCGTCAAAAACCGCGACTCCTCCATCAAGTACGCGAAGTGATCTTTCCACTTCGACAGTGAAGTCAACGTGTCCCGGTGTGTCGATGATGTTTATCTGGTCGTTTGTTTCCGTGCCCGTAGGTTTCCAGAAACATGTCGTTGCGGCGGACGTGATAGTGATTCCTCTTTCTCTTTCCTGTTCCATCCAGTCCATTTGCGATTCTCCGGAGTGGGTTTCTCCGATTTTATGCGTTTTTCCCGTGTAGAAAAGGATACGTTCCGTAACTGTTGTTTTTCCCGCATCAATGTGTGCGATAATTCCTATGTTGCGTAAACGTTTCAGATCTTCAGACATTTTTGATTTTTTGGTTACAAAATATTGCGTTCTTATAAAAAGACGCCAGAGGCATTATAGGGAGCGTGGTAGGGAAGTCAAGATTAGTATCTTGCGAGATGTGCAAATGCCTTATTTGCTTCCGCCATTCTGTGGGTATCCTCTTTTTTCTTCATGGCAGAGCCCTGTTTATTTGATGCATCAATGAGTTCGGTTGCGAGGTTTTGTGCCATTGCCGAATTTTTTTTGCCTCTTGCCGCACCGATCAGCCATCTGAATGCGAGTGCTGTTTGCCTGTCCGCCTTTACTTCCATGGGGATCTGATAAACTGCGCCTCCTATTCTTTTCGGCTTAACTTCCAGATGAGGCTTAACGTTATCGATTGCGGCTTTGAAGATTTTTTCAGGGTCTCCTGATATTTGTTTGCTTATTATTTTTAGAGTTTCATTGAAAATTTTTCGGGCGGTGGATTTTTTGCCCCGAAGCATTACGTAATTTATGAATTTTTCCTGCAATGGAGAAGATTCTTCCGGAATGTATATGTTCTTGTTTTTTTTCATAACTATTATGCTGATTTAGCTGTTTTTTTGGCGCCGTATCTGGATCTTCCCTGTTTTCTGTTCTGTACGCCCTGGGTATCGAGAGTCCCTCTTATTATATGGTAGCGCACACCCGGAAGATCTTTTACTCTGCCTCCGCGTATTGTTACAACCGAGTGCTCCTGTAGATTATGCCCTTCACCCGGAATGTACGCGTTTACCTCCATTCCGTTCGTCAGTTTTACTCTCGCAACTTTTCTTAAGGCTGAGTTTGGTTTTTTTGGTGTCATTGTTGTGACTTTTGTGCACACGCCGCGCTTTTGTGGGCATGGGACAGTCACGTTTCTATTCTTCAGATTGTTAAAAGTAAACTGTAAGGCGGGGGCCTTACTTTTTTTCTTTGTCGACTTTCTTGGTTTCCTTATGAGCTGGTTTATGGTTGGCATGCGTCTATATTTATATTAATTCAAAAGTAAATGCAAGATAAACTTGGCGGTTTTATATTACCGGAGTAGTTCTTTCTTCATTCTCCTTCTCTATTTTTTCATCTGTTTCTTTGTTATCCGCTTTTTTCTCCTTTTCCGCCTGCGCTTTTGTTTCTTTCAGAAGGTGTGGGTGTTTTTTTCTGAATGTGTCACCGGCCGGTATGAGTTTTCCAATAATGACGTTTTCCTTGAGGCCTTCCAGGTTGTCGATCTTGTTCGTTGTTGAAGCTTCCACGAGAACTCTTATCGTTTCCTGGAATGAAGCGGCTGAGAGCCAGCTGTCCGTAAGTAGCGCGACTCTTGTAAGTCCAAGAAGGAGTCTTTCTCCTTTTGCTCTTTTTTTCTTTTTCTTTTCCAGTGCCTCGTTTATATTTTCAAATTTTATCACGTCTATTATTTCTCCCGGCAGGAAATTACTATCTCCGCTATCAAATATCCTTACCTTGGAAAGCATTTGCTTTGCGATTATTTCTATGTGCTTGTCGTTGATACTTTGTCCCTGCGATGCGTAAATGCTCTGCACCTCGGTCACGATGTATTTTTGTACCGCGTAAGTTCCCGTTAGACTCATAATCTGTTTCAAATCCAGATGTCCTGTTGTCAGCGGCTGTCCTTTTTTGACGATTTCTCCGTTCTTTATTTTTACAGTTCTTCCTGTTGGAACTTTGTATGTTTTTTGTACCGGACCAAGGCTTTCTATTATTATGCTGTCGTCTGTTATTTCTTTCACCTTCCCGGCTTCCAATGATTTTACCGATCCTTTGTGCGTTTCGGCTTTTGCTATTACCATTTTCTCTTTTACCTTGTCTCCTTTTTTGACAACTGGTTTTATGTCTCCGCTCAATTTATATTCAGTCTGTATTTTTTCCGATGACGTAACTGCCATTTCTATCTGCTTTCCTTTCTGGTGAATTTTTACTGTTCCGTCTATTTCTGATACTGTTGCGGGATTTTTTGGAGTTCTTGCTTCAAATAATTCCTCAACGCGTGCAAGACCCTGGGTGATGTCGCTTCCCTCCGCAACTCCTCCCATGTGGAACGTACGCATTGTAAGCTGCGTTCCGGGTTCGCCTATACTCTGCGCTGCGATTATTCCTACAGCTGTTCCTATTTCAACTTCTTTGTTTGTTCCCAAATCTTTGCCGTAGCATTTTATGCATATTCCGCCTTCTGTTTTGCAGGTCATAATGGACCTTACCTGTACTTCGTCCAGATGTTTTTCAAGAATCTCCTTTACCGTGTCTTTTTCTATAATTGAATTTTTTGCCGCCACGACTTTTTTGGTTTTCGGATCTTTCAGGTCTTCCGCCAGTGTTCTTCCGTATATTCTTATCTCGTATTTTTCGCCGATCTGTTCGGACTCTTCGTTTGTAATCGTGTGGGGATGTATTGATCCGCAGTCGTATTCTCTTATTACCACGTCCTGGTTTGAGTCAACGAGACGTCTTGTCAGGTATCCCGCTTCGGCCGTTTTAAGGGCTGTGTCGGATTTTCCTTTTCGTCCTCCGTGTGTTGCAATGAAGTATTCCAAAATACTGAATCCTTCTTTGAGATTTGATTTTATCGGAAGCTCGATTGTTTTTCCTGCAGGATTTGCAACGAGACCTTTTATTCCGCAGAGCTGTGTAACCTGTCCCCAGTTTCCGCGGGCTCCGGAATCGATCATGTAGAAAATGTTGTTTTTCTCGTTGATTCCGGTGATCATTTTGCTTGTGATGTCTGATTTTGTTTCGGACCAGATTTTGATGGTGTGGTTGTATCTTTCCTCTTCCGTAATAAGGCCTTTCCAGTATTGGTTGTTTATCTGTTTTACTATTTCCGATGCGTCATCGATTATCTTTCCTTTTTCTTTCGGAACAACCATGTCTTCGTGGGAGAATGAAATTCCAGATTTTGTTGCGAATTTCAGGCCGATGTCTTTTACGTTATCCGCGAGCTGTGTTGTTTTTGCATTGCCTAGCAATTCAAAACATTCCGTAACCAGCTGGCTGAGCTGTTTCTTGCCAATGTTTTTGTTGTAATAGGGGAGGCCTTTTGGCAGAAAACTGTTGAATATAAGTCTTCCAACTGTAGTTTCCAATATTTCGTCATTGTATCTGCATTTTATAGGCGCCTGGAGATAGACCTGTCCTGTCTGATAGGCAAGAACAGCTTCCTCAATTCCATAAAATGTCATGCCTTCGCCTTTTTTCCCGGGAGTTAATTTTGTCAGGTAGTAACAGCCGAGAACCATGTCCTGAGTTGGCGTTACTATAGGTTCTCCTGCGGAAGGTTTAAGCAGATTGTTTGTTGAGACCATTAAAGTTTTTGCTTCTTCCTGCGCTTTTTTTGAAAGAGGAACGTGAACCGCCATCTGGTCTCCGTCAAAGTCCGCGTTGAATGCCGCGCAAACAAGCGGATGAATCTGGATAGCTTTTCCCTCGATAAGAATCGGCTGGAACGCCTGGATACCAAGTCTGTGAAGTGTTGGAGCGCGATTCAGCAGTACGTAATGATCTTTCGTGACATCCTCAAGAATATCCCAGACCTCGCGTTTTCCGGCCTGGATCAGTTTTTCCGCGTTCTTGATATTGTGGGCGTAGCCTTCCGATATCAGATGTCCTATTATGAACGGTTTGAAAAGTTCCAGAGCCATGGCTTTTGGCAGGCCGCATTGGTTCAGTTTTAATTTTGGTCCGACGATAATCACGGAACGTCCTGAATAATCCACACGTTTACCAAGCAGGTTTTGTCTGAATCGTCCCTGTTTTCCTTTCAGCATGTCCGAAAGTGATCTGAGTTTTCTTTTGTCGCCGGAATTAAACACTGTTCTTCCCTGGCGCGCGCTATTATTTAGCAAAGTGTCCACTGCTTCCTGCAGCATTCTTTTTTCGTTTCGGCATATTACTTCCGGAGCGCCGATGGAAATAAGTCTTTTTAGACGGTTGTTTCTGTTTATCACTCTTCTGTAAAGATCGTTTAGATCCGATGCCGCAAATCGTCCGCCGTCCAGCTGAACCATCGGGCGAAGATCCGGCGGGATCACCGGCAAAACTGTCATTACGAACCATTCCGGCTTTGTTCCTGATTTGAGCAGACTGCCGGCCAGTTTGATTCTCTTTATTGTTTTTTTCAGTTTTTGTCCGGAACTTTTTTTCTTTTCCTCCTGAAGAGTTTTTATAAGTTTTTCAAGGTCTATTGACCCGAGAATTTCTCTGAGGGTTTCGGCTCCTGTTCCGGCTTTGAATACGTGTCCGAATTTCATTGAGAGTGTTCTGTAATCTAGTTCGGAATAAACTTTTCCGACCTGTAGGGATTCAAGCTGATCTCTCATTTCTGAATTCTGAATATCAAGCTCTTCGATTCTTTTTGCGAAATCTTTTTCGAGGTCTTTTACGGCTTTTTTCGCGAGTTTTTTGTCCTCCATTTTTTCAGCCGCGAGCGAGCTTTGTTTAAAGTCTTCCTGTAACTTTTTTTTGTGCGTTTTGTATTCGGTCTGGAGCTGGTCAAGTGCTTCTGTTTTTGCGGGAACGTCGACTTCAGACGCTATGTATGCCGCAAAATATACAACCTGTTCAAGAGTTTTTATCGGTAGATCCAGAAGTAATCCTATCCTGCTCGGTGTTGATCTTAAAAACCAGATGTGAGTTACCGGTACCGCAAGTTTTATGTGAGCCAGTCTTTCGCGACGTACGGATGAACGTGTTACTTCGACGCCGCACTTTTCGCAAATCACGCCTTTGTATCTGATTCTCTTGTATTTTCCACAGTAACATTCCCAGTTTTTTGTCGGTCCAAATATTTTTTCACAAAAAAGTCCGTCTCTTTCCGGTTTCTGGGTGCGGTAATTTATAGTTTCCGGTTTCTTAACCTCACCGTGAGACCAGGACAAGATCTCTTCGGGGGCGGCAATTGAAAGAGTGATGGCGCTGAACTGATCTTTTTTAAGATTTTTGTCTTGTATTGATTGAGGCATATTTTTTTGAGTTATTATGAAAAGTTATCTTTAAAGGCCAAGATCTTTATCGATCGGGTTTGTTTCCGATTTTTCTTCCGACTGTTCCGGTTCTTCTTCTGCGGGTTCCGGTTCTTCTTCCTTCTCTTTCATTGTTTCTTTTTCCTCTCTGTTTTCGGTTTCCTCGTCTTCCTGCGGTACGTATTCCTCTTCAAGTTTCTTTTTCTTTTCAAGAATTATCATGTCCTGAACCACTATTTCTGTTTTGAATTTTTTTACGCCGTCCTGATTATCCCAACTTCTTGTTTTCAGGTAACCTTCGACATATATGAGGTTTCCTTTCTTGAGATAATTCGTGCATATTTCAGCGAGTCGCGCCCATGCCACGCATTCGTGGAATTCAGCGGAGGACTTTCTTTCATTATCTTTAGTTATCCATTCACGATTTGTTGCGAGTCCAAAAGTTGTAACGTTCTGGCCGTTTGGCGTTTGTCTCATCTCCGGATCCCTTGTCAGATTTCCAATTATGATTACCTTATTTACGCTTCTCATGATTTGTTATGTTAATTTATAAAGTATGTTTTTTTAGCTTTTCGCTCCGGTCTCTTCAATTATTTCCTCCTTAACGTCTTTGCTTATTTCCTCTTCATTTTCGGCGCCCTCTTCCAAAATTTCCTCAGGGTTTTCTACTGCTTCCTCTTTGCCTTTTTCCGAATCCATAAGCTTTACTGATAATCCGAGACTTTGCAGTTCTTTTACCAGTACGTTAAAGGATTCAGGGACGCGCGGCTTTTTTATCAGTTCGCCTTTTACGATTGATTCATAAGCTTTTGATCTTCCGTAGACGTCATCCGATTTTATAGTGAGCATTTCCTGAAGAGTGTGAGCGGCTCCATATGCTTCCAGCGCCCAAACCTCCATTTCTCCGAATCTCTGTCCTCCATGCTGGGCTTTTCCTCCGAGCGGCTGCTGCGTGACAAGAGAATACGGACCAACTGATCTTGCATGAATTTTGTCTTCAACCAGATGGTTTAGTTTTAATATGTACGCGATTCCGACGGTAACTTCGTGGTCGAATGGTTCACCTGTTTTTCCGTCGTAGAGAGTAATTTTTCCGTTTTCAGGAAGACCGGCTTTTTTCAGCTGGTTTGCGATTTCGTCAGTCGGAACTCCGTTTAGCGGTGGTGTTGCGACTGTGAAGCCTTGTTTTCTTGCAGCCCAGCCAAGGTGAGTTTCAAGAATCTGTCCGATGTTCATACGGCTTGTTACTCCGAGCGGATTTAAAATTATATCCACCGGTGTTCCGTCCGGAAGGAATGGCATATCTTCTTTTGGAACTATGATTGAAATTACTCCTTTGTTTCCGTGTCGGCCCGCGACTTTGTCTCCGATTGATATTTTTCTTGTCTGGGCGACGTTTACTCTTATCTGTTTAAGTACTCCGGTTTGGAGTTCATCTCCTGTTTCTTTTGTGAATATCTGAATTCCTACAACTTTTCCGCCTTCACCTCCCGGAAGTTTCAATGAAGTGTCTTTTACGTCTCTTGCCTTGTCTCCGAAGATTGCTCTAAGAAGTCTTTCTTCGGCGGTAAGTTCGGTTTCGCCTTTTGGCGTGATTTTTCCAACGAGGATGTCGCCTTCGTGGACAGTTGCTCCTATTCTTACTATTCCATCTTCATCGAGATCTTTAAGTTTGTTTTCCCCGACATTTGGAATATCGCGGGTTATTATTTCGGAACCAAGTTTTGTCTCTCTCACGTCTACCGTGAAGGTTTCTATGTGGACCGAATCATATGTGCCTTTTCTTGCGAGTTCATCCGATATAATTACGGCGTCCTCAAAGTTGTAGCCTTCCCATGTCATGTATGCCACCAGTAGATTTTGTCCGAGTGCCAGTTCTCCTTTATCTGTTGCCGGTCCGTCTGCAAGAACATCTCCTCTTCTTACCTTGTCTCCTTTATTTACTTTTACTCTCTGGTGAATACATGTTCCCTGGTTTGATCTTTCGTATGTCTGTAGTTCATATCCTACTTTTTTACCGTTTGCATACACCACTATGATTGAATTTGCGTCAACGTACGATACGGTTCCATCCATGTCCGCCACGATTACCTGGCCCGAACTTTTTGCGGAGATTTCCTCGATACCTGTTCCGACGACCGGAGCTTCCGGCGATATTAAAGATACCGCCTGTCTCTGCATGTTTGATCCCATTGACGCACGGGTATTGTCATCGTGCTCAAGGAATGGAATGAGAGCTGTCGTGATTGATATAATCTGTTTTGGTGAAACGTCGATGTGAGTGACATCATTTATATGAGCAAGAGTCGGTTCTCCTTTTTTTCTGGCGGAAACTCTTGTGCTTGTAAACTGACCCATTTTGTCAAGTTCCGAGTTTGCCTGTGCAATAACTAATTCCTGCTCTTCATCCGCGTCAAAATATTTTATCGTGTCAGTGATGTATGGTCTGACTTTTACCTCGTCCAGCTTCAGTTTTGTGATTTTTTTGGCCATGTTTTCGTCTATGGTCTGTCCGGCTTTTGTGATGATTTTTCCTTTGTCCTCAATGGTTTCACGCGCCGTCCTGCCGACAATATTTTTTATTGAATTCTTAATAACATCTGAAACTTCCCTGAAAGGAGTTTCTATAAATCCGTATTCGTTTATTTTTGCGTACGTGGCGAGATGGACAACAAGTCCGATGTTCGGTCCTTCCGGTGTTGCAATCGGACAGATTCTTCCATAATGGGACTGATGTACGTCGCGGACATCGAATGATGCTCTTTCTCTGGAAAGTCCTCCCGGACCCATCGCGGACAACCTTCTTTTGTGCTCGAGTTCGGAGAGGGGATTTGTCTGATCCATGAATTGGGACAATTGTGAGCTTGCGAAAAATTCCCTTAAGGCGGCCGTGATCGGTCTTGAGTTTATAAGCTGTGTAGGAGTTACTGTTTCCAGGTCCATTACCGTCATTCTGTCTTTTGCGATTCTGTCTGTCCGAAGAAGTCCGACTCTGAATTTATTCTGCACCAGTTCGCCGACTGCGCGGATTCTTCTGTTTGAAAGGTGATCTATATCGTCCGCATTGAATTCACCATTATTTAGTCTTACGAGGTGCTTGAGTATATATACGAAATCCTCCACCTGGAATGTGTGGTATTTTTTGGTATTTGGGGTCTTAAGTTTGAATCTTTTGTTTAATTTATATCGCGCGACTGGTCCCATGTCGTATTTTCTGTAATCGAAAAACATTGATTTTATCAATGCTTTTGCGTTTTCCGGAGTCGCGAGGTCTCCCGGACGTATTTTTTTGTATACATTCTGGTACGAGTCTTCCACTGTCTTTGAAGGATCTTTTTCGAGAGTATTTAATATATAATCGTGTTCAATGTCAGTTGTTACGTCCTTGAATAAATCCATTATTTCTTTGTCGGTTTCGTATCCAAAAACTCTCAGTAGCGAAGTTATGTGTATTTTTCGTTTTCTATCGATTTTTACGGTAATTACACCTTTTTTATCAGTTTCGATTTCCAGCCACGCGCCTCTTTTTGGAATAATTTTTGCTCCGTGCGTTCCGGGTGTTGAGAGGTTTTTTGAGAAAAACACTCCGGGTGATCTGACGATCTGGCTAACCACGACTCTTTCAATCCCGTTTATTACAAATGTTCCTCGGTTTGTCATCAACGGCACGTTTCCAAGGAATACGTCCTGTTCCTTAATTTCACCTGTTTCTTTGTTTATGAGCTGTACGTGAACTTTTAGCGGAACCTCGTATGTAAGATTTTTGGTTTTTGCGTCTTCGGCGTTGTATTTCTGTTCCCCAAGCGAATGTTCAAGAAAATGCAGTTCCAGTTTTTTCCCGGAAAAGTCCTGTATAGGCGAAATCTCGTCCAAAAGCTCTCTGATGCCCTGATTTAGAAACCATTCGTATGAATTCAGCTGTATCTCGATAAGATTTGGAATTGGCACACTTTGATCTATTCTTGTTGTGAAATATTTTCTCGGGCTTCTTGAAATGATGCTTTCTTTCATTATCGGAATCTGGGAAGGCTTGATCAGCTCCTGTTTCGGGCGGCGGACTATTTTCTTTTTGGAAATAGTCTTTTTCGCGATCGTCTTTCTTGTGATTGTCTTTTTTGCCGCCGTCTTTTTCGTGGCGGGGGATTTTGATTTAGCTTTTGTGGAATGTTTTTTCGGAGAGGATTTTAAAGTTTTCTTTTTCGCTTTTGGCATATTGAAAATGGTCAAGGAACTTAATGTATAGCCTTTGAAAAAAGGCCTAAACTATCTTCCTTAACTCATCCGGTGTTTTTGATAGCCTTCGCATTTTACCCTTCAAGGGTGGGAAGTCAAGAATTTATTGGAAATTTTTCTGTGTTTCTTCCTGAGTGTCTTCCGGAGTCTCTTTGTTTTCTTCTTTTGTTTCGATTGCTTCCACGTTTTTGTAGTATTTTTCGTAGTATTTTTTGACATCCTGAAGGTCTTCCACGACTTTGGCGTCCTCACCGGCGTGAAGATATTTTGGAAGGATTTTTATGGAAATTGCGCCGGGATATTTATCCTGTTTCAGCTTTGTAAGAAAGCTTTCCAGCGGCATTATTCCTTCTTTTGGCGGGGCGTATTTTTTACCTTTATATACATTTGAAAGATGGACGTGCACCAGATATTTTTTAAATGCCGAATATGCTCTCATTAAATCCTGTCTTTTTTCTCCGATTCTGGCTGTGTCGAGCGATATATGTTTGAATTTTTTGAGTTCCTGAGTGTTTGTCATTGCGTATTCCGGAATGAAGCCGAGAAATGTTCCCGCGGGGGCGTTTTCAAGAGCAATTGACAGGAATTCTTTTTCGCGGAGGCGCGGAATCTCTTTTTTCAGCCAGCTTGCGAGTTTGAAGTCGAGAAGCTTTGGCGGCTGGAGAACCAGTACCTTTGCGCCTACTGCTTTTGTCAGATCGACAAGCTCTTTTATTCTCTTTGCGGCAACCTGTTCGGGAGATGATACTGCGTGTATCGGGATATCGTATTCTTTTGATAATTTTTTCAGGTATTCCGCGTTTGTGGTATCGAATTGCCCGAAATCAACGCTTAAATCGATGCCGTCGTATCCGGCACTTTTTGCAAGTTCAAAAATACGATTAATGCCGTATCCTCTCAAAGATTCTGTCCAAAGAAGTATCATGTTTTTGTTTTTAATACTCTGTATATTCTACCATAAGAACAGGCGGGGAGCAATAAAGATACGTGATGTTTTCGAGGCCTGTGTTATTTCTTCTCTATTTTGGTTCTGCCTCCCATGTATGACTGAAGTATCTCCGGGATTAAGACCGATCCGTCTTTCTGCTGGTAATTTTCCAAAATTGTCACGAGAGTGCGGGGGATTGCTACCGCTGTTCCGTTTAGAGTATGGACGTATTCATTTTTGCCGTTTTCGGCCTTGTACCGTATGCGTGAGCGGCGTGCCTGAAAATCCGTGCAGTTTGAGCAGGATGTTACCTCCCGGTATTTTTCCTGAGTCGGGATCCAGGCTTCTATATCGTATTTTTTTGCAGCCGGAGCGCCCAGGTCGCCTCCGCAGATATTTACTACCTGATAATGAAATCCAAGTTCGTGCATTATTTCCTCCTCGGTTTCACGGATAAATTCGTGCTGAGCTTCAGAGTCCTCAGGTTTGCAGAATATGAACATTTCGATTTTGTCGAATTGGTGAACGCGGATTATGCCGGCCGTGTCTTTTCCGTATGAACCGGCTTCTCTTCGGAAACAGCTTGAATATCCACAGTATTTCAGCGGAAGCGAGCTATTTTCGAGAATTTCCGTGTAATGGAGCATCGTTAGAGGAACTTCCGATGTTCCAACAAGAAAAAGTTTGTCGTCGTTCGGGTTTACTTCATATATTTCGTTTCTGTCCGCGGGAAAAAATCCCGTGGCAAACATGGCTTCCTCCTTTACAAGAACCGGCGGGATGACCGGCATAAAGCCTTTTGAGGTAAGCTTGTGGATAACGTGCTGGACTATCGCAAACTGCAGAAGCACGGCCTCGTTTTTCAGGTAATAAAAACGTGCTCCGGATGTGCGCACACCTCTTTCGATGTCTATAATATCAAGATCTTTTCCGAGCTGAATGTGATCTTTTGGCGTAAAATCAAACTTCGGTTTTTCGCCGTATGTGCTTACGATCTCGTTGTCCGCCTCGCTTTTGCCATCCGGAACCGAGTCCAGTGGGGGATTTGGGATTTCAAATGCGAGACTGTCGATTTCCTTTTCCAGCTTTTCAAGTTCTGGCTCGAGGTCTTTGATTTCTTTCTTGATTTTGGAAAGTTTCTCAAGGAGGCTCTTTTTTTCATCTTCCGTTTTGGCGGTTGCGACTGTTGCGCTCTGTTTGTTTTGTTCCGCTCTCAGACCTTCAGTTTTCTGCAAAAGTTCGTTTCTTTCATTATATAAGTCTATGAGTTTGTCGATTTGGATTTTGACGTGTTTTTTCGCGGCACCTTCTTTAATGATGCCCGGATTTTCCACTATAAATTTTATGTCTATCATTGTTTTAGGCTTTAGATACGTATGTTCCGTCTTCCGTGTTTATTTTTATCGTGTCACCTTCCTTAATAAAGAGAGGGACTTTGATGGTTTTACCGGTTTCGATTTCGCAATCTTTACTGCCGCCGGTTGCTGTGTCGCCTTTTACACCGGGTGTTGTTGAGATAACTTTGAAATCCATTTTTGGAGGAAGCTGTACACTTACGGGTTTTCCCTCAATGTGCATTGCGTAGCATTCGGTCCCTTCAAGCAAAAATTTTGTTGAATCGCCGAGGGCTTCTTTATCAAGCGAAAACTGATCATAGTTTTCATTGTCCATAAAATGGTAGTTAGCGCCGTCATTATAAAGGTATTGGCATTTTTTTCTTGTCACGTCAGCGAGTTCCACGGCTTCACCCGATTTGAAAGTGTTTTCGACTGCCTGCCCTGTTTTCAGATTTTTAAGTTTTGTCCTTGTGAATGCGCAGCCTTTTCCCGGATTCACAAACTGCGCGCTTATGATCAGCCATGGAGCATTTTTGAACGTTATGGCCATTCCCTGTCTTAAAGTTGTTGTAACCGGCATCTTAGTTTTTTATTAATTTTTTTAGTGGAAACAGCAATACGTCTTCTATGTTGTCCAGATTGAGCAGAATCATAAACAATCTGTCGAGTCCGAGCGCAATTCCCGCGCAGGGATTACTGATTGATTCTAGACTAGCTAAAAATTCCCCGTCAATATCAAATACTGTTTTTCCAAGTTTTTTGCGAAGATTTTGTTCTTTTTCAAGCCTGGATTTTTGTTCGCCTGAATCTGTCAATTCGGAAAAAGCGTTCGCGATTTCTATTCCTCCAATATAAAGTTCAAAACGTTCCGCGAAGAAAGGTTCGTCTTTTTTCTTTTTTGCAAGCGCCGCCTGAGTTGCCGGATAATCGTACACGAAGACCGGTTTTGGTGTCCCGAGATGCGGTTCTATTTCATTCAGGAAAATTTTGAAAAATACGTCGTCCCAATCGTCGCATCCAGAAGTCGAATATCCTTTTTCCTCAGCCGCGGATTTTAGTTTTTCGAAGGTCTTGTTTTTAAGAAGGTCTATGTCGCAGAATTTTAAAAAAAGCTCGCGGACGGAGATACGTTCCCATGGCTTTTCCAGTCCGATCTTTTGGTTTTGGTACGTGGCGGAGGGGCTTTCTGCGAGATGCTGCACGAGATTTTCACAATCCGTCATTATGTCTTTGTAATCCGCTTTTTCCCTGTACCATTCGATCATTGTAAATTCCGGATTATGCAGATTTCCGCCGATCTCACCGTTCCGGAAAACTTTTGTTATCTGGAAAATATTTCCAAAACCTGCGCCGAGCAGTTTTTTCATCTGAAGTTCGGGCGAAGTGTTCAGATAGAGCTTATGGCGGGAATTTTGCGGAGTGGAGAGCGTGGTTTCGAAAGGCGTGAGGTGAGGTTCCATTCCGGGGATAGGGGTCATTATCGGGGTTTCGACTTCAAGAAATCCGGAGGTCGTAAAAAAATCCCTGGTTTTCTGGGTAAGCACGCTGCGTTTTTTTGCGATCAGTCTGTCATATATCATGGCTCGAAGCTGTATTTTTTGATGTTCTTGTAGAAGTTTTTTCCCTCTTTTTTGAAAATCCGATAAGTGCTGATAATTAGCTTTATCGCTTCTTTATTGTTTTTTGCGATGTGGACATGTTTCATGTCGTGGGGGCTTATCAGTCCACGCTTTAGCGGATATTTTCTAACCCATTCTATAAGTTTTTCCCACATTTTTCCTGTGAGAATTATCGGGATGGGATGAATGTGTTTTACCTGAATTAGCTGCCATGTATAGAAAAATTCCAGGCATGTTCCGATTCCTCCCGGCACTATTACGACTGCGCTGGAGAGTGCCATGAAATTGTCGAGTCTTTTTGAAAATCTTTTAAAGCGTTTTTGCATTTCGAGGTAAGCGTTGTTTGGGGCAGTCCATGGAAGTTCTATTATCAGGCCGATTGAATCCGCAATGTTATTGGCGTCTCCGGCTTCATGTCCTGCATTTGCCGCTTCCATCAGGCCGGGGCCACCTCCTGTCACAAGATCTATTCCGTTTTTTCCTATTTCTTTTGCCAGACTGTAAACCTGTCTGTAGGTTTTGTCGTTTTTATTTATGCGGGCCGATCCGAAGATTGCTACGCGAAACTCGTTTCTTTTTAATTCCTGGGACAAACGTTTTGAATGATTTTTTTTTATTAACATATGTGCATTTAAAGTTTGAGGCATGTCTCTGCGATTTGTTCCGGGGAGAGCCCCTCGAGGGCATAGAGTTCCTCCACTTTTCCGGAAAGCTGGTACTTTTTGACGCCGAGCGAGGTGAAGGCCTCCACGCAGATTTTTTCATTTACAAGATGCGCTGCGAGCTGTGAGCCAAGGCCGGAAACTGTGTTGTGATCCTCGACTGTTATGACTTTGAGGGTTTTTCTGACTGAATCCATGAGGGTTTTGTCGAATTTTTTGATGGATGTCGCGGCGATCAGTTCCACAGAAATTTCCGGATGGGATTTTTTCAGGATTTCCCATGCCTGTAGCGACTGGTGGACCATTGAGCCTATTGCTACGAGCGTGATACTGTTTCCTTCGCGGATGACATCCGACTTTCCATATTCATATTCATAATTTTTATCGTAAAAAATGTCGCCGTTTTCTGCTTCGATTGCCGGAATTTTGTGGCGTCCCATGCGGACGTAGAAATTTCCATAATGCGAGGCAATATACCTTATTATGCGGTCTGTCTGGTTCGGATCGGCTGGCTCTATTATCATTGTGTTGAAAAATCCGAGGAAACTGCCGGCGTCGTCTATTGCCTGATGTGTCGGGCCGTCTTCACCGACTGAAAGTCCGCAGTGGGTTGCGACAAGTTTTGTGTTGCAGGAATTTATGTCGTTTACGCGGGCCTGGTCTTTTGCGCGGCTTGAAAGGAACGCTCCGAATGTTGATGCGAATGGTGTAAATCCGCTCAGGCTCAATCCTCCGGCGGCTGAAACCATGTGCTGTTCCGCGATGCCGCATTCTATGTGCTGGTGCGGAAGTTCTGAGGATACAAATTGTGTCATGACGGATCCTTTCAGGTCCGCTGTCATCGCGACTATTTCAGGATTTTGTTTTGCGAGGTCGAGAAGAGCTTTTCCGTATGCTGTTCTGCAGTCGGTGATTGTTTCTTTGTCGTAGACGAGTGGGGTGCCGGTGGAAATTTCCGTTTTTTCGAGAAGGGGAGTGAAGGCGGGCTTTTCCGGTTTCCATTTTATGTTTTTGCGGAATTCGTCCAGAGTTTTTTCTTCGTCTGCCGATAATTTTAATGTTTCGAGCGCTTCTGCGGCCTCCTCTTCGTTTGGCGCTTTTCCGTGCCAGTGTGATGAAAGTTCTTTTCCGGTTTTTTCCATGAAATCAATTCCTTTGCCCATTATTGTGTGGCCGATTATCACCGATGGTCTGCCGGTTTCTTTCCATGCTTTCGAAACCGCGTCCCAGATTTCCTCGTAATCGTGGCCGTCCGTTTCTATCACGTTCCAGTTTCCGGCCTCAAAAATTTTCTTTATGTCGATATCCATAATTTCCTTTAGACTTGCCGTTAACTGCACTTTATTGCTGTCCACGAAAAGTATCAGATTATCCAGATTGTGCTGTTTTGAAAAATTAATCATTTCGTACACCTGCCCTTCCTGCGCTTCTCCATCGCCCATAATCGCGAAAACTTTTTTGCCGGAATTTTTTAGTTTTTCACCGGCCGCCATTCCGGCTGCGACAGAAACGCCTATTCCCAAAGGACCGGTTCCGTATTCCACTCCCGGAACGTGTCTCGTGATGTGGCCTTCATATATCGATCCGGCTTGGCGGAAAGTTTTTATAACTTCGTCTTTCGGGATATAGCCGAGCTCCGCGAGGACGCTGTATACGGCGGGGGAGATGTGTCCGTTTGAAACTACGACTTTTTCGCCGGTCTGACTTACGATAAACGCGTAAATTGTCGCAAGGTAATCAAGCGACGAGAGCGATCCGCCCGGATGTCCGCTTTTTGCGTTCACAACCATTTCAAGAATTGATCTGCGGCAGGATTTTGTGAAGATTTTGAGAAAATCCAGGTGTTTCTTCTCGAGCTTTTCTCCTATTTTCATAGTGATTCTTTTATCAGTTTTTTTGCGAGTTCCACTCCCGGCTGGTCGAATGCGTTTACTCCGAATAATTCGCCGAGGAAAGCTATTTCTCCCATGAACATCATCAGCATTTCTCCGAGTGTTTCTTCTGAAATTGAGTCTACTTTAATTGTTATGTTTGGTCTATTATTTTTCGTCAGGGAAATTTCGGTCGCGGATTTTTCGATTTGCATGAGTCGTCCGAAAGTTATCGCTTTTTCGGGGATTTCCGGGTCAGTTGCGAATTTTTCCCGTTCGATGAAAACGATGAGTTTGTCGTTCGGGCCGTCATTGTATAGCTGGAGTTGGGAATGTTGGTCGGTTGCGCCGAGCGCTGAGACAGGTGTGATTCCTGTGGAGAGGTTTTTGCCGATGCTTTCCGCGAGAAGCTGTCTGTACCAGTCGGACAGGCCGGTGAGGGCTTGCGCATAAGGCATTAGCACGTTTATGGTTTTGCCTTTTTTGAATAATGAATGCCGGATGGTCGCGAGGGTGAAAGGGAGATTTTCTTTTGTCTCGGGCGAAAGAAAGCGTGTTTTTATGCTTTTTGCGCCGGCGATGAGTTTTTCTATATCTATTCCGATCAGTTTTGCGGGCAGGAGAGCCGTGGGTGTGAATATCGAAAATCTGCCGGAGATGTTTTGTGGAATGTCGAATGTCTCGATGCTGTCTTTTTTTGCTGTTTCCCTGAGAAAGCCTTTTTCAGGATTTGTGACGAATATGAAATGCTCTTTTGGAGGCAGGGATTTTTTCTCGAGTTTTGCTCGGAAATATGTGTATTGCGAGATGGTTTCGGTTGTTTCTCCCGACTTTGATACAACCAGAAACAGTGTTTTTGCGTAGTCGATTTTTTTGTCGAGTCTGCTGATGACGTCCGGGTCGATATTGTCGAGAATGGTCAGCTTTTCGTCGTCCGGTTTCAGAGCTTTTTGAAGGCAGCTCGTGCCAAGTGCCGAGCCTCCTATTCCGAGAAGCACGAAATGTTCAAATTTTGCGGCAGCTTTTGCCGCGAACTCATTGATTTTTTGAATCTGGGCCGTTTCGTCGATGGCCGGATAAAAATCCCGGGGAATTTTATCGATTTTTTTGTCTAATTCGGCTTCCGACAATCCGTGTTCCGGAGCGATTTTCTGCAGGTTTGTTAGGTTCAGAGTGATCATTTGAATGAAATATAGAGGATTTGCGCATGGGTATCAAGTAAGTAAAAGGAGCATCTAAATTTTTAGAAAAGTTTAATCTTCTAGGTTGTAATGGCTTTTATTTATCCTCCTTCTTCTTTTTCTTCTTATCCACGACTTCGGCTTCGACGACGTCGTCTTCTTTTTTGTCTTCGGGTTCCTCGGGTTTTTCGCCTTTTTTGTAGACTTTGACGTCATCGTCGTCCTCGGATTTGCCGGCTTCTCCGTTTACTCCCGCCGCTTTGTAGAGTTCGGTGCCGACTTTCTGGATTTCTGAGCTTAAAGCTTCGTAGCCCTTTGAGATTTCATCGACGTCTGCATCCTTTTTCTCGAGAATTTTTTTGAGTTCGTCGATCTTTTCCTGGATAGGTTTTTTCAGGTCCGCTGAGACTTTGTCGCCTGCGTCTTTCAATGTTTTTTCAGACTGGATAACGAGAGAGTCTGCTTTGTTTCTAAGCTCGATCATTTCTTTCTTTTTCTTGTCGTCTTCGGCGAATTTCTCAGCGTCTTTTTTCATCTTTTCGATTTCGTCATCGGAAATGTTTGAACTGCCGCTGATTGTGATGTGCTGCTCTTTGTTTGTGGCTTTGTCCGTGGCTTTTACATTCAAAATTCCGTTTGAATCAATATCAAAAGTCACCTCGATCTGCGGAACTCCGCGCGGGGCGGGTGGGATTCCGTCGAGATTGAATTTTCCAAGAGATTTATTGTCGGTTGCCATCGGGCGTTCGCCCTGCAAAACGTGTACTTCGACTGCAGGCTGGTTGTCGGCTGCTGTTGAAAAAATCTGGGATTTTGAAGTCGGGATCGCGGTGTTTCTTTCGATAAGTACCGTGTTCACGCCGCCCAGCGTTTCAATTCCCAAAGAAAGAGGAGTGACATCGACAAGCAAGATATCTTTCACATCGCTCTCACCGGACAAAATTCCGCCCTGTATAGCCGCGCCGAGTGCAACGACTTCGTCAGGATTCAGGCCTTTGTGCGGCTCTTTTCCAAATATTTCCTTAACTTTTTCGACTACCGCCGGCATTCTCGTCATTCCGCCGACAAGTATAATTTCATCGAGATCGCTTTCAAAAACCTGTGAGTCTTTCATCGCGTTTCTGCATGGCTCGACTGTTTTTTCGATCAGATCCATTACGAGATCCTCAAGTTTTGCTCTTGAAAGTTTTGTTTCGAAATTTTTCGGTCCGTCTTTTCCAACGGTGAGGTAGGGGAGTGATATTGTGGTTTCGTGCAGGGATGAGAGCTCGATTTTGGCTTTTTCGGCCGCTTCCTTGATTCTCTGCAGAGCGAGTTTGTCTTCCGAGACGTTTATTCCCTGTTCGCGTAAAAATTCGTCAATAATCCACTGCATGATTCTTCTGTCAAAATCGTCGCCGCCGAGCTGTGTGTTGCCGTTTGTGGCTTTTACCTGGAAGACTCCTTCGCCGAGTTCGAGAATTGAGATGTCAAAAGTCCCTCCGCCCAGATCGAAGACTGCGACTTTTTTTTCGCTGCCCTGCTTGTCCACGCCGTATGCCAATGCGGCTGCGGTCGGTTCGTTGATGATTCTTTTTACTTCAAGTCCGGCAATTTTTCCGGCATCTTTTGTGGCTTGTCTTTGCGAATCGTTGAAGTAGGCAGGGACGGTGATGACTGCTTCTTTTACTTCGTATCCGAGATAGCTTTCGGCGTCAGCTTTGAGTTTCTGGAGAATCATTGCGGATATTTCTGCGGGGCGTTTTTGTTTGCCGTCCAGGACTATTTCCACTTCGCCTTCTTTGCCTTTCACGCATTTAAATCCGACTTTGTCGATATCTTCTTTTGATTCTGAATATTGTCGTCCGATGAATCTTTTTGCCGAATATATGGTGTTGTCGGGGTTTGTGGTCGCCTGATTTTTCGCGGACACACCGACGCGTCTTTCCCCGTCTTTTACCGCTACGACTGACGGAGTTGTTCTCGCACCCTCGGCATTTGGAATCACGGTTGACTCACCGCCTTCCATAACCGCCACGCAGCAATTTGTTGTTCCCAAATCTATACCTATTATTTTTGACATAATTGTTTGAATTTAAGATTAGATAAAATAAGTTAGCACTCCCTATTATAGAGTGCTAAACGAAATGGTCAAGGGGAAATAGTGGTTATGAGGACTTGTTATTATAGGTTATTCTAACAAAGATTTTTGTATTCCGAGAAGTTGCTTTTTATATGTTCGAGTATCCATTGATTTTCTGATTGGCCCTTTCTACAGTGATCTTTGGTATAAACTAATAAAATCGTGACTTGGTTTCTTGTGTTGCATAAATGGAATATTGCTCGATTACCTGAGGTTTTTGGCGAAAAGTTTGTTCCCGCCACCCTAAAATCAAGTTTGAATATGCCAGCATCTTCTTCTTGTGAAAATTTGAGATTATCAATCAAGTTTGTTTTTGAAAAAGCAAAGCACCTTTCTAAAGTTACTTGAATTGTTCTCTTTGTTTCAGACCATTTTTTTGTTTTGTACTTTTTTGCGAAGTCTTTGCAGAAATGTTTTTCGGCGTATTCAGAAAATTCGACAAAAAATTTAGTATCTTTAATAAACATTTTGTGGATCTTCCATGTTAATTAATTCGTAAGGTATAATTTCACCTTCTTTGCAGGTCGCCCAAGGTAATTGCTCATGCGTGAAGTCTACAATCTCCTTTGTTCGAGCTGTTTTCCATTTTGCGCAAACTGTTTTTACAGTTTCTTCTTCATCTTTGTTAAGGGCAGAGTCGTTTGGGTCCTCGATTAATGACACCAATATTGAACGTCCTTTAGTTTCTATACATACAGACTCATCGCTATCTATTAAGTCGAAGAATTCAATGGCAACAGGTCCTTGCGCTAGACGACGATATTCGAAGC
This sequence comes from Candidatus Peregrinibacteria bacterium, assembly GCA_043810515.1. Lineage (GTDB taxonomy): Bacteria > Patescibacteriota > Gracilibacteria > UBA1369 > LOWO2-01-FULL-3 > WJKQ01. The sequence continues at coordinate 54,400 of JBDRNZ010000012.1, forward strand.
CAGAAATGGGTGATAAGTATTTGTAATAGTTTGCAAAGTCACAAAGGTAAACAAGTTTTGCTAGTTTTGTTTTTGTTATTTTCCCATCTTCATCTGCCCCATATTTTATGCATTTTAAAACAAGATCGTGGAATTTTCTGAAAGATTTTTGACGGGCGTTGCTCTCGTCAATTTTTTCGTCCATTTTCAAATCCTCATCAATCATTATGTTTACTGGTATGTCAAAAATTTTGGCGAGTTGTTTTAGTTCTGGTAGAGTTATGTCTCTAGTGCCATTTTCTATCGCAGCCAAGGTAGGTCGTGACATGTCCATTTTTTTTGCAAGGTCGTCTTGAGAAAAGCCATTCATCTTCCTGATTTTTATGATGAAATTCTTTATCATTGTGATGGGGTTAGAATGTGTGCACATTCTAACCCCATGAAAAGCGAATGTCAATATTTGTTACACGGCAAGGGTGCGAATACTTTACATTTTTTGCTAATTTGAGTTCTTTTGTAAGAAATACTTGACTTTTTAGCCTGGTTTTGGTGTTAGTAAGATACTTAAATATTCTAACCACCGTTTATATGGCTAAGAAAGTTACAGGAAGAAAGGCCGCTTCAGCTGCTTCGAAACGTTTCCGCTAACTACTTTCTTTGCACACTACTTCTACCCCTTCTCCCCATTTCCCACTTTCACTTTTGCGGTTTTTAGGACGCGGGTGCCGAGCATGTAGCCTTTTTCAAGTTCTTCGATTACCAGGTCTTTGGGGCCGGGGCCTTGGGAGAGGGCTTCGTGGAGGTTGGGGTTGAAAGGTTGGCCGGAGGCTTCGATTTCTTTGAGGCCGAAGTCGTGGAAGACTTTTTTGAGTTGGTTGATGGACATTTCGATGCCTTTGTACCATTCGGAGGCGTCGGGAGGCATGTGGCGTTTGGCGCGTTCAAGGTTTTCGAGGGCGGGGAGGAGAGAGCTTATCAGATCCATGTTTGCCATTTCGGTGATCTGGCTGCGTTCTTCGGCGTGGCGACGCTTAAGGTTTTCCAAATCGGCCATTGTGCGTTTGGCGAGTTCGGTGATTTTTTCAAGCTCCTGCTTTGTTTTTTCTAATTCATCGGGATTTGTGTCCTTATTGTGTTTTTTGTGGGTCATTCTTCTAAAAGTTTTTTAATTTCTTCAAGCATTACAATGTTAAAAGCATACCTCATTCGCTTCGGGCCCAAAAGTCCAATGTATCCCTTGAAGCCGTCTTTTTCATATTTCGTGACAATGATGCTGCAGCTCTGGATCTGGGGCAGGATGTTTTCCTCGCCTATAAATGCGCGCACCTTATTTGTAATATCCAACGACGCGAGGGTCTGGAGGAAGTTGTCGCTTTTTTCCAGGACCTCGATAACTTCACAGGCGCTTACGGAATCGTTTATAAATTCGGGCTGTTTCAAAACATTCGACGTTCCCAAAAAGAAGGTTCTCGGATTGTCAGGAGTTGTCGCGAAACTTACAAGGTTTGTGGATCTTGCCATCATGGAAACCGCGTCATAAAGGACCTCTCTCACTTTCTGAACGGTGTGCTTTTCGCGGATAAGTGTGAGGGTTTTTATAGCCTCTTTTCGGGCGGAATCGTAGTCCTGGATTTCATCAACAAAACGTCTGTATCCTTTATCTGTGGGAATGCGTCCGGCTGACGTGTGCGGCTGGAAAAGATAGCCCTCCTGCTCGAGTGCCATCATGTCGTTTCTGATCGTGGCCGGAGATACGTGAAACTGGTAGCTGATCAGAATTGTGTTTGAACCCACCGGCTCAGCCGTTTCGATAAAATGCTTGATTATCGCCTGCAGGACTTTTTGTTTACGGTCTTCGGACATGTGGTATTATATTAGCACTTGGTATTATATAGTGCTAATTTGCGAATTTCAAGCCCTGTCTCCCATCATTTTCATAAGATCGACCAGTCTGCACGAATAGCCCCACTCGTTGTCGTACCAGGCGAGGATTTTTACGAGGTTTCCGTCTATCACTTCAGTCGAGAGGGCGTCCAGGGAGGAGGAGAGCTCCATTTTTTTGTAATCAATGGAGACGAGGGGTTTTTCGCTATAGCCGAGAATTCCTTTCAGGGAAGTTTCGGCGGCTTCTTTCATGCGGGCGTTTATTTCTTCGGCGGTTGTAGATTTTTTGACGACGCAGGTCAAGTCAACCAGAGAAACTGTCGGTGTCGGGACTCTGACTGCGAGGCCGTTTAATTTTCCGTTGAGTTCGGGGATGACCAGTCCGATTGCTTTCGCGGCGCCGGTGCTTGTTGGGATCATTGAGAGGGCGGCGGCTCTGGCTCTGCGCAGGTCTTTGTCGTTTACGTCGAGGACGTTTTGCGAACTTGTGTATGAATGGAGAGTTGTCATGAGGCCTTTTTCAATTCCGAAATTGTCGTTCAGGACTTTTGCTACCGGCGCGAGGCCGTTTGTGGTGCAGGAGGCGTTTGAGATTATGATGTGCTTTGCGGGGTCGTATTTGTCATCGTTTACGCCCAAAACGACGGTGAAGTCTATTTCGTCTTTTGCGGGCGCGGAAATTACAACCTTTTTCGCCCCTGCTTTCAGGTGTTTTTCTGCGCCTTCTCTTTTTGTGAAGACGCCGGTGCATTCGATTACAAAATCAACACCAAGATCTTTCCAGGGAAGCTTTTCAGGATCCATTTCCGTAAAGACTTTGTACTTTTTGCCGTCAACAACGATATCCTCGCCGTCCGGCACGACTTCTTCCGGCAGAGTTCCGTAATTTGAATCGTATTTCAGAAGATGCGCCATCGTTTCCGCGCTTCCGAGGTCGTTTATTCCGACCAGATCAAAGTAGTTTTTTTCGAGATTTATACGGAAAACCTGTCGACCGATTCTTCCGAAGCCGTTTATTGCCACTTTTGGTTTCATGTTGTAATGGTTAATGAAGTTTTCGGGGCTAGTATATAGATTGGGGTCGGTGGTTTCAAGGATATGGATTGACCGTTTTTGCGAAAAAAGCTAGGTTTTTGTTATGAATAAGATAAATATCAATGATCCGGAGGTGGTGGCCGCGGCTGTCAGGGTTTTGAGGAATGGGGGAGTGGTAATGCATCCGACCGAGACGTGCTATGGATTTGCAGTCGATGTTTTTAATGAAAAAGCTTTGGAGAAACTTTATAGGCTGAAGGGCAGGGATTTTGACAAGCCTGTGAGTATTCTGGTGAATAGTTTTGAAATGGCGGAGAAGTATGGGGTTTTTTCGGAAAAAGCCCTGGAGATTGCGAGGAAGTACTGGCCGGGACCGCTTTCTATCGTGGTGCCGAGTGAGGAGAAGAGTGTTTCGATACGATTTTCGGATAATGGGTTTTGTAATGATATGGTTAGGGAATTTGGAGGTCCTGTCACGACGACCAGTGCAAATGTTTCCGGAAATGAACCTCTTTATGAACCGGATCTGAGTCAGTTTGGTGAAAATACGGACGTGATTGATCTGGTTGTCGATGGTGGAAAACTGGAGCGGAAAGCGCCGTCTACTGTCGTAAAAATCTTCGGCGAAAACGTGGAAATTTTGAGACAGGGCGGAATCAGGATTTTATGATCAAAAATGTTATACGATAAATTTATAATCTCTCAACTTCCTTATGTTGACCGGAATTGCTTTTTTCTCTAAGTTAGATTCAAGTTTGAGTGTAAAAAAGTTGTACACATATTGCGCACAAGTTTTGAACATTAAAAACACTGAAGTCTTAAGTTTTCTTTATTTAGAGCCAAAATGGAGCATGTACCGGTACTAAAGGATGTTGTTCAAAAGTATCTGGATGTGAGGAGAGGGGAGGTGGTTTTGGACGCAACTCTCGGCCTTGGGGGACATTCTCTGGAAATTCTCAAAAGTCTGGGAAAAAAGGGAAAACTCATCGCTTTCGAACAGGATGAAAGGAATCTGCAGGAGGCGAAGAAAAGGCTGAAGGCATTCGAAAAGCAAATCATTTATATTCACGATAACTTTCGTTACTTAAAAAATAGAATTACTGGTGAAGGTATAAAAAGCGTTGATAAGATCTTTTTTGATCTTGGCTTGTCGTCGCCGCATGTTGACGATCCGGAGCGTGGATTTTCCTTTATGAAGGAAGGGCCGCTCGACATGAGATTTGACAGGCGGAGCGATCTTACCGCGAGTGATGTCGTTAATACTTACAGCGAGGAGGAGCTTGCACGGATTTTTTATGATTATGGAGAGGAAAGATTCGCAAAAAAAATCGTGCGCGGCATATGCGGGAGGCGGAAAGAAAAAGCATTCGAAACAACAACCGATCTGGCCGGATTTATTGAGAGCATTATCCCCAAAAGGGGGCATAAGCTTCATCCCGCGACAAAGATTTTCCAGGCGCTGCGCATAGAGGTAAATGACGAGATCAATGCGCTGAAAAAGGCTTTGGAGCAGGCCGCTTCCGTCCTTAAGACTGGAGGCAGGATCGTTGTGATTTCGTATCATTCCCTTGAAGACAGAGTGGTGAAACAGTTTTTTAAAAAACTTATCAGCCCGCCGGCTACGCAGAGTGAAGCCATTTACAGAAATTTCGGAGAGCCGTTCTTTGAAGCTATTACCAAGAAACCAGTAGTTCCAACTGAAGAAGAGATAATGAAAAATCCGAGAAGCAGGAGCGCGAAGCTCAGAGCTTACACGAAACTCAAAGACGTTGATTAAATTTTTTACTCATTCTCATTCTCATTCCTAAAACTCATTCCTAAACATGCCACAGCTTGTACTGTCACGCGGCAGTAGTTATAAAAGGGGACTTATAAAAAGGTTTTTACCGAATTTTCAGGTCGGGCCGTATTTTCTTATCGGCTCGCTTGTGGGTTTTGTCGCCTTGGTAACCGTGATAACACTTATGTTTTCCGCGCGGCAGGTGACGAAAGGGTATGTGCTTGATTCTCTTGATACTGTGCATCAGGATCTTGTTCGCGAGAGCGAGAAACAGGACATGCAGATTTCACAGGTACGTTCTCTGAACTTTATTGAAGAATCTTCGAAGGTTGCTTCGATGAGGCGGCCAAACGAGGTGGTTTTTGTTAACGGCGAGACGGCTATCGCGAAAAACTAACGGGGTGCGGAGGCTGGATGGTTGGCGGTTGGCGGCCGGATGGCCGGGCGGTTGGCGGTCGGATGGCCGGGCGGTTGGCGGCTGGATGGCCGGCGGTTGGCGGCTGGATGGTTGGCGGTTGGCGGCCGGGTTTTTTGGTGAATGGATTTTGCGGGGCCAGACGTGAGCGGGGTCGAAGGTGAGCGTATACTCACCATGCAATATATCTTTAAAACTTCAAGTCAAAATGCTGGATTTTTGGCGGGAGGAAGCTAGAATACAGACATTCATTACCCGCCGAAATATGAAAATGACCCCAGAAGAAACAGCAATTTATCGGGATTTTGAATGTTGCGGGAAAAATTCCAAAAAATGGATGAACAAGTGCGTGCTGATGCTTCCAAAAATAGAAAAAATGCGAATTTGGGAGAAGAAAGGATTTTCAAGTATTTATGAATTTGCGGCAAAGCTTGCCGGAATGAACCGGGACAAGGTAAACGAGGGGCTAAGAATTCTCAAAAGGACGGAAAGTATGCCGGATATTCAAAAAGTTATAGAAAAAAAGGGAATCTGGGCAGTCAGGCCTATTGTTCGGGTGGCGACGCCGGAAAATCAAAAATTCTGGGCGGGGAAGGCTGAGACGATGAGCAAAAATACGTTGGAGACTTATGTTAGAGATATCAAAAATCAAGGCCGTCCCAGGACGGGTAATCCGATTGAATCCGGTTTAAGCAAGCCAAGTTTTTCTAAAAAATCCTCAAAAATTACCGTTTCAATGAAGCTTGATCCGGAGGTGCTTGAAATACTTGCGAAATTAAAGGGTACAAACGACTGGAATGCCACTATGAAAAGTCTTTTAGAGTCGCATGAAAAAGAAACTCAGAGAGAGCAACGGGCGATTGAGGCTGAAAAACCTGAAAAAGTGAAAACATTTTCCCGTCACGTTCCTATAAAAATTCGGAAGTACGTAAAAGCCCGTGCGGGAAATCGCTGTGAAGCTCCGAACTGCACGAAGCCGGGCAGACATCTGCACCACACAACGCCTTTTGCTCTGAAAAAAGAACACGATCCGGATAAAATACGTTTTTTATGTGAGGAGCACCACGATATTGCTCACTGTGGATTAATCCGGAATGAGGATGGGGTGCCGGAAGGGTGGAGTGTAATCAGGTTGCCGGATATGTTTGATTTTAAAAGCGTGATAAACTGGAGAGTTGCGGAATTTGGGCGTGGGGCGGGGTAGGGTGACTAGGGTGACGGGTGTTGTGCTGGTGCGAGGTTAGTTGTGGGAAAAGGCTGGAATCTTTTATTGAAATTTTTGCGGATTTCGTTTAAGTTTTTTTAGGGTTTTTTATTTGGTAAAATTTTTTTATGGCTATAGCTGACTTTTCAAAAGAAAATAATCCCAATGTCCGCGAAATGGCCGGGGGTTATGTTTTGTCGAATCTGAAAACGCTTCTTTCTGTTGCGGACGGGGGGGCCGGGGCGGATAGGAAAAAATTTGGAGTTGTGGCGTGCAATATCAGAAGCCGTTTTATCTTAAACGCGGTGCTTGAGGCGGCATGGAAGGAGAAATCTCCGGTGATTCTTGAAATCGCGGAAAGTGAGGCGAAATACTGCAATATGATGCCGAAAAGACTGGCTGACATGGCTTACGAGGGGATTGAAAAAATGATTTCAAAATACGGCTACAGCGTGCCGGTCTGCATTCATCATGATCATGTTCAGAAAGACGTGGATGGTTGCGTGGAGAGGGCTACAGAGTCCGGGTTTTCTTCCGTTGAAATCGACCTTTCGAAACTTCCGGGTTCGGAGAATATCGCGAAGTGCAAAGAAGTGGTGGAAAAGCTTGATCCGCTTGGAATTTCTCTTGAAGTCGAGGACGGTGAGATAGGAAACGCGGACGCGCTAGCCGATCCGGATGTTGAAAAAAATATTTCCGAGTATTATTCGAAAGTTTCGGATTGTGTTGCGCTGTGCGAGGCGGTGAAGCCTACCGCTCTGGCTTTTTTTGTGGGAAACGGGCATGGCCAGTATCTGAGGCGTCCTATTATCGGCTATGACAGGATCAGGGAAATATGTGATGCGGTGCGGCCGCTCGGGGTTTTTGGCGTGATGCACGGAGGCAGCGGGCTGATGCCGGAAGAATTCAACAAATGTATTGAAAGTGGCGCGAGGAAGTTTAACTACGCGACTTCGATTTCCGATATATGGTTCAAGCATTTTCCGCCCGAGCTTATGGGGAAAATGGAGGCGGCTGGTAAGGAACAGGGCAAACCGGTGCGAAAAGTTCTGGATCAGTTTGAGGGGGAATGGGACAAGCTGGATTTTTCCGCGGCTGAAACCGAGATGACCGATCATGTCGCGATGATGATGAGAGAGGCTTTTAAAAGCAGCGGCAGGGCCGATTTATATTCCTAAAAAAAATTCAGAATGGCTATAAAAATTGCGATAAACGGATATGGACGAATAGGACGTGATCTTCACAGACAGATTCTTGGGATGGATGATATTGAGATTGTTGCGATAAACAGCCGGGCGGGGGCGGATTCACACGCGTATCTGCTGAAATATGATTCTCTTTATGGGAAATGTGACGCTGATATAAAAGTTTCGGGGGGAAATCTTGTTGTTGACGGAAAAACCATCAGCGTTTACCAGATAGCTGATCCTGCGAAAATAGACTGGGCGAAGCACGATGTTGATGTTGTGATCGAATCGACCGGCAGATTTACCTCAAAAGCTGACGCGGAGCTTCATATAAAAGCGGGGGCCAAAAATGTGCTGATTACTGCGCCGTGCAAAGATCCGGATGTTCCAAATGTCGTGATGGGCGTGAATGAAAAAGATTTTAATCCGGCGGAATATAATGTTGTCTCAAACGCTTCGTGCACCACAAACTGCCTTGCGCCTGTGATGAAAGTTTTACACGAAACTTTTAAGGTGGAGAGTGCTTTTGTCACAACAATTCATGCTTTTACATATACGCAGAATCTGCTGGATAATTCCAATCCGGAAGATTTCAGAAGGTCGCGTGCCACGACCGAGTCCATTATTCCAACAACAACCGGTGCCATGAAAGCAATCGGGCGCGTGATCCCGGAGCTTGAAGGGAAAATTGACGGAATGGCTTTCCGCGTGCCGATTCCGACTGTTTCGTGTGTTGATCTTGCGGCGAAACTTTCGAAAGAGATATCCGCGGAGGAGATAAATGACGCGTTTAAAAAATATGAGGGCGGCGAGCTGAAAGGTATTCTAGGAACGACCGACGAAATGGTTGTTTCCGTGGATTTCAGGGGCGACAGCAGGTCGAGTATCGTGGATCTGCTGAGTACGAAAGTTTTGAAAGGGGATTACTGTAAAGTGGTTTCCTGGTATGACAATGAGTGGGGGTATGTTGCAAGGATTGTAGATCTGGTAAAATGGATTGCGGTATGAAAAAATTTTCCGATTATTTAGAGGAGGCGGGTGTTGATTACGGACTTTATGGTGTCTTGAACAGCCTGAAGGATGTTGTCGCGCGTGTGAGTGATTTTATAAAGACTGCGGACAGTTCGTTTCAGGGTTCGAAAAATATTTTTGGTGAGGAGCAGTTGAAACTGGATGTTGCCGCGGATAAATTTGTTCAGGAGGAAATGAAAAAAAATTCTCTTATCGGACTTATTGCTTCGGAGGAATTGCCTGAAGAAATGGACGTGAGCAACAAAGATACCGGCGGAGGCGAGTTTGCGGTGGCGTACGATCCGCTTGATGGTTCTTCGCTTGTTGATGTAAATCTGGCGGTCGGATCTATTTTTGGTGTTTATAAAATGCCGAATTCAAAGGGTGCGCGGAGCTTTGTCGGGGTGAAAGGCGATGATCAGCTGGCTTCAATGCTTGCTATTTACGGGCCGCGGACGACTATTGTTCTGACTGTTAAAAAAGGTGTGGCCGAGTTTTTGCTTGATGATGGGGAATTTATTCTTGTGCGTGATGATATTAAAGTTTCCGGCGGAAAAATGTTTGCTCCCGGAAATCTGAGGGCGTGCGCGTCGAGGCCGGATTACCTTGATCTTGTGACTTATTGGTGCAAAGAGCAGTACACTCTGCGTTATTCCGGCGGGATGGTTCCGGATGTGAATCAGATACTTTTGAAGGGCAAAGGCATTTTTTCCTATCCGGGTTACGGCGATGTGCCTGATGGAAAGCTTAGGCTTCTTTTTGAATGTGCACCGATGGCTCTTCTTATGGAACAGGCCGGCGGGGCGGCCACGGATGGAAAAATGCGGATTTTGGAAAAGGAGCTTTTGAAAATTGATCAGAGGACGCCGATATTTATCGGAAGCAAGGAAGAAGTTAAAAGGTGCGAGGATTTTCTTTCCCGATAGGCCGGGCATGGCGGGGAAGGTAATGTTTGACATTTTAACGTGAAAATGTTTAAAATCTATGCTTGCTTAAGGAAATTTTATGGTGAAAAGTGATTTTAATGAGAGGAAGGATGAGATTGAGAGCCTTGTTGGAAAAGTTCAGGAAGGGGATCATGATGCTTTTTCCGTGCTGTACGATATTTTTATTAATCATATTTACCGGTATGTTTATTACCGTGTGAAGAGCGGCGATGCCGAGGATCTTACCGAAACCGTTTTTCTTAAAGTCTGGGAGAATATTAATAAATACAAGCCCCAGAAACGATCCTTTTCGGCATGGGTTTTCAGGATTGCGCATAACCTTGTTGTTGATTACTACAGAGCTTCCAAAGACAGAGATTTTGACGAACTGAAGATCGATATTCCGGATTATAAAAGAGAACACAGTCCTATAAATAATACTGAAAAGAGCATTGATCAGGATATTTTAAGGCAGGCGATTGGTAAGCTTAAAAAAGCTTATCGCGAGATTGTTGTTTATAAATTTGTTAACGAACTTACGAACAGCGAGATTTCCGAAATTCTTAATAAAAGCGAGGGAAGTGTTAGGATTCTTCAGTACCGTGCGCTCAAGGCCCTGAGGCGCGAGCTTGACGACATGGGGGCTCATTATGATGTTTAGTAGTAACAGAAGCTAAAAATTAACGTTTGACGGAGTGTCGGACTAGTATGAAAACTATTATGTTTACGCCTAAAGAAAAAGTAGCTGATGAAATGCTGGAAAAAGGCTTGAGGAATATTCCAAAGCCAAAGCTTGATGCTGAAAAAAGTGTAGCTATGAAGCGTAGCGTTATGTCGCAGCTCGAATTGCCAGTTGTGGCGTATATACGAAGTCTTGTTGCGAAAATGAATCTTGATTCTTATAAGCGCGCTACCCTGAAGGACCGTATTTTTGAGCTGATTTCAAGCAGCCGCCAGAAGCATTTTTATATTTCAAATATTTTTGCCTACCATAAGAAATTTGCGAGCGCTTTTGTTTTGTTTATCATGATGATCGGAATGTTTGCGTTTGTTAATTTCAGTTATTCCGGAGTCGTGATGGCCGAAACTTTTACCATTCTGGATTCGTACAGCGGTGAGGTGAGTGTAAACAGAAACGGAGAAGATGTTGAAGTGCAGAGGGGAATGAGGATTTATGAAAACGATATAATCTCTACCGGCGACGATGGATTTGCGAGCATACGATTTTTTGATGACAGTGTTGGTCGTCTGGCGGATGGTACGGAAATTATTGTAAATAAACTTTTCAGACCGTCCGAAAGTTCTGTTGAAAGTTACGTTGAAATATCGTTATTAAGCGGCTCCGTCTGGGCGCGTGTCGTAAATCTTGTAGAAAGCCAGTCGTCCTTTGTCGTAAAGGCCGGAGGAATGTATGCGTCTGCGAGAAAGGCCGCGTTTAATGTAAAAGTTCACAATGATGATGTTGAAATAGGTGTTTTTAATCATATGGTTGATGTTTCTGTTGATGGTGATTCCGGAAATTCTGAAAAAATAGTTACGGGCCAAAAGGTTGTTGCCAGTGCCGGTAGCAATGTTAGTGTCCAGAATATTGATGAAGGTGAACAGCAGACTGCGTGGGTGCAGAAAAATCTCAGTGATGACAAGGTGTACCTTATTGAATCTGAAAAAAGACTGCTTAATGCGAAGCTTGAGAGTGTCGGAATAGATGCCAACAGCAATTTTAATTATGATAAATCCGTTATTGATGAGGTTTCGTTGTTTTTGACTTTTGATGATGTTAAAAAGGCAAAAAAGGAACTGGATCTTGCGGAGAAGAGCTTTGTTGTCGCGGAAGCGAATTTGAGCGATCCAGCCATAACTGATGATGAAAGAGCAAAGGCCGAGGCTGCTTTGAATGATTTTTCCGATGAAGTTAAAAAATTCTATGATTTTATCGTGGAGGTTGCAACTACTGACCCCAAGTACGCAAGCGAGCTTGAAGCTTACGTAAAGGACAAAATTTTATCGCAAAAAAAGAGCCTGGGTCTTCTTCTTCCCGGCTCGCCTTCATATTCCGCAAAAACTACCATTGATGACCTGGAACTTCTTGCCGCTCATAATGATGCCGAACTTGTTGGGATGAAACGCGATCAGACTCTTTCAAAGTTATCGGATGCGGAGCAGCTTATCGAGAGAGGAGGTGATCAGGAAGCGGCCACGAATGCTGTTGAGGAATATAAGTCCGATCTTGGCGATGTTATTGATATTATAGATTCTATTGATGACAGTTCGTCCGATTTGAAAGGGGAGCTTGCCCAGGATGTTGCCCAGGATGTCAAACTTCTTGATAATATCAAAGTGGTTTCGGACGATGATGTTGTGAAAATAAAAAATGACTTAAGCAGGATTACCGGCGATGATTTCTCCAAGGTGGATGTGATTGATGCGGACAGCCAGGAGGCCGACGACACACAAAGTTCCGACGACACGCAAAAGGTTGATGACGCTGATTTGCAGAGATCCGAGACTTATGATGTTGAACTTCAGGGAGATAAGCCTCTTTCGCCTCTTCTATATTAATAATAAATATTTATAAGGCCGAGTATCGTTCCGAAGACGGTCATTATTCCGCCTATAATCCAGAATCTCATGACGACCGTGAATTCTTTCCAGCCTTTGCGTTCAAAATGATGATGGATGGGGGCTATTTCAAAAACTTTTCTTTTGAAGAATTTTTTTGAGGTGAGCTGAATAATTACGGAAAGCGCCTCTATCACAAAAATGAATCCTATGATCGGTAGTATGAATATCTGTTGCGTGAGCATTGCTATAACGCCAAGTGTTGCCCCTAGCGCGAGTGAACCGGTATCTCCCATGTAAAACCTCGCCGGAGGGATATTGAACCATAAAAATGCCACCTGTGCGCCAACGATTACGCTGCACAAAGTGGCCAGGATAAACATTCCTTTTGCGAAGGCCAGAATTCCAAATGCACCGAAGGCCATAATAAGCAGGCCGCTTGCCAGTCCGTCGAGTCCGTCGGTGAAATTTACCGCGTTTGCTGTTGCGATTATTACAAAAATGAAAATCGGAATGTACCACCAGCCGACATAAAGGTCTGCTACTCCCGGAATAGGTATTGATATTGAGTCGAAGCCGAGTTTTGAATAAAACCACCATGCTCCGGCTCCGCTAAAAACCGTGAGCCAGGCTAATTTAAGTTTTGCGCTGAGACCTTTCGTTTTTCCTATGCCTTTTACGTTCAGATAATCATCGATTGCTCCGAGTATTCCGCATGCTATCAGCGTAAATATCGGAATCCAGGTTTCTCTTCTGTTTAAGAGCGAATATTTGAATATTTCTGTTTTTTGCAGGACTATTGAAATTATCGTGACAACTATTATTGTTCCCCAGATCAGCAGGCCGCCCATTGTCGGAGTGCCGCTTTTTTTGGCGTGAAGCTCGGAAAAAAGTTTTGATTTTTCGCCGGAAATCGCTACGTCGCGGATTTGTTTTCCTATTTTAAATCTTATGAGCTGTCTTGTGAACCACGGGGTCAGCAGGATCAGAATCAGAAACGCGAGGGTTCCCGAGCCGGATATTATTATTAAATTTTCTATCAGATTGTGATACGCCTGAGGTTCCATTTTTTACCAGTTATATGCTCTAAACGCCCAGTCTATGAGTATTTTTGTTTCTCTGAATCTGTCGGGGCTGTTTAATACGACCGTGAGTATTTCGTTGCCCTCGTCGCTTTCTGCGATTGAAACGAAACACAGGCCAGCTAGATCCGTGCTTCCCGTTTTAAGGCCTTTTACGTGGAAAAATTCGTTTTCCAGAAGTTCATTTGTGGATTTGAGGGCGTGCACGTATTTTCCGTCCACTGATTTTACCTCGAGTTCTTTGAGTTCGACCGCGTGTTTTATGAACTGATTTTTGTAGACTTCTCTTCCGAGTTTTGCCAGGTCGCGGGCTGACGAGTAATTGTTTGGCGTATCGAGGCCGATCGGGTTTGAATAATGCGTGTTTGAGAGGCCCAGTTCCTGGGCTTTTTCATTCATTTTCTTAACGAACGAGTCGACTGTGCCGGAGTTGTGCTCGGCCAGTGCTACTGCGGCATCGTTTGCAGAATTTATCATCACGCCATAAAACAAATTCTCAAGAGCCATGATTTCGCCTCCTCTTAGAAACATGTTTGAGCCTTCTGTATTTGCGGCGTTTTCCGAGATGGTTACTGTTTCGTTAAGCCGGTCATCCTCGGTGATTATAAAGGCCGTCATGAGTTTTGTAATGCTGGCTATGGGGAGTCTTGCGTCCGCGTTTTTTTCATAAAGAACAGTTCCCGTGTCAAGGTCTACGATTATTGTGGCCTTTGCGTCTACTATTGGCGCTATAAATTTCAGATTTTTTACAGGAATTCTTTGAGAGGATGTCATTGTCGTAAAATTCAGGTCCGTAAGCAGACCTGCGGAAGAAGGTTGAGATACGGTCACTTCCGGTGCCATAACTGAAGCTATGTATAAGCTTAATAAGCTAGTGATCATTGATTTCGAGTTGAGTTAATTTTCTGTAAGATCCTTTTTTTAACTGTCCGAGATATATTTTTCCGATTTTTGTTCTTTTTAAGTATTTCACATCGTGCATAACATAGGCAAACATTTTTCTTATTTGCCTCTTGCGCCCTTCTTTGATTGTTATTGTAAGTGAAGACTCATATTCTGTTCTTTTTAGAATTTTTATTGCGGCCGGCGCGGTTTTTCTACCCTCGAGACGTATGCCTTTTTCGAGGGTGTCAGCTTCTTTGTCCTCTAGCTTTCCTTTTATTATGGCGAAATATTCTTTTTTACACTCGAATCGCGGATGAGTGTATCTGTTTATAAATTCTCCATCATTGCTGAAAAGCAGGAGGCCTTCCGTGTCTTTGTCCAGTCTGCCAACCGGTTTGATGTTGGGGATTTTCGGGACGAGTGACATCACTGTTTTTCTGTCCAATTCGTCGTTTCTTGTTGTTACGTAGCCTGCCGGCTTGTTTAGCGCCAGGTATACTTTTACTGTCGGTTTTGTTAATAAAAGCTTTCCGTTTACTTTAAGTGCCATTGTGTCCGGGTCTATTTCCATTCCAAGTTTTTCCACGATTTTTCCGTTCACGGAAACTTTACCGTCTTTTATAAGTTCGTCGGCTGCTCTTCTTGAATAACTGCTGTTTGAAGCTATGTATTTGTTGATTCTCATTGGGAATTTTGCGATGTTTCCGCGGGAGTGGTTTCGGGTGAAGCTTCAGGGGCCGCGGGGACTGCCGGTGCTGCTACTGCCGGCAGGGAATAAAACGGATCGTCAATATAGTTGTCGGAATTTACATAGTCGCCTCCTATTTCCAAAATTATATCGGTCTGGTCGAAATATCCTTTGTCTATGTAATCCTGCGGAATTTCAGTACTTTCGATGCCAGGGATAAGTTTTTCCAGAAAATCCAGAGATACGGGCCTCGAATCTATCGGATCACCTTTTTCGTCGTATTTCTGCATGTAATAATAGGTTGTCTGCTCGAGGTCGGTGTTTCTCGCATTTCCAAATCTGTTTATTTCAAAACAGAATCTTTGCAAAATTTGTTTTGCCTCGCCGGCCACGCCTCCGGTTTTTGTGCCATTCAAAATATGAATTCTTGCAACTTCTTTTGCTATAAGCGGATAGTCAAAATTCATGTCCGCGTACATATGTAAAAACTCCTCTCCTCCTGCCGGAATCAATACGAACATTCCGCCGTAATATTCCCGCATAGGTGTGTACAGGAAGCCTCCGCACTGGGTCGGGTCGTCATGTATGAGCCTGTGGGATATGTTTTCCTGAGAATATTCTCCGGCAATCGCGCCCATCGTGAGGATTTCTCTTATTTTTATGTTTGTTTCAACGTTTGACTTGAGCGTGTTTAAGAGTTCTTTTATTTTTTCTTGACTCAGAATCACCTCTGTCTGCAGAGCTTTTTCTTTTATTGCGTATATTATCTGCTGCTGTCGCTGTGCTCTGTCAAAATCCGATGTTGTTTTACGACTTCTGGCGTACTTCAGCGCTGTTTCTCCGTCCATGTGGTGAAGTCCCGCTGGGATCTGAAAAGTTTCGTAGTTATAGGTGCCGTCTTTTGGATAATATGGGTCGTATATCGCGTTTTCGACTTCTATGTCTATTCCGCCGAGCGTGTCCACGAGTTCTTTGAATCCGTCAAAATTTACTTTTGCCCAGTAATGAATAGGGATTCCCATTATTTCTTCAATTTTTTTCTTCAGATATTCAACACCCTCGGCCGAGCTGTCGAAATATTTTTTTGCGTTAAGGTAGATCTCGTTTATTTTTGAATTTCCAACTTCTTCATCTTTTACATAAAGATCTCGCGGAATTGACAACATCGTCAAAGTTTTGTCTTCGTCGTCAAGGCTTGCCACTATTATCGTGTCCGTGAGATCGGCTCCGTCGTTGTTCTTGCCGGCCGTTCCGAGCAGGAGAAAATTTGTGTGTCCAAAGGCGTCTGTCTGCAATTCGTCTCCGGCCAGTTTAAGAAAAACGTTCATATTTACCGAACTTATGGCTTTTACAATTCCTACGCAGAGCGCGATTATTATTACGATGGAAGCTATGAGCGGGATGGTGAGTCTTATTTTTTTCATGGGAATATTTTTCAGGATTTATTTATTACTATGGTTGCGTGTGTGTTTCCTGTGTCGTCAGTCCGGAGGTCTATTCCTATTCTTTCCCAGGCGTCATAAATCAGACTTGTTTCGTCGTCGAGAATCGAACTTATGATGTCGGACCAGATGTGAAAAATTCTTCCGATTCCCTGCGATATGCCTGTGACATTATGCGCCTGCAGAGATTCCTGGAAAACGTCGTCTGTAAGAGCGACGCTGTCGTTTATAACCATATCATTCAGCTCTTTGCTTATTATTTCAAGGTTTGAATTATAAACCAGGGAACCCTGGCCGTTTTGCGTTCTTTTGAGGTTTATTTCGGTGAACAATTCGTTTTCCATGTCGGTTAGCTGTTCAGCGGTGAGAGGGGAAGTCGAAAATTCTTCGACGACATATACATATCCGTTGTTGGTAGCCAGGCCTATTCCGACTTTTGTCCATTGCTGTTCAAGCGTGTTTTTTCTGTGAATTCCGCTTCTCATCAGACCGTAATGCGCGAATTCGATTGATACATCCTGCGCGATGTTTTCTGAAACCGGCGTTTCTATTCCAACTTTTAATCTTCTTTCGTCCGGGGTTTCGCCGAGCAGATTTATGTGGCCGAAATAATTATTTTCCGCCATGTCGTTGGCGTGCGCTTGCGCAAGGGCATTTAACTCCTGCGATGTTACCACCTGGCCGAGTCCGCTCTGTGTTCTTTCGTTGTTTATGAGATTTAAAAGAGCTGTTCTTTCGCTTGCCAGGTTCAGATCCCCCGAGAAAAATTCTCTTTTATTCAGGTCAAAATAATCCGGAATAAGTGGAATATGACTGCCGATCTGTACCGGATGATTGAGTTCCGGAAGTCCGTCTTTGTTGATTATTTCCACGATATATCTGCCTTCCTGCGATGGTGAATAGCTGAACGAGAAAGTTCCTCCGGCTTTTATAATCGGCGTTTCGAAGTATGTGCCTGTTGCGTCCGATGTCGACAGCGAGATTTCGTCAACGAATCCGTCCGGTTTTGTGATGTATGCGGCAAGTCTTGTGTCGACGAGGACTGTTCCAGAAAATGATATTTTTTGTCCTTTTTCAAGTTTGTCCGGAGGGGAGGCCGAGATCTCATTTTCCTCTATCTGATCAAACGTGTGGCCGGCCGCGATGAAGGTTTTTGTGTCGGACTTTGTGAAATTTGATGCGATGGTGAGGGGCGTTGACGAGCTTAGTTTTGCGGTTTCAACGTAGTATGAGACTGCGCCTTCACCAAATGTTGCGAAGTTTTTGTAATTTATCGGAACTGCGGTTTTTTGCTGTCTGGATAGGTATGTGACTGTTTTGTTATTCTTGAGGAATGTGAATTTTTTGACTGTTTCCTGCGGCGCAGAGAAATTTATGGAAGTAGTGTCATTCGCAAAACCCATGCTTAGTGATGACGCTTTTTCTGTCAGTATCTCGGTTTTTTCTTCGTCCGGAAGGTCTTGTATTACCGAAATACTTGCGACTTTTGTCTGTCCGGAAGATCCCGGTAGTATTCCAATATTGTAATTTCCCGGTGTCGTGAAATATACTGGTATTTCGAATCTGCCGTTTTTTATTTTTCCTGTAAAATCTTCAAAATTGTAAGGATCACTGTCGTCCGGATCAAGAAGTATGTTTGTTTTATCGTATCCTGATGCGGCTGTTCCTTCTATTATATAAACCTCATTTTCATAAAAAGTGTTTGGGATTTCATCATCCAGCGTTATTTTTTCATAAAAATTTATCGGAATTGTGTTTTGTGAAACTGGAGTAAAAGATGTATCGGGGGTGTCGTCCGCGGCTGTGTCTGCCGTGTCGGGGGTGTCGATTTGGGGCTGAGTGATCTCGTTTGTTGCGGATGGATCAAGCGTCAGTGTTCTATATATGATTTCACTTATGTTTGCTCTTGTCATGAATTTTTCCGGGGAAAACTCGTTTTCCTGTTCTTCAAGGTATCCGTGCGAATATGCGTATGCCACGTATGGCGCGTACCATGCCGAGGCCGGGGTGTCCGTATATGGCATGACCGTGAGCGAATCCGAAGTCTGCCAGTTTTGTACTTTGCCCAGAATTTTTAGCGCCTCGACCTTGTTTATGGTTTGTTCCGGCATGAAATTCCCATTTGAATAGCCAACAATCCAGCCTTCGTCGTAAGCTTTGTTTACGTAAGGGGCGTACCATTGTGTCTGAAGCACGTCCATAAACGGTGCCGGTCCGGTTGTGCCTGTTTCTATGTTTGATCCTTCGATTATTATTTTTAAAAATTCCGCTCTGTTTACTTTGTTTTCTGGTCTGAACGTGCCGTCCGGGTACCCGTCGATTATGCCGTTTTCCTGTAAGTACAAGATCGCGTCATAGTTTTTATGAAGCCGGAAAACGTCCGTGAATTCCGCTAATGCTGTTTGCGCGAAGAATGCGGAAAGCAGGATGGCCGCCAGTATTTTCAAGTTGAGTTTTTTCATTTCGGTGAATCTAAAGTCTGTATGGGAATACTACTTATATTTTTTTATTTTATCAATTGCAAGATTTTAGAAAAATTTTAAGTTTCAGGAGTAGGTTTTGTGGCATGTCCAGATATAAATGGTTTTTGCTATTTTTGATTTCTTTTTTGGCCGGAATTTTTGCGGGAGAATTCCTGAAAAACGGTAATGGTATGAAGCTCGCTGTGCTGGCTGTTTTGTGGGTTTATGCTTTATGCGCGGTTTTCAGGGAAAGGAAGGCGTGGATTATACTGTTTAGTTTTTTGGGTGTGGGGCTCGGAATTTTCCGGTTTTTTCTTTCATTTCAAGAAGGGGAGGGGTATATCCAGAATTTTGAAGGATATTTTGAAGTTGAGGGTTGTATTCATGAGGAGGTTGATGTGCGGAACGACAAAGTGAAATATATTCTCGATACCGAAAAAATTCTGTCCGATGATGAGTGGCGGGAGGTTAAAGGCAATCTTTTAGTGAACGGCGATCGTTATCCTGTTTTTAACTATGGCGATTGTCTCAATGTTGCGGGAAAAATCGAGCTTCCCGGAATGATTGATGATTTTTCGTATGACAAATATCTATCCAGATATTCCATATATGCCGTGATGTATAAGGCCCGGATTTCCAGGGTTTCGGAAAGCGGTGGTGGGGGGTTTTACGGGTTTATTTATGATTTTAAGGATGAACTTGAGGAGCGATTGGCGAAAATTTTCGCGGAGCCGCACGCGAGTTTTATGGCCGGACTTATTCTTGGCAGTAGAAAGGGGATTCCCGAACATCTCATGAATGACTTCAACACGACCGGTCTCACGCATATTGTTGCTATTTCCGGTTATAACATCACGCTTGTTATCGTTGTAGTGGGTGGGATTTTTAATTTTTTGAGCCGGCGGAAAAAGGCTTTGGCATGCGGTGTGTTTATTTTTGTTTTTACGATTCTGGTTGGCGCGAGCGCGGCCGTTGTGCGGGCGGCTGTAATGGGTGTGATTTCGCTTATGGCTCTTGCTTCCGGTAGACCTTATATGGTGATGATTTCTCTTTTCGGGGCTGCCGGTGTAATGAGCATGTGGAATCCGAAAATCCTGGTTTACGACGTGGGATTTCAGCTGTCTTTTCTTGCGACTTTTGGAATTATTTTTATTTCGCCTTTTATAGGCAAATATCTTCAGCGTGTTCCCGGGATTTTGGGCGTTCGCGAGTCTTTGCAGATGACGTTGTCCGCGCAGGTTTTCGCGTTGCCGGTTATTCTTCTTAATTTTGGCAGACTGAGTATTATTTCTCCGATTGCGAATGTTTTTGTTCTGCCTTTTATTCCGCTGGCGATGATTTTTGGCTTCTTTGCTATTATATTCAGTCTTGTTTCTCAATGGCTCGGAAGTTTTGTCGGATTTTTCGGGTATATTTTTCTTGAAATTATTATTTTTTTCGTAAAAACTTTTGCCGGAATTTCTTTTGCCTCACTCGATATGGAATGGACGCCGTGGTGGGGAGCGGTGATTTATTATTTTATTCTTTTCAGAATTTTTATTCTGCCGCCGCTTAGGAATTCTGACGCTACGCAGCCTTGAGGTGTTTGTGTGTTTTTTCGTCAATTATTCTTTTTGCTTCTCTTCTTGCCGCCATTTCAGTGTTGAGATCAAATACCTTCGAGTCGGTTTCTTTGCTTTTTGCTTTTTTCAAAGCTTCTTCCGCTAGGGCTTTTTCGGCTGATTCAAGCTCCTGTTCATGTTTTGCTTCCGCGGCGTCGGCGGAGAGTCTCTTTCCTGTTTTGTCTGAAAGTTTTATGTCGACAAGCCCTTCTTTTTTTATGAGTTTGCCCTGGCTGTGATACGTTTCGCCTTTCAGCCGCTGGACTTCTTCTTTTGAAGTTTTGATATCGCTGAATTTTATCACATCGAGTTCTTCGCCTTTTTTCTCTTTGTCGAGAATTGTTTCCTCGTCCGTCTGTTCGTAAAAGTCCTTAGTGAGATCTGCTTCGAGCGATCCTTCTTCGACTCTTTTTAGAGACTCGTCTTTGGCTCTTTCTTTTGCGGAAACTTTTTTCTGATGGCGTTGTTCGCTTTGTCTCTGGCCTTCGATGTTCAAGGTTTTTACCTGCTGTTCCAGGAGTGTGTCTTTTGTTTTTTTATCTGTTTCAGCGAGATGTTTGATTTCCTGTTTTATATTTTTATCCGCGGTTTCTCCTGCAGTTTTTCCGCTTCCGAATTTTTCAATTCGATCTTTCGCGACTCCTATCCAGAAAAGAATGTCTTTGTTTTCGAGATCCGTTCTCCAGTAATCAATGAGAGTTTCGAGCGCGTCCGCGTTCTGGTTGTCGTTCATAAGAGTCTGAGCTATCTTTATCGTTTCTTTCAGTTGTAGATTTTCCGCCTTTTCTTTTTTACCGGGCGAGGAATTTTTCTCCGGATTTTCAATCCCTGCCGTTTCTTCGAGTTCGCGCAGATTTTTCTGTTTTTTGGCGATGGTTTCCTGTTCTTTTTTCAGATCTTTGTAAACCTGTTTTCTTTTTGTCCATCCTTCACGGTCGTATTTCTTATTCCAGGCTGAAAGTTCTTCCTTTTTTATTTCCGGATTTAAAGTTTTGAGTTCGTCGACTTCACGCAAAAAACGTTCTCTTTTTATTCTGTATGCTGAAAGATTTTTGGCTTCGCCGTCGGGGGTTTCGTCGGTTAATTTTTCGTAGGCTTTTTTCATTTCGTTCAGATCGTCCAGTTTTTCAAACCATTCTTTATATTTTTTTTGAGTTGTTTTTGCCAGTACGCCTTTTCGTGCTGCTTCGTCGATTTTGGCATGGGCGGCTTTTATGAGTAACGTGCGCTGCAAGCCCTCTTCGTTTTCTGATTTTTCTTTGAGGTTTTTATGTTCCTCAAGTGCGCGCTCTTTTTCCTCGTAATTTAATTCCTCGAAACTTCCAAGAGCCAGTGCCAGCCCCTCCTTGTTATCGCCATAAATTTTTTCCAGTTTCAAGGCCAAATCGGCCTCCGCCTGTATAAAATCCGGCCAGCGTTTTACGTTTTTTTCCCGTTCCGCAATTGAAAGATTTTTGTAGTAATCGATCAGCTGATCTTTTCCTTTTGTTGATAATTTTCTTATTGTTGTTTTGCCGACTGTTATTTTCGAATCGAGGTGCGTGAAACTTTGCGATTCGGCTTTTGCCGCATTTTCCGCCATCAATACGAGTTTTTTTTGTTCGAGAGGGGAGCGTGCGGTGAGCATTTCCTGCATTGTTTTTTTCAATATTTCCTGTGAATAAAATCCGGTTCCTTTGACTTTTCTCAAATGATTTTCCATTTCTTCCGCGTTTTTGCGGAATTGCGTACGCTCGCTTAAGCCCTCTTGTTTGACGAATTCAGATTTTAATGGACTTGAGATTTCCCAGCGCGAAAAGAGGTTTTCGAGTTTTGAATATTCCTCTCTTCTCGGCGCCAGGCCGTTTCTGTCTTTTATTTCTTTGCCTTCCAGTTTTTTGATTATATCTTTGAGGTGTTTTATTGTCGGGGTTTTTCGTCTTTCTTCCGCAAACCATACTTTAAATCCGTTGAGCTGTCCTTCACCGATCAGGTGTTTGTTTTCATCGCAGAGGTGCTCGAATTCTTTCTGAAGGTTTAGAAGTTCGGGGGCTTGTGGATCAAGTTCTTTCGTTTCGTTCAGGTCTGAAAGTTTCTTTTTATGCTTTTCTTTTGGAAGATTTTTTATTTTTTCGAGAAGTTCTTTTGTGAGTTCCGCACTCTGTGTTTCGTCCAATTGTGTTCTTAATTCCCTGTATTCTTTCAAGTCTATAATATTTTCGCCTTTGTCGGTTACCGTTACGAGGCTGTTAAGCTCCTTTTCGGCTTCTTTTTTGTACCGGTCGCGTTCGTATGCGATATCCTCGATTGAGGTCAGGCGTTTTTTTACTCTTCGTAGTTCATCTGCGGTAAGTTTTTTTTCATCAAATTCCTGTTTCGGGTTCTGAAACTTTTCCCCTTGTTCATGCGTTGTATCTAAATTTTCTACTGTGTTTGTTCCCATAGCAGGGCTCTTTTACAATAATTCCTGAAAATAATCAAGCTCCTTAGACCGAGCAGGCGGAAAATCCGCATGAAAGGCAGAGCATGCAGCCTTCTCCGATCTGGATGCTGGCGCCGCATTCGGGGCATTTTTTGGTAGCGATTATTTCTTTTTTGTTCAGGGAGATGTGTTCTCTTTCTTTCATTATGGTTTCACTGACTGGCGGCGGAATTACTTCTTCAAAGCCGGAGGATTCTTCTGCCGTAATTTCATCCGTAGCTTCTTCTGGCGCTGTTTCCTGCGCTACGTTTTTCTCGTCTTTTTTGATTGTCAAAACCTGCTCTTTTCTGCTGCCGTCACGGTATACTGTACAGCCTTTGAGTCCCTGTTCCCATGCGAGAATATATCCTTTTCTTACGTCCTCTCTTGTCGCGGTATATGGGAAATTTACGGTTTTGCTTATGCTGTTGTCGACATTTTCCTGAAAAGCGGCCTGCATTCTTATATGATCATCCGCGCTTATGTCCATCGCGGTTACGAATATTCTTTTTATTTCTCTTGGAATGTTTTCGATGTGTTGTATCGATCCTGTTTTTTCGATTTCTTTTATAATCTCATCGTTATAGAGGCCGATGCGTTTGAGTTCTCTCTCGAGGTATGGATTAACGTATGACAGTTTTTGTCCGCTCATGACTTCTTTGGAATAAGCGAGTGCGAAGAAAGGTTCCACGCCGGAGCTGCAGTCGAGAAGCATTGAGATTGAACCTGTAGGTGCTATTGTTGTGAGTGCGGAATTTCTCATTTTTATGTTTTTGCCTTTAGGTCCGTATGTGCTTATGTCCCAATTTGGGAAGCAGCCCTTTTCTTCCGCTATTCTATGCGAATATTCATGTGCTGTGTCGTTTATAATTTTCATTACTTTTCTTGCCGTTTCAAACCCTTCTTCCGAATTGTATGGAATTCTCAGCTGATAAAGCATGTCTGCAAATCCCATTATTCCAAGTCCGACGCGGCGGTTGTTTCTGAACGTGGCGTTTACTTTGTTTACCGGGAAGTCGGAGAGGTCTATTACGTTGTCGAGCATTCTGACTGCTGTTTTTGTTATTCTGGAAAGTTTTGTTTCGTCTATTTCTCCGTTCGTGACGCATTTTGATAGATTGATTGAGCCGAGGTTACAAACATCTCCGTCGTGAAGCCATTGTTCTCCACATGGATTTGTCGCCTCAAGTCGTCCGAGTGCCGGAATAGGGTTTGAGCGGTTTGCTGAATCCGGAAAAAGCACTCCGGGTTCGCCATTTCTCCATGCAGCGTTTATGATTTTATCCATTAATTCAGAAGCAGTGATTGTTTCCTCGACTGCTTCGATAAATGCGCCTCTTGAATTTCTTATAATTCTTCGCGGTTTCATTTTTTTACCCTGCCACTGACACATCCATGGTGCCTGCGATTTGTTTTTAACCGCTTGCATAAATTCATCCGTCAGAGAAACGGATATGTTGAAATTTACCAATGATCCTTCCTCCCATTTTGATTCCACAAATTCCAGAATATCGGGATGGTCGACACGCATTACTCCCATGTTTGCGCCGTGACGTCCCTGCTGTTTTATCACTCCGAAAGATTCGTTATACGCTTTCATAAATGAAACCGGTCCCGATGAGACTCCCTGAGTTTTTTTTGTTCTTAATCCTGCCGGTCTCAAGAGATGCCATGGGAAACCGAGGCCGGATCCTGCCTGCTGTAGTAGAGCTGCGTCCCTTAGTGTTGAGAAAATTCCGTCCATGCTGTCTTCGGAATGCAGAACTATGCAGTTCGCGACAAGTCTTGTTTTTGTTCCGGCGTTCGCGAGAGTTCTGCCGGCCGGAATGAATTCGAAATTGTATAACGCTTCTTTGAATTTTTCTGTGAATTGCTGTACATCATCCTCTTTTTTCCCGTAGTTTGATTCGATTTTTGCCAGCGCTTCGGCCACTCTGTCGAACATCGATTCCGGGGTTTCCGCAATTTTGCCTTCCTCATCTCTTTTTAAATATCTTCCCGCGAGAACTTTTAGAGCGTTTGTGCTGAACGGAAGTTTTGTGGTTTGGCCGTTCAATATTTCCTGCTGGGCTGATCTCAGATTTTTGTGCTGTTCTCTGTAAAGAATGTATGCCTTTGCGGTTTTTGCGTGGCCCCCTTCTATAAGAATTTTTTCAACGAGATCCTGAATCTGTTCAACTGTCGGAACGTTTGTGTCGTCTTTGTAAAAGACTTCCAATACCGCAGCCACCTGATTTGAGATCTGCTTTGCCAGTTCTTTATTTGTCCCGCCGACCGAGTGTGCCGCGTGCCAGATTGCTTCGGTTATCTTTGCCTGGTCGAAGTCGACGATGTTGCCTTTTCTTTTTTTAATTCTTTTAATGGGGGACATAGGTGGTGCTGGATTAGTGAATAAGGGGCAAAAAAAGACCTAAAAGACATTTTTTACAGGAATGAGGGGGAAACGCCTATATCTAGTAGGTTGTTTTTATTTCAAGCCACAATATATAGTGGTGCTTAAGATAATACCAATCATGATTGAGGTTGAAAAGAGGAATTATTTAAAAGATGTTGACAGTGGGGGACGGAGGTTTCGGTGTCTGCAAAAGGCGCGATTTTTGTTTTAGGTAAGCGGCAATCTGCGGTCAGGCGATTTAGTGGTTCCTTAGTTTTTGCACTATTTCCGTGAGTGTCCGTATTGTAAAATCAATGTCCTGTTCCGTTGTTTTTTTGCCGAGTGTCAGGCGGAGGGTGCTTTGTGTCTGTGTGTCGGTCAGGCCGATTGCGAGAAGCACGGGAGAGTGACTTATTTCGCCGATGCGGCATGCTGAGCCCGTGCTTGTGTAAATTCCGGCCTCGTCCAATACGAGAACGAGGTGGGGGGCTTCTATATCTTCAATTGTTACGTTTACGTTGTTTGGGAGACGTTGGGTGCGGGGGCCGTTTAGGTGAGTTTTTTCGATTTTAAGGATGCCTTCTATCAGGCGGTCACGCAGAAGGACGAGTCGTGCGTTTTCCTCTTTTTGTTCCGAGTGCGCGAGTTGGAGTGCTTTTGCGAATCCTATAATTCCCGGGACATTGTGAGTGCCGCTTCTTAGGTTTTGTTCCTGTCCTCCGCCGAAAATTATCTGTTCTATTTTTGTTCCTCTTCTTATGAAAAGCAGGCCTACGCCTTTCGGGCCGTAAATTTTTCCCGCGTTCAGTGTCATCATGTCAACGTTGAGTTCCTGCGTGTCCAGTAGCAGTGATCCTCCGGCCTGACACGCGTCTGTGTGGAATGTGACATTTGCTTCGTGGCAGATTTGTCCGATTTCCGGGATAGGTTCTATTGTTCCGATTTCGTTGTTGGCATACATGATGGAAACCAGGGTGGTGTCGGGGCGGAGAGAGCCTTTTAGATCTTCCAGGTTTACGAATCCTTCCCGGTCTGTTTTTAGATATGTTGATTCAAATCCTTCTTTTTCGAGTTTTTGGAATGGTTCCAGGACGGAGGAATGTTCGATTTTTGATGTGATGAGGTGTCTGTTTTTTGTGCCGGCTGTTTTTGCTGTTCCAAAAATCGCAAGGTTGTTACTTTCGGTGCCTCCGGATGTGAAAATTATTTCCGAAGATCTGCAGTTCAGGATTTTTGAAATTGTTTCGCGGGCG